>JAKAZS010000004.1 GCA_021815785.1 bacterium
TTTTAGTGGAGATGTGTATCAGGCTCGGCGTCAAAATAAAAATATTGAATATCGAATTCCCCAAAATGGCACATCTTTATGGACAGACAATTGGTGCATCCCTAAGGGAGCTGCCAATATTGATCTAGCCTACAAATGGATTAATTTTATGCTTGATCCTCAAATTGCCAAAACCAATGCTATCTTTAATGGTTATTCAACAGCTAATCAAGCTGCTCTAAACATTATGCCCCAGGAAATTATTAATGACCAAAATTTTTATCCAAACGATCAGGCTCTCGATAAATGCGAAGAATTAACTGATATTGGTGAATTTATTTATAAATACAATGATTTGTGGACCAAAATAAAATGTAGTTAAAAACTAGCTTTAACTACATTTTATTTATATGGAGATAATATATGACCGATTTAAAATTTAATTTTGAGCCGTTAAAGGGTTTAAAGGATCAAATATATACATTTTTTCTAATTCCTCCCGATAGATTGGATTAGTCATTGCTTCAACTGAATATAATTCATCGGCAATGTAGCTGTATTCTTTATTCTTTAATTCCTCTAATCTTTGGGCTAATTTTGTTATGAGTTTACCTTGTTCCATTAAATTGTTTGCCTTTCTAGTTTTATTTTTGAAGTGTTGCGTTGTAATTTTTAATTATTTAATAACATTTTTAATTTTAATCATATTAAAAAAAACAACAATACTTGACATTTGCCTTAAGCTAAACCGTGAGTAAATATAATCAGCATAATTTAGATATAAAACCAGGCAATAAAACCCATTTATTTTATAAACAATTGGATTATAATGGCTATGGTTTATGTTTATAGACAGGGAAGTTTAAATTCTATTTAACCTTTTATTACATATCTGTTACACATATTATTAGCCAAAATTATCAAGACAATCAAATGAAAAACCAACATAAATATAATTTGCCAAAAACAGACTAGAATATGGACTTGCAACTTAGATTTAAACCACTTCCCGCCTACCCTCTAGCGCTCGCACTAACGTAATATCATCAGCTAATTCAAGATCTGATCCTACCGGCAATCCAAAAGCAATCCGCGTAATTTTTAAATTTAAGTGTTTTAACAATTTATTTAAATAAAGTACCGTAGTATCACCTTCAATCGTAGGATTAATGGCCAGGATAATTTCTTCAACGCTGCCATTACTTACGCGATTAATTAATTCATGAATTTTTAAATTCTCTGGACCAATATTGGCTAAAGGTGATATCAAACCATTTAAAACATGATAAAGACCACGAAATTCTCGGGTTTTTTCAAGGGCAATCACATCTTTTGAATCAGCAACAACACATAATGATTTTACTTCCCGACGCAGATTTGCACAAATTTCACAAGGATTTAAAGCTGATAAATAAAAACAGTTTTGACACGGTTTAACTTTTTCCTTGCATTCAACTATTGATCGAGCTAACGAAGTTACTTCATTATAAGGCAGATTAAGTACAAAAAAAGCCATTCGTTGAGCTGATTTAGGACCAACCCCAGGGAATTTCTGGAATTCATCAATTAATTTTGCTAAAGGTTGAGTATAAAACATATATCCATTGAATTTAAATTGCTGCCATAAACATGAATTATAGCAAAATCCAAACAGATAATAAATCAAATTATCACCCGTATAATTTAGGAATCCTGAAAAATTCCTTTACAACAATAAGATTAATGCTAACTTTTCACAAGTCACATTATTGACTAAGAAATGACAACAGCCACTTCATTAAAGCTACCGTTACACAGTAACTTTCAAGAAGAATGGGTTTATTGACCTAGAAATCAATGGGCGTATTTTATCATAAGAGTTTAAAACTAACTGCCAAAAGGAGGCATTATTGAACCTAATTTTGAATTCATGGCTTTTTGACCAATGTCAAGAACTTTATCACAAGCATCTTTAATAGCAATTAAAACTGTATCTTCAAGGGTTTCTACATCAGTACCGGCAAAAAATTCAGGGCTGATTTTAACATCACTAAACTCAAAGGTTCCGGAACAGGTAACTTTAACCGCTCCATTACCAGCACTGCCAACAACAGTTTTACCTGACAATTCATTTTGAGCCTGCATTACTTCATTTTGCATTTTTTGCATTGATTCCATCATTTTGCTAAAATCGGGCATATTACTTAAATCCATGTCCATCTCCTTTAAAACTTAAATTCTTTTAATTTATATGCTTATTAAGCTTAGTATAACCTAATTGACAAAGTGAACCAATTAAATTTGTCTTAAATCAATCTTAAATTATTCTTGATAAATTAGCTTTTACAACAATTTAACCCTAAAATATAATCTAGTAATACTCATTTTCATAAAATAATGTTTTGAGGTTAAATTAATATGAATGAAGAAGATACAAATGTTGATTTAGATGATAAAGTCGAAAATGATTTATCCTTTAAAGATGGCTTTAATTTAGTCTTAAAGAAAGTTTTAAGAAGACTTGTTTTGTTTATTTCTTTTGGTCCGGGGGTTTTAGGATTTATATGGCTAATCGGTCGCCTCTTCAAGCGTTAAGCACTTTACTGCGCAGTGATCCGATAAGCTATTTAAAGCAAGACCGACCACTGTATTACGAAAAATACCAAAAAGATGACGACAAATATGGCTACAGCCTTAGAACCCTAGCTCATTGTGAGCCATTTTTTCAATATTGTTTTGAAGAATATTTTAAAATTCAATTGACTGGTATTGAAAACATACCAAGTACTGGTTCGGGGATTCTGGTCGGCAACCATTCGGGAATGCTGCCAATTGATGCAGTCATGATGACGATGGCCATGTGCAAATTACATCCAAGTCCAAGACGAGTTCGTTATTTAATCACCAATTTCTTCTTAAAAGTACCAGGATTATCCAATTGGATGCAGGAAACTGGTCAAGTTCGGGCGACGCTTGAAAATGCCACTAATCTAATTAACGAAGGTGAATTAATTGGGATTTACCCTGAAGGCATTCGCGGAGTTTCCAAAACCTTTCAACACCGATACCGCTTAATTGATTTTAATCCAGGCTTTGTTAAATTAGCGATTACGCACCAAATCCCCATAATTCCCATATCAACTCTTGGTGGTGATGAAATTTTCATCAATGTCAAGAATTTAAACAGTGTAGCCAGGTTGGTTAAAATGCCATTTTTCCCTGTCACCCAAGTATTCCCATGGTTACCGTTCCCTTTAATGTTTTTACCTTTACCGGTTCAATGGCAAATAAAAATTCATAAACCAATTCATTTAAATATTGACCCAAGCCAAGCCCACAATCGCCATTTAATTTTAAAAATAGCCCGCGAAATTCAATATACAATTCAAAAAGATTTAAATGAAATGTATGCTAAACGCAAATCTCTCATAAACAACTAGTTTCGGAGCAAAGCCTTAATGTCAAAATTTACCCACACCCAAAAAGAATTTATCCGCCAAACTTTAAACACGCCAAATTTATTTGATTTTGATTTAAAAACCTATGTTAAAGCCCAGGCTTTTTTAGGTTTTTTTTATCATAACTGGTTTAAGGTTAACTTTATTAACTTAGATCATATTAGCCCCGACAAACCCTGTCTAATCGTCGGCAACACTAGTTCGATAATTCCTTGGCCAGCTTTAATGTTTTCCTATGCAGCCATGAATCAATTGGGACGCAGAGTCAATATAGCTTATGACTTAGATAGTTTTGAAGATGAACGCATTTGTACTTTGGCTCGTGAAATTGGGTTTGTGCCATTTTCTAACGATAATTTAAAGAAACTGTTTAGTCAAAATGAAATCGTAATTGTCTTTCCAGAAGCTAAGCAGGCAATCAATAAACCATTGTCAATGACTAATCGTCTTTATAGCTTTGACTGGACTTTAACCTTACCAGCTATTGAACATGGGGTTAATATTTATCCCTTAACTACGGTAGGCTGCGATGAATCAAGTCCCACTTATTTTAACTTAAACGAATTAGCTGAATATTTAGACATACCTTCATTTCCCATTACCCCATTTTTCCCTTGGCTACCATTTCCCTTTAACTTTCTGGCCTTACCTAAAAAATGGCAAATGAAAATTGGCCGAAATATTGATTACAGTGATAAGCCTAAGAATGATAAAAATGCCATTCAAGAAACCGCTAAATGGGTTAGCTTTATGCTTGAAGGTGACATACAGTCAGAAATCAATCGAATTTTACGCATGCGTTAAAACTATCGCTAGGGCTAACTAATTTTATCTAAAAAAATAAGGGTGGGCAATCGTTAAAAATTTATTGTTTATCCCACCGGCTTAAGCCAAAATTTAACCGCTCATTTAGATTAGACTTAAGTAATTTAAACTGAGTTGGCAAATAACAATTATTTGCTAAAATAGATAAATCTTTTTTTTAATCATTAAAGTTGTCAAGGAATATGTTGATCAAGCAAAAATTATTTAATTTATTTTTTTTAATTACTATTCTGTTTTTAAACATCAATGTAAAAGCTAAAAATCTTAACGGTAGTAATACTGGTTCACTGGCAACACCTCAGTGCAATTTTAGTACTGCTGTCAATAAGAACAAACATTCTGGTAGCAACACTGATTCATTGGCCACACCTCAGTCTAGCAGCTACTTTCGCAACAATATCACCTTAGATCAGTACACAAAATTCTGGACTCAATCACAAGAAAGCCTAACGCCAAGCTTAGTTACCGCTAATACCCCTTACGTATATCACTGGGGCAATTTAAACAATAAGCCCAAAGCCATTATCTTTTGCATTCACGGACTTACGATTCACGGTTATGCCTATCGTGGCATTGGTGATTTTTTAGCCAGTCATGACTATTTAGTTATATGCGCAGATCAACATGGATTTGGTCGGTTCTATAATAATTTAGATAAAAACTTGCAAGACCGCAAACTTGAATATTATGACGTGCTTAACGATTTTGAAATTCTAGTAAAAAAAATTCGCAAACTTTATCCATCAACCAAACTCTTCTGTATGGGTGAAAGTACTGGTGGCCACTTAACCCTGCGTTTTGGCTGTAAACACCCAGATCTGGTTGATGGCCTAATTATTTCTAGCGCTTCAATGAAAACCAAAATCCCAAAACCATCTTTACTCTTTGGTACCGGCAGCCAGATTTTACGCCACCCATTTGGTCAAATTGATTTAACCAAATTTATTGGTCAAACGATGTCTGAAGATCCTAAAACAGTTACTGAACGCATGAACGATCCGCTGGGTCGCAATTATTTAAGTATTGAAGAAATATCTAAATACCTCTGGCTTAGCGCTCGAACCAAGCCTTTTGTTAATAAAATCCCTGCCGATTTACCAGTTTTAATTTTACAAGGTGAAATTGATTCAATATATGCTCCCCAAGGATCTATTGAAATAGCTAAACTTTTAAAATCTAAAGATAAAACTTTAAAATTACTACCCAATAGTGGCCATGTCCTTTTAGAAACCAAATACATTAAACCCCAAACAGCTCAAACCATTCTAACCTGGCTAAATAAACACTGTCAGGCACCAGCAACAGACACCAGTTTATCCTTAGGAGATCAACATGGCAAAACCAATGATTGATATTAATGCCAACCTAAAATTTCAAGGTTATTTAGCACTACCTGAATCAGGCTCGGGACCAGGTTTATTGTTAATTCAAGAAATATTTGGCGTCAATAATCATATCCGAAACGTAGCGGATAATTACGCCAAACAAGGCTATGTGGTATTAGCACCGGATTTGTTCTTTAGACTTGAGCCTGGCTTTACATCTGGTTATGAACCAACTGAAATGACCAAAGCCTTTAAATATTACCAAGAATTTAACGAAGAATTAGGGCTAATTGATTTGCAAGAAGCTTTAACCTATTTAAAAAATTTACCTTACTGTACAGGCAAGCTTGCCGTTTTAGGTTATTGCCTAGGTGGCAAATTGGCTTATCGCTTGGCTACAAAATCAAAAGATATTGCTGCAGCCGTATCGTATTATGGTGGCGGCATTGATAATTTCTTAAATGACATTGACAATCTAAATTGTCCGATAATTTTCCACTTTGGCGCTAAAGATAGCCATATTCCACTGTCGTCAGTTACACAAATTAAAGAGGCAATCAAACACAAAAACTCTTGCAATGTATATATTTACGATGCGGATCATGGCTTTAACTGTAATGAACGTGGTAGTTATGATGCCTCATCGGCTCAAATTGCCTTTGAGCGCTCTTTGAGTTTTATGCAAAGCATAACTGGTTCAGCTTAAAATTAAAAAGCTTAAAAGACAACCACAACCAATATGAGTATGACAAACCGAATCTCGAAACGCTACTAACAACAATGACCCAAGACCGCTAGGTCAACCATATTCTCACGATTTGATTAATATTTTATCACTTTTTAATCACGGTCCGTTTTTGTTGAGCCAAAATTGACCTTCCCAATATATATACATAAATTCAATCCAACAAAGCGACGGCACTTGTCAACCAATACTGAATTCAAAACATATGCATTTTATTATTTCCATGTTATTCTAATGTATATAATTTTTCTTTAATATCCAATTATTCTTAAATTCATTGGTTAACCGAAAAGTTATATTATAATTTCATATAACACCCATAAATATTAGGTGAACGCATCTAAGTAAGTATTTTACTGCTTTGCTTGGCATAAAAATCAACTTAGCTTTAAAGGATAATAAACATGAGTAAAAATATTCCTACTTTAAATTCTGCTTCTGTAAATATTGATCATATTCCCAAGGAATTGAGCGATGACATTATTAAGAAATTCCCACTTAGCGCCAACCTTACTGATTATCAAACGCTTTACGATACCTTTAATTATGATAAATCCTTAACCAACGAAATCGTTTATTATGCAGATGGCAGTATTAACGTAGCCTATAATACAATTGACCGTCATCTGGTTAACGGTCGCAAAAACAAAGTGGCTATATATGCAATTGATAAAAACGCCACCGTAAAAAAATATACTTATTTAGATTTATTTAATTTAAGCAATCAGGTCGCTAATGCCCTAGTTAAACTCGGCGTAAAAAAAGGTGACCGAGTTTTTATATTTTTACCGCGAATTATTGAAACCTATACAGTTACATTAGCATTAGCCCGTATTGGCGCTATTGTCGGACCGCTTTTTTCAGCCTTTGGTCCAGATGCCCTTAAAGACCGACTGAGTGATAGTGGTGCCAAAATCCTAATTACCGATACCAATCTTAAAAGCCGAATTGATTCCATAAAATCCGACTTGCCCAATCTAGAGTCAATCGTAATTGTTGCAGGTAATCAGGCTAATTTAAATGCAAACGAATACTCATTTGAAGCCATAACGCACAATGAGTCAACTGTTTTCAATAATGCGCATATGCAATTAGAAGATCCATTATACATCTTATATACTTCAGGTACAACGGGTAAACCTAAAGGAGTAGTGCACGTTCATAACGATCTTAAAAGCCAGCATATGACAACAAAATGGGTGCTCGATTTACGTGACGATGATATTTACTGGTGTACAGCTGATCCGGGCTGGGTTACGGGAATGGTTTATGGTATTTATGGCCCATTAAGTAATGGTGCTTCAATGGTCTGTTTTGAATCAGGCTTCAGTGCTAAATTGTGGTATCAGACCCTGCAAGATCTTAATGTTACAGTTTGGTATACATCGCCAACAGCCTTAAGAATGCTCATGAAAGAAGGTGATGCTTTAGTTAGGCAATATAATTTAAATTCATTAAGACATATTTTAAGTGTGGGCGAGCCCTTAAATCCTGAAGTTATTCGTTGGGGGATGCAAGTATTTCGCTTGCCGATTCACGACAACTGGTGGCAAACTGAAACTGGTGCCCAGATGATTAGTAATTTACCATGTCTACCAATAAAACCTGGCTCCATGGGTAAACCATTGCCAGGAATTTATGCCGCTATCGTTGACGATGAAGGCAATGAGCTTGAAGTTGGGCATCTTGGCAAATTAGTAGTTAAACCAAACTGGCCATCAATGTTTCGAACGGTGTGGCGTGATCCTGAACGCTATAATGAATATTTTAAGATAGCTAATTGGTACTTCACCGGTGATAATGCCTGGATAGATACTGATGGCTATTTTTGGTTTGTCGGTCGAGCGGACGATGTAATTAATACAGCTGGTCACCGTGTTGGCCCCTTTGAAGTTGAATCAGCGCTTCTAGAACATGAATATGTAGTTGAAGCAGGCGTTATTGGAATTCCTGACGAAGAGCGCGGTGAAATTATTAAAGCTTTCATTGTATTAAAAGATGGTATTAAAGCTAATGAAGAAATCTTAAAAAACATCAAAGACTTTATAAAAAAACAACTAGCCTTTCATGCCTATCCCCGTGAAATTGAAGTAAGATCCAAACTACCCAAAACCAGGTCCGGCAAAATTATGCGTCGCCTTCTTAAAGCCGAGGAACTTGGCTTGCCGCTTGGGGATCTTACTGGTCTGGAAGATTAATATGTAAGGATAAAGTAAAAATACTCACATCAATAATTCAAGGTAAATAATTTAAATGAGCGTAACTGAATCAACATTAATTGATAGAATTCCACCCCAATCCTTAGAAGCTGAACAAGCTGTACTAGGATCATTATTAATTAGCGAAGATGCCTTAGCTCGTGTACTCGATCATCTACAACCGGAATTTTTCTATAAGAAATCACATCAGTTAATTTTTTCCAGCATGTTAGATTTATATGAAAAACATGAACCGATAGACATGGTTACCATTTCAGAGAATCTTAAGAACAAAGGCCTGCTTGAACAAGTTGGTGACCGCAAATATATTAGTGAATTAGCCTATCAAGTATCAACATCAGCAAATGTTGAATACTATGCTAAAATTGTTCAGGAAAAATCAACGTTGCGCAGCCTAGCCAAAGCCGGATCGGAAATAGCTGGTTACGCTTTTGATACCAATGACGCAGATGAAGCTCTGGACAAGGCTGAGCATGTGATTTTCACGCTAGCTCAAAGACGCAATATGCAACAGTTAGTGCATATTAAAGATGTTGTTGAAGAATCCTTCCACAAAATTGAACAACGCTGGGAAAATCGTGATTCACTTTCAGGTCTGGGCTCAGGCTTTTATGACTTAGATGCCTTAACATCAGGATTTCAGCCATCTGATTTAATTATTATCGCAGCTAGGCCTTCGATGGGTAAAACCGCTTTTTGTTTAAATATTGCCCAGGAAATTGCTTGCGACCGCAAAATTCCTGTTGCCGTATTTAGCCTAGAAATGTCCCGCGAACAACTTGTCCAAAGAATGCTCTGCGCTGAGGCTCAAGTTGATGCTGGGCGCGTGCGCACTGGTCATCTGCATACCAACGATTTTACCAGATTATCGCAAGCTATGGGTAAATTAGCCGAAGCCCCCATATTTATAGATGATTCAGCGCTAATTAATGCCTTGGAAATTAGAGCTAAAGCTCGCAGGCTTAAGGCTGAAATGAAAGGTTTAGGCCTTATAATCATTGACTACATCCAGTTAATGCAAGGCCGCAAACAGTCTGATAATCGAGTTCAGGAAATATCGGAAATATCGCGAGGCTTAAAAACTTTGGCCCGAGAATTAGAAGTTCCAGTTATTGCCCTATCACAATTATCCAGAGCGGTCGAGGCCAGGCAAAATAAGCGACCAATGTTATCTGACCTACGCGAATCAGGAGCAATAGAACAAGATGCTGATATGGTAATGTTTATTTATCGTGATGAGTACTACAATGCTGATACGGAAAAGCGTGGCGAAGCTGAAATCATTATCGCTAAACATCGTAATGGTCCTACTGGCACGGTAGATTTAATTTTTCAATCAAATATCACTAAATTTGTCAATAAATCGCAAGGCTAAATTTTTGCGGCAAAACTGAGATTTTATTGATTCAGATATTTTTAAGACTTAGACCAACGACCTCACCTTTAATCAACCAATCTTATCTGTAAAGCCATCTTTAGAGGCAGCCATGTCCAATAAAAGTAATAACTGGAAAACCGGTGTTCTTGGTGAAAAAATTGCTCAACGATTTTTGGAAAATAAAGGGTATCAAATTCTTGAAACCAATTACCGTGTTAGTCGCTACTGTGAAATCGATATAATAGCAAAGAACAAAGACAATATTTATGTTTTTATCGAAGTTAAAACCCGTATTAAGTATAAAAATGAATTAAGCTATACAGGCTATGATGCTATAGATTCTGCGAAAATTAACAAATTAAATTTAGGAATGAGAAGTTATTTAAATAGTCATAATTTAACTAATACAGCCCCAGCTCAATTAGACTTAATTATTATTTGGCTTAATCCAGAAAATTTAAGTCGCGTAAATGATACCGTAATCCAACCAGAATTAAACCATAATAGGACAATCCAAAACATAAGTGAAACTGCTCAAATTAACCATGTGGAAAATATATCACTTGATCTCTTTTAAAGATTATCTTAGCCCAGATTTGCCAATATATTATAGCCAAATCTGGTAACAAATTAACAACAAAATTTTCAAGGCTTGACTCTATCAGTAAAATTATCTTAATAATGCAGGTCTACCAGTAGACTTCATGATCATAATTAACCGAATTAATTCAAAAGAAATACTTCATCAGTATGGAATCCGATTACTGGCTCATCAACAAATTTCATTAGATTTAAATCTAAAATACCAATCGCTTCAGTTGATTCACTGGTAACGATAATTTGATTTTTACTAGCTAAATAAGCTAGCGCTCCAGGAAAATCAACATCTAAGGGTAATTTAATTTCAGTAATCAATTTAAAAGTTTCTGCATCAAAAACTTGTATTTTATTATCTTTAGCAGTTGCTACATAAATATTTTTTTTAGCTAACACGATTCCTGTAGGACCATTACCAGTTGGTATCGAAGAAACAACCCGGTGTTTATTAATATCAATAACTGAAATACTATTAGACAACCGGTTCGTTATATATGCCCTTTGGCTATCACTACTAATCGCACAGGCATTAGGCATAAGCCCTACTTTAAGAGCACATAATAAACGCTGGTTTAAAGTGGTTAACATTGAGACTCCACCAATAGCTGTATTTAAAACAATAATAAAACGGCCATCTGGTGTAACATATATTTTTCCTGGCCCAGTAGCAACACGTGTCTTCATTAAAATGCGCTTAGTCGAATATTCAATAACATCAATGTTATTGGCAGCACTTTCCGAAACGTAAAAATAATTACTATTATTTAAACAGGCTATTCCTTTAGGAGCACAAGCTTTAGGCAAATCAATTTGATCGATAAATGCTTTAGCAGCTGGATCAAGGATGAGCACACGATTTTTAGCCTGATCGGTAATTAATAATTTATTCTGAAAATTAGCCATACTTGAAGGAGTTCCTTCAGTTTGGAAATCAGTAATTTTAGTTAAATTCTTTTGATCTAACATTATTATTTTACCTGAACTAGGCGATGTCAAAAAAACATAACTTGATTCTAAATTAGTCTTAATTTTATTTACTTGAACTGCAATAATCTGATCTTCGATTACTTTAACCACATTATTGTTAATCAATGACTTTAATGATTTAGGCAAAACAAAACCCTCTGGCACTATTAAATCTGCCACAAAATTACTTTTAAGGATTTGTTTAACCACTTTATCTGGTAATTGAGGTGGCAAAAGGATAGTCAAAAAACTACTTCGTTTAATTACCTGTAAATAAATCAAAGTATTATTAACTACTAAAACAGTTGAATAATGGGGTTTTGTATAAATACTCAAATTTGAATCGCGCAATATAAATTTTTGATTTAAAACTATCGGGATAAACAGTCCTGCTTTTGAAGTTTCAAAACTACTATCCAACCTAAATTTACAATCAGGGTAATTTTGCGTAATAGATTTTTTCAATGGTGCACTTAACTTAGTTGCATTGGCCGGATCGATAATTGCTATAATTATAGCAATTAAACAAACCACCTTAATTAAGTTAGCTATCAGCTTTATGCTTGAAGACATCCACAATTTTTTCAAAAAAAGATGATTCATCTTTGGAATTTTCATTATTTTTGGTATCAGCACTATTTTTTTTTTCTTTAGCCTGGTGTTTTAAAGTATCTTTAACAGTTTTATCAATTTTTAGTGACTCTCCGCTAATTTGAGCCAACTCTTCAAAAAGTTTTATCTGCTCGCCGGATAATTTTTCTGGAGTTTTTACGATCAGATGAACATATTGATCTCCGCGTTTTTGAGAATTAGCTAATTTTAACGCACCCTTATCCCGAAGTGTAATAACTGTTCCAGACTGAGTACCAGGATGAATAGTTATTACCGTATCACCTTCGATTGTTGGCACGAGAATTTCACCGCCAAGAGCCGCCATGGGGAAACTTATTGCTTTTTCTAGATGAATATTGTCGCCATCTCGGGTGAAAATTTCATGTTCTTTGACATGCAGCAATATATACAAATCACCAAAAGATCCACCTTTACGACCTTTATTGCCACCACCGGTTAATCTCAATTTAAAGCCAGACTGCACTCCCGGTGGAACATTGACTTCAAATTCCTTATTGGTTTTAACTAATCCAGCTCCTTTACAGTCAGCGCATGGTTTTTCAATAATCGTTCCATTGCCATGACATTGAGGACAGGCAATTATTTGCACACTTTGGCCAAACCAAGAATTAACTACTTGCTGAACTTGTCCCATGCCATTACAGCCCGAACAAGTTATTGGCTTACTGCCGGCAGCTGCTCCACTGCCTTCGCATTTAGGGCAATCTTCCAATCTGTCGATTACGACTTTTTTTGTAGTACCGAAAATAGCCTCCAGAAACTCAATTTCAAGATTATATTTCAAATGTGAACCTTGTTCAGGCCCACCCCGACGGCCAAAACCCTGGCGAAAATTACCACCTAAAAATGCTTCAATAATATCTTCAAACCCAAAGCCGGCAAGATCCTGAAAATTAAAATTGTCAAAACCGGGACTAGAACCATTTATGCCTTCATGACCGTATTTATCATAAAGCTCACGCTTTTGCGGATCGGTTAAAACCTCGTAAGCTTCAGCTAATTCTTTAAAAGCCTTTTCATCACCGCTATCTTTATTATCCGGATGAAGTTTACGAGCTTTACTGCGAAAAGATTTTTTTATATCGTCTACGGTAGCCGATTTTGCCACATCTAAAACTTCGTAATAGTCACGTTTACTCATACTTATTAAATTCCTAACGAGTGTATAATTTTAACTAGATGGTTTCGTCATCAGAACGATCGGTCCTGTTTACTTGCGGCGCTGCACCGAACAATTTGGCTATATTTTCATTTACCTGACTTGAAGATTTACTAGATTTACTGGCATTATCAGTTTTAGTTTCAGCCTGGACTTCAATGTTAGTATCATTATTTTGAGCTTCAACTTTTTCCGCTGAATCACTATCGGCGGCATTAACATTTTGGCTATTAACAACAGTCTCAGACTTAAGCTCACTAGACGACAATGTACTGGGGTCAATTTTAGCGGCCACATTAACCAAGGCCGGTCTAATAATTTTATCGTTTAATTGATAACCTTTTCTCAACTCATGAATTACGGAATTATCCGGATGATCATTGGTAGGAATTTCCTGAACAGGTTCATGTAATCGTGGATCAAAGATCTGTCCGACAGCATCAAGGGGTTTAACACCCAAGGCTTCAAAACAGCGAATAAACGAATTGTGAACGACATTAATGTTGTCAATTATTTTGCTAATATCCATATTGGGATTTATAGTAAGTTTGGCTCGATCAAAATCATCCATAGCAGCCAAAATACTTTCAATGGCTCGTTGCACACCCAAAACCCTATATTCATCACGTTCACGGTCAATGCGCTTGCGATAGTTTTCAAAATCAGCAGCCATTCTTTTATAAAGACCTTGAGAATCAGCTAATTTTTTTTCTAAATCACCAACCTCGCCCTGCAGATGTTCACAACTGGCACAAACTTTGCTGCTACTGGCCTCAGTTGCATTCGGCATAAGATCATTAATATTGGGAGCTTCTCCAGCATAAAGACTACGATAAAAAGCTTTTGCCTGATCTTTGCGTGACAACCCCAAATCATCAACTTTAGGCGGTGGGACATTAGGCATAGATTGCTTTTGGTCATTTTCGTTAGCATCAGATGAATTGCTTTCTGATGAATTAACGTTTTCAGTAGTCATAAACAACGAATCTCCAAAGGTTACTTAATTTAATTAATACTATTCAATTAAATCTAAAGAATATGAAATTCTAATTGGTAATATTAACCGTTACGTTAATTATACAATAATAATTTAATTCTACTTACATTACTAACATAAGTAAAAATAAGAAATTTTAATTTACGCTGTGAATAAAGCAGATTTGACTGTTTAGAGAAATTAAAAAACTCTAAAATATTATTAAAATAAATTAACACATATTAGCCTAGGGTAAGGCTAATAATTTTTCAATTTATCTGCTCAAATAATTTAGACTTTCTTAAATTGCTTTTCAATTATTGTAAAATAAGAAAATTCAAGCAATTAACTCAATAAGTTCAGGTAATTAATTATGGAAAATGCCTTTATTCACAAAAATCGATTTGCTTTTGACCTTAACACTAAGTTCGCCATATATGCCCAAGGCGAATTTGCTCAAGAACACTCAAAAACAGCTCTTGGCGTCTTGCGCTATGCCCCCAGTCAAGTCACTTGCGTAATTGATAGCTACAAGGCCAATTTAAGCATCCAAGCTCTTACCGGCATTAACCATTCTGCGCCAATTGTAGCCAGTATTAAAGATGCTTTAGCCTATCAACCAGAAGCTCTGGTATTAGGAATTTCACTTAGTGGCGGTAAATTACCTAAACACTGGCGTAACGATCTTCTTCAAGCCTGTAATTATAAATTAGATATTATCAATGGCTTACACGACTTTTTAAGTGAAGACAGTGAATTTATAGCGCTGGCCAATAAAAATAATACCAAATTAATCGACTTACGCAAACCACCAACAAACCTGTCCATAGCTAGTGGCAAGGCTCGATCAATAAATGCTAAGAAAATATTAACGATAGGTAGCGACTGTTCATCAGGAAAAATGACCACGGCCATTGAATTGACTAATTATGCCAAATTACAAAATTACGACGCACGTTTCTTAGCGACTGGTCAAACAGGAATTTTAATTGCTGGTGGGCAAGGTATTGGCATCGATCGGGTAATTGGCGATTTTATGGCCGGCGCAATCGAAAGCTTAATTCTTGAAAATCAAGCAGTAAAAGATTTTTTATTTATTGAAGGGCAAGGCTCAATCTATCATCCAGGTTTTTCCGGAGTCACACTATCATTAATGCATGGAAGTTGTGCTGATGGTTTTATTTTATGTCATAATGCCAACCAACAAACTATTGAAGAAGGAAAAATTTTACTGCCTAATATTAATGTTATCATTAAAACTTATGAGTTATTAATGACTCATCTGGGCTCAACTAAAGTTCTTGGCATAGCAATCAACACCAAAGATTTAACTAATAATGATGCGCAAAATTTAATCAACTCAATAGAACAAGAAACCAACCTGCCTACAACCGATCCAGTTAGATATGGTGTTAAAAAATTATTTGATAGTATTTTAAGCAAAACCAAGGAGTGAAATGCAAAATATAAAATTAGACTTTGAATTATTAAATTTAGAAACAGCTGACCCTTTTGGTATTTCTTATGGTACCAGTTCTGAGACTAAAAATATTTTAGTAAAACTAACCCATGAAGATTACTATGGCCTTGGCGAAATTGCACCAGTTAATTACCATGGTGAAGATTTCTACACAGCTCTTGCCGTTTTAGAACATTTTAAATCCATTCAGATTTTAGGCGATAATCCATTAGCAATATCTAAAATAATGGATAAAATGGACAATATTATCAGTAATCATAATTCAGTTAAAGCTGGTATCGAAATGGCCTTACATGATATTTGTGGCAAAATTTTAAATAAGCCTACGCGCAGTATTTTAGGTTTAAGCGATCGGACCTGCCCCATAACTGATTTTACCATAGGACTTGATACACTTGAAGTTATTGAGCGTAAAACTCATGCTGCTATAAAAGCTGGCTATAAAATATTAAAAGTCAAACAAGGCACCAGTTACGACAAAGATATTATCAAACGCGTGCGCAGTGTGACCAAGGAGTTACCCCTAAGAGTTGATGCTAATGGTGGCTGGACTGTTAAAGAAGCTATTTATATGGCCAATTTTTTAAGTGAACACAATGTTCAATTTATTGAACAACCTTTACCAAAAAATTCCAGTTATGAAAACTTTAAGACTGTTCATGAACAGTCACCATTACCAATTTTTGCCGATGAAAGCATTTGTCGCGCTTCTGATGTTGCCAAATTGGGTCACGTGCTCGATGGCGTTGTCGTTAAGCTGGCAAAAACTGGTGGCATTCTCGAAGCTTTAAAAGTAATTCATACGGCCAGAGCTTTTAATCTAGAAATTATGATTGGCTGCATGATCGAATCATCCATTGGGGTGACAGCGGCAGCTCAACTAGCCTCGCTCGTCGATTATCTTGACCTTGATGGAGCTTTACTCTTAGCTAACGATCCTTATAATGGTGTTGAATTTATTAATTCACATCCAAGTTTCAAAAATCTACCTGGATTAGGTGTCTTGAAGAAAATTTAAATTATAATCATCAATAAATATCAGCCAAATAAATATTCAAACACCTAAGCATAGAAACAAAGCTAAAATATATGATAATTAAATTGCTTAACCAAAATTATTACCAACACATATACCTAAAATTTAAATTATTATTTTTACTAATTATATTTTTCTCAAGCATCCTAAATAATCCTGTTTTAGCTCAGTTAAGCGAATTTGAAGCCGAAGATTTAATTAAACATGGTAATCAATTAATGAGAGACAAAGATTATAACAATGCCCTTGAAGATTATAATCATGTGCTTAAATTTTATCCAGCCAATGCTGAAGCTCTTTTTGCTCGTGGACTTGATTACATGGAACTAAAAAAATTTCAACTAGCTATATATGATTTTAACCGCAGTATTGCTAGCAATGAAAAAGTAATCTATTCATATCTTTATCGTGGCATAGCCTATGATGAACTTGATAATTTCAATAATGCCCTAAGTGATTTTAATCAAGCTTTAAGATTAGCCCCCAATACTCCTGGAGCCTACATCAATAGAGCTAAATTATACACCAAGCATAAGAATTACTTTAACGCCATTAATGATCTTAGCGAAGCAATACGATTAAAACCTGATACCGAATCAGCATATATAATGCGTAGCCAGACCTATTTACTCATGCATAAATATCATGAAGCAATGATCGACTGTCTCAAGGCTTTAGATCTTAATCCCAATTCCAGCAATGCTTATATATTATTAGGCCAAATTGATTTTAAACAAAATAACTATCAATCAGCTTTAGAAAATACCAATAAAGCTATTGAATTAGATCCCAAAAATATTGAGGCCTATACGCATCGCGGTCTTATCTGGATTGCTTTAAAAAAATATCGCAAGGCAATTATGGACTACAATAAAGCTATCGAAATTGAACCAAGTAATAATAATTTGTACTATTTAGATGGAATTTGTTATTATCTTACCGAAGATTTTAAAGATGCCGCAACCCTTTTTGCCCATGGAGCTAAGTCCGCTGACAACACAAGAGTTTATTCAACTATTCTAGGTTATTTAGCCTATAGCAATCCTACCGTTAATAATGAAACCAAAGCTAAGCAATTGCTAACGAATTTAACCGGAAATAAATCGAAATGGCCTATGCCTGTTATTCAATATCTTAAAAGCGAAATAACTGACAGCCAACTGCTTAAAATTGCTAAAAGCAATGATGAATTAACTGAAGCCCACTGTTACATAGGCTTAAATTTCCTCTTAAAAGAGCAAACACCAATAGCCAAATCAGAATTACAATGGGTCATTGATCATGGCAATAAAGAATTTACAGAATATTCACTAGCTTTAGCCTTTGTAGATTACAAAGTGAAGGTTATCCCAAAACGTTAAACTAATAAATTAAACCTATCTCTGGCTTCAGGGTAGTAATTATATTGGATATATCAATATTTCAGCCTATTTTAATTCAGTGTACTTTGTTGTTGTCTACTATTTAGGAGGAAAGCCAATTGCGTATAATCATCAAAGAACATAAACTTATTTAAAGCTTTTGGCATTTCGGGCAAAAATGTGTCCCGCGACCAGCTAATGCTATTTTGATTATTAAGGTGTTACAAATCCGGCACTTTTCATTCTTACGGCCGTATACGTAAGCAAAGTTTTGATAATTACCATTAACCCCAAATGAATTAGTATAGTCTCGAAAACTAGTGCCACCATGTTTAATCGCCTTACTTAACACCTGTTTAGTAATTTCCAGCATTTGGGTAATTTGGCGTTGAGACAAATCCACACCCTTAGCTATTGGGTTAATTTTAGCAAAATGCAAAATTTCATCAGCATAAATATTACCAATCCCACAAACAATTGATTGATCAAGTAAAATAGCTTTAATTGAACGTGCACTGGCTTGAATTTTTTTAACAACGACCTTCTTATCAAAATATTCCAGTGGTTCATAACCCATCTGGGCAATTGTGTTTAAATTTTCCAGCATTTGTGCTTGGCTGGTAAAATACCACTGCTTACCTAACGCTCGCGGATCGATAAAATCAAGATAGGCCTTATTATCCAATTGCAAACTAACTCGCAAAAACTTAGTTTCATTTTTAATGGTGTCATAAATTAAACGTCCCGACATCCGCAAATGAACGACTAAAATAGCTTCATCTTCCAAATAAATTAAAATAAATTTGCCGCGTCGTTTTATTTGAGCAATATATTTAGCTTTTAAACCCTGACTAAATTGATTACTATCTGGATAAGCTATACTACTTTCACGCAAAACCTTAACTTTAATAATTTTATGATTTTTAATTACTTGCAAATTATTAACAATGGTTTCAACTTCAGGTAATTCAGGCATAGGCAATTACAAAAAATAAAAGGTGCAGGCTAAAATCAAATAAAGCGCCAAGAGTTGAAAGCCTTCAAGCCAATTACATTCACCATCTACGGCCACAAACGATAAAATAATAACCGATACAGCAATGGAAAGTACTTCAAAATAAGAAAAGCACAAATTCATAGGCTTGCCGATAATAAAACTGGCAAAAACAATAATCGGAGCCACAAAAAGCGCTATTTGACTGCCTGAACCTAAGGCAATATTAATACTTAAATCAATTTTGTTTTTCATGGCAAAATATACTGCCGTTGAATGCTCAGCAGCATTACCAATTATGGCAATTAAAATCACGCCAATAAAAGTTTGACTTAATCCCAGTGATTTAGCAAAGGGTTCAAGGCTAGCAACCAAAATATCACTTAAGACGGTTACCAAAATTGTCGCAATTACTAAAATAAACATCGCGGTTTTAAAAGACTGTTTCGTTTCAACGTTGATCGCACCAGATCCAACGCTTAATGATTGCTCCAGCGATAAATTTGTTATGCTAGTATCAGCAACTGCTGCGGTTACCCCCAAATCTGACCAATCATTACCACCAATTTCAGAAACTTTTTGCGGATCAGTTTCACTACTTCCTGTAAATAAATTTTTATGGGTTTTTAAGGTAAAAAACAAACTAGCCAAATAAGTAGAAAATAATATCACGGAAATAAATAAAGCTAGCCTTGACTCATGCAAAACTTTAAGATTATTAGATGATGCAAAATATATATAATGAAATACGGTCGGAATAATTAAACTTATCGAAGCCAAAGCTAATAAAGTAGCTGAAGTCATTGCCGCAACTTTATTAAATCTTTGATGTTGCCGGTTAAACCCACCAAAAAACATTGAAGCACCTAAAACTAACAACACATTACTGATAATCGAACCAGTAAGTGAGGCTTTAACAACTTCATAAAAACCACTTTTCAAAGCAGTGATAGCAATAATTAATTCACAGGCATTACCAAAACTGGCATTTAACAACCCGCCAATAACCTCACCGACATGATTAGACAGGTTTTCAGTAGCTTCGCCCATAAATTTTGCTAACGGAATAATGCCTAAACAAGCACAAACAAAACTATAAATATTTGCTCCATACCGCCATTTACAATAAATGGCCAAAGGAATAAACAGTAACATCAACCGGTAAATTTTAGATTTCATGAAGACTAAACATAAAAAAAATATTAATCAAATAGAAAATATATACATACTCATATCAATTTTATAATAGAATTAAGAAAATAATTTTAAAATTAGCAAATTAATTTTTTACTTAATTGATAAAACAAGGATAATTAACTATCATGACCGGAACCAATCTTAATGAAAAAAGTCTTCAATCTATTTCTGACGATCTCAAAAAAAACTTAGGCCAAAGTGGCGACAAGGCTTCACAGTTCCCGCTCACCCGCATGGAATGCGAAAGCGAGTTGTTTTTACAAGCCCAAAGCCAACTTGATGAAGTGGCTAAATCGATGGGTCTAGAGAAACACTTACATGAGCGACTCCGTTATCCTAAACGTGCCATGATTGTTAGCATACCTGTAAAAATGGATGACAAAAGTGTTAAAAGCTTTGTCGGTTACCGGGTTCAACATGATGTGACTCTAGGGCCAGCTAAAGGTGGGATACGTTTTCATCCTAGTGTCAATCTAGGTGAAGTAGCTGCATTAGCCATGCTTATGACTTGGAAATGTGCGCTTATGGGTTTACCCTATGGCGGAGCCAAAGGTGGTATTAACTGTAAGCCCTGGAATTTGTCGATAGGGGAAAACGAAAGATTAACCCGGCGTTATACTTCGGAAATTATTAATTTAATTGGTCCCGATAAAGACATTCCAGCACCTGACATGTATACCAATGAACAAACTATGGCCTGGATCATGGATACTTATAGTATTAATGTTGGCTACACCGTTCCATCTGTGGTTACCGGTAAGCCCGTTTCTATTGGTGGCAGCCTTGGTCGTCAAGAAGCTACCGGACGTGGTGTAGCACATTGCACCAAACGAGCCAACCAGGATTTTCTTAAATTAACCAGTCATCCTCGAACTGTAATTCAAGGATTTGGCAATGTTGGCTCAATTACCGCTAAAATGCTTTATGAATCAGATTATCAGATTATTGCGGTAAGTGATGTATTTGGGGGCATTTACAATAAAAACGGCTTAGATATCCATAAACTTTTTCAACATGTGCAAAAAACTGGAAAAGTTGAAGGTTTTGAGGGTTCACAACCGGTTTCTAATGAAGCTCTTTTAGAATTAGACTGTGATATTTTAATTCCAGCTGCTCTTGGCAATCAAATCACCCAGGAAAACGTAAGTAAAATTCAAACCAAATTAATTGTTGAAGGTGCCAACGGCCCAGTTAATCCAGAAGCAGATAGCTATCTTAAAAAAAATAATGTTATTGTCGTTCCAGATATCCTGGCTAATGCTGGTGGAGTTACGGTTAGTTATTTTGAATGGGTGCAAGGCTTAATGCATTTACTCTGGAGTGAAAATGAAGTAAATAAACGCCTCGAACAATTGATGGATAAAGCTTGCGATGAAGTATTTAAACTTAGTCTGGATAGAAATATCCGTTTAAGAATGGCTGCTTTACAAATAGGGATTTCCCGATTAGCTGAAGCCAAACAATTACGGGGTTTATACCCTTAAGGGTATTAAGCTAAAATGGCAAAGCTAATTTTTACACAAAACTTTATTTTCCGATAAAATTCAGATAAAAAATTCAAAAATTGGGAATTAATAATATATAACTATTTTTAGGGTTAAGTAAATTTAAAATCAATGTTTAATAATAAAAAGCCATCTTCACCAAGAGACTTAAGGTTGCCTAAACAGCGAACCATTCCTTCTTACAATGAAGTGCAGTTTTTAATGGAAGAAGCTTATAAAATCAAAGGGCGTTGGGTTGAACAACCGTTTTCCATTCCTGATCATAAATCTGAATTACTGTTATCGGTTCGTTTAAACAGTCCTCAAGAAGAGCCAAGTTGGATGCTATCGCAAATTGAAGGTAGCGAATCATCTGTATTATGGAATTATTCAAGTCGCGATTTATCGTTAATCTGCAACTTACTGTTATCCAGTTCAGGAGAAAGTACTTTACAGGATTCAGCCATTCCTAGCGATGCCTTTTCCGGGTCCATGGGTGAAGCCACTGCAGCTTTAAATGATGGCCAAACGGTTAGCCACGGGCAATATCAAGAAGTCAACAGTTACACCACTTTAATTTTTGATCCACCACGTCCCGGAATTAAAGCCACGCTTGAAGGCGATTTAAAGAATTTACAAGTACCCAATCTCCTCCAATCGATTAATTTAGCAAAAATGTCTGGCTTGTTGGATGTCAGAAGTAAAGCCGATGAAACCAAAATTTACTTTAACGATGGCACGCCTTACCACTGCCTTTCACGCGATTCAAAAGGTGACATGGCCTTAATTGAACTTCTTATCTGGGAAGAAGGTGAGTTTAGATTCTGGCCCGAAGAAAAAGTCCAGGAAAAGACCGTAATGCGAAGGCTAGACTCTATCCTTATGGAAGGTGTGACATTATTAGATCAATATCGTTATTTAACCAGCCAGGGATTAAAACTTGAATCCTGTTTAATTAAGAAAAATTCAGTAATATCTGAAGAAGAATTTAAAACTAGACTAACCAAAGGTGCCCCAATTCCTTTAAATCCCCAACTAGACTTCTACGAATTAATTGACAACCGCAGTTCGCTTTTTGATTTATTGCGCAATCGCCCTTTAAATAAAAATGAATGGATTCCGATTATGTTTAACCTGGTTTCCTGTGGTCTCATTCAAATTACCGATCAAGCCCCAGCACAGAATCGACTAGCTTATCTAAAATCGTTAGGCTTAGATGAAGGAGCCGTTCAATCAGTTTTAAAGAGTTTAACTCGAGCCGAATCAGGGATTTTAACTTACCCTTCCTTCTTTTATTTCCTTGACCAGGAATATTTACGCTATGAATATTTTAATTTACCATTTTCCTTGGTCTTATTTAGCCTAGGACAAAGAACTAGTCCTAATGCACCAGTAGAATCGCTGCCTATGCTAGCAGTACGCAGGGCAATGCAGAGAATTGGCCTGATTAAACGTAACGTTGACATTATTGGACACTACGAAACTTTTGACTATGGTATCATATTACCAAACACCAATTCGGCAGCAGCAATGGCGTTAACGAATAGAGTTTCTGATGTTTTACGCGAAGCTCCACTCTCATCCAATATGGATCCACGCGCATTGGCACTAGCTTTTGGCGTAGCTTCAATACCTGACGATTGCCAGGAATTAGACAAATTAGTTAATCTGGCTAAAGCCTGTCGCGAACGCGCCAAGCAAACCAATCAAAGGGTATTTTTGGCTAGAGATTTAGGCATTAAACCAAATAGTTAACTACTTATCGATCATTGCTATAGCTAATCTAATTAATCAAGTAAAAGTATAAACCAAATATTTAAATAACTAGGTTTAACGCAACAACCAAAAACCTAAACTTAAGATTGTAAGCAATGCTACTAAAATCAACAATCTCTTGTTGCGCTGCCATTTAGTCAACGGCTTTGCAGTCGGTAAATTACTAGTTGATTTTTTTAGAACTCGATAAGGGACAAAGCTTTCTTTATACGTTTTCAAAGGAATGGCTTGCTGTAATTCATTAATAAATTCCGACATGTTTTCTTGGCGATCATGCGGAATTTTGGCTAAACCACGTGTAATCAGGGCATCTAGTTCGGGCGATATATTATTTTCAGCGCAAGCAGTACTAGGTGGCACTACTGGATCCTTAAATTTCATGGCCATAGTAGCTGCAAAATTTTTACCCAAATAAGGTACTTCGCCAGTCAAACACTCATACATAACCGTAGCAATTGAATAAATGTCACTGGTAGCCTCTAACTCTGTACCCATACACTGTTCAGGAGACATATAGATAGGCGATCCCCAAACTTCACCCATACGCGTCAATTTATTAGCATCCTCACGGATCCGGGCAATACCAAAATCAAAAACCTTGACCTGATATCTACTGCTATCATTATTATAAAGAAGAATAATATTAGCCGGCTTAAGATCACGATGGATTATTCCTAAACTATGGGCATGATCTAATGCATCACAAACCTGGAGAAATATATCACGAACAAATTTTGGCTTTAACCTTCCTGATTTGGACAATAACTGTTCTAATGTTTCACCATCAAGAATATCCATAACAAAATAGGGTTGATTCTTACGACTGGTACCATAGTCATAAACCTGAACTATACCAGGATGATTTAATCTGTACAAGGTTTCAGCCTCACGCTGAAACCGCTTAATTATTAATTCATCAGTTTCGCCAAGCACACGCAAAGCTTTAACAGCCTTAAAAGTATTATCCGTAAAATCTTTTACACGGTAGACAATACTCATCCCACCACTACCCAACACTGATAAAACATAATATCGACGTTTAAGAATATTGCCAACCAATAAATCTTGATTGTCATTAGGGATTACAATTCTATACAAATTGCAATCTAAAGTATTTGTATTTATACTACGTAAACAAATTTTTTTATTTATATAATATCTTAGTATTTTTTTAAAACTCAACATTTATCTTATACACTTCATTGATTTAAAGATTATACTAATTGCCGACCAGTATTTAAGGGATATATGCATTGACGATGATCTGAAAGAAACCAAGGATAAGACCAATTATACCGCCGAGAATCTCGAGTAACCATAATTCATTTTTGCAAATTCTTTGGACTAAGGATTCTAATTGTGGAGCTGAAAACAAATCAATTTTATTCGAAATCAAGGAATACATACCTAATTTAGGTAAAGCTTTACTTATTAATTCGCCAATTTCTCGCTTAAGATAAGCATAGGCAAAACCACTGAAGTCCTTTTTAGCTCTGGCTATCCAAGTCAGGGGAATTGTCGCTGGATTAAAATGGATAATGGCTTCCTGAACTGTTTGTCTTGCCTCAGATTCAATTCGCGAAACGGCCAGTAAAATATCTTGTTTGTGCCCAACTAAAAAAGACTCTGTTAAAGTGACAAAACTTGATTTTAAGTTAGCAATATTTTGCAAAGGTAGCGATCTTAAATCAAAATTAGCGATTTGTACCGATATTTGATCTTTAATGGCAAATCTCCTTATAATATCACTAATAAGTTCCTGGGCTGAAGCTGGTTCAGTTTCTAAAAAAGTTTTCAATTCATAACAAATTCGTTTTACACCAATAATTCGCGCCAGAATTTTATAGGCGGTACTGGCATGAGTCTGAATTGACTCTTCTAATGAATTAATATTATGCGGAGTCAAAAGACCAAGCAGTGTCATTCTGACTTTTTGTGGTGTCACTAATTCTTCCATAATCCGACCCGCAATATTACTAGCTTGTTCATATGAAATGCGAGCCGGTAAAATCACTTCATCAAAAACTTTATCCAGAATATTTCCAATTTTTTTACTCTCATTATTTTCCAATTCACTTAATAGCGAATTAACAATATGTTCAAGAATTGCTGGACTAAGATCAGCTATATCACTAGCTAGCCGATGAATCTTATCAATATCACGAAATTCTCGTAAAATAGATTCAATAAACAAATTAACAGCTAAATAAATATTTTCCTCAGTAACTAAAAGTTCAGCCTGATGAGTAATGTCTTCAGCAGTCAACAATGTTTCCGTAATCGTTGAAGCTACGGCTTGAGCAAGCTTTGTCTTACGTTTAGGGAAAATACCTGGTGTTAACGGAATTTGAATTTTGGTAAACAAAAAATAATGTGGGTTATATGGCCTGAACAATGCGGCTACAGCCATTTTAGTAGCAAGCCAGCCATGAAAGCCATAGAATAATGGGGGGAAAATTACTTTCCAAAAAATTATTGTTGGTGAACTAAATAACGCTTCAAAACTCATTTAAATTAATTAATTACCCAATTATGATTGTTTTAGTTTGCCTAACTAAATTTTACTAGTTTAATAATTAATCATTGTTAGCATAATCATTATTTTATTAATTTTGAACTAGTAAAGATATATAATAAAGTTTGTAAATTTTATTATATATCGCATTAATTTCAATTATAGGATATATGTAATTTTTATTAGCAAATTAAATTTGCATACATTAAATAATTTATTACTACTACAACTGTTTTAGGTTTAACTTACATGCAAGCTATACTCAATACATATATTCTAATCTCCATTCTCCTGCTCCTAAATAGTCAGTTATCAGCAAGCGCAGGTGAAAATTATCTTAAATTAAAAATTGACCGTTGTAAAGCTACCCTTGACGCTAATCCCAATGATCCTAAATACGCCCTTGAATTAGCAACCGCCTATTTATATCAAAATAACATCAAGGAAGCCATAACTGCCTATAATCATGTCTTAGCCTTAAAGTGCGATAACAACCAAAGAAGCAAAGCTTATCTAGGTTTAAGCCAGTGTTATGCAAATTTAAAAGACTTTGACAAAGCCATAAATATTCTCAATTCGGCCTGTAAAAATATAACTAATCAATTTGCTTTATTCAGTAAATTAGGTGAATTATATATTATTACCAACAAACCCGATTTAGCCCTTAACAACTTTAAACAAGCTAGCAATTTAAGCCCTAACGACAGCAAAATCCATGTTTTCATGGGCATGGCGTATGGTTTAATGAATAAGAATACGCAGGAAGTGAATGAAGATAAAATTGCCATAAAACTTGACCCTAAAAATAGCGATGCTTACTATTATTTAGCTTTAGCCTACCTCAATAATAATAATGTTGTTGAAGCCAAAGCCAATACCCTCCAGGCTATTGCCACCAATCCCGAAAATGCTGATGCCTATAAACTCCTGGCCTGTATTTTTGCCTCAAGCCAAGATAAAATCAATGCTTTAAAAAACATTAATAAAGCCATTGAACTAAATCCAAGTAATGAAAATTATCAAAAAATCTTAACTAAAATCAATAAAATGCCATAGCTTTTCAAGTTTTAAAGAAATTTTATCTATTAGAGACAATTCTTTTCCTTAGACTCTGTTTACAGACCTAAACTTTAAAATACTGTAATTTGCCTAAATCTTAACTGTTCGGAATTAAGTAAAATTACATTATTTAGCCTAATTTACTATGCGTTATATATATAAATTAAATTTTAAGGTTACCCAACTTATGCCTGATATATTGTAAACTAGTATATTGTAAAGTATGCTTTATACGAGTATAATTACTTTGTGATATTTTCACATTATTATATAAACACCCTATTTGTAAATGAGGTACTATTTCGTGCTAGAACTTGCTGGTAAAAATGATAAATCAGATAAATCTGAATTAAAAGCTAAAATTAAAGTTATTGGCGTTGGTGGCGCAGGTTCTAATGCTGTAAATCGCATGATCGCAGCTGGCCTACATTCTGTAGAATTCTGGGTCTGTAATACCGATGCTCAAGCGTTAGAGTTATCAGCAGCACCTAATCGCCTCCAGATTGGTGCCAAATTAACCCGCGGACTTGGTGCTGGCGGGAATCCTATTGTCGGTCAAAAAGCAGCTGAAGAAAGTCGCGAAGAGATAATTGCCGCAATTAAAGGTGCCGATATGGTGTTTATTGCAGCCGGAATGGGTGGCGGAACCGGTACCGGTGCTGCTCCAGTTGTTGCCGAATTGGCTCGTGAAAGTGGAGCTTTAACCGTTGGTGTAGTATCTCGTCCGTTTGCCTTTGAAGGTAAACGCAGAATGACTCAAGCCGAATCAGGCATAGCCGAAATTAAAGCCCGTGTTGATACATTAATTGTTATTCCTAATCAACGACTCCTTGAAGTAGTTGATCATCGAGCTTCTATGCAAGAAGCATTTGTTGAAGCTGATAAAGTTTTAATGCAAGGAGTTCAAGGTATATCCGACATAATTACTGTTCCAGGTTTAATTAATGTAGACTTTGCTGACGTTAAAGCTATCATGCAAACCGCTGGATCTGCGCTTATGGGTGTAGGTCGGGCAACCGGTGAAGGCAGGGCTATTGAAGCCGCTCGCAATGCCATTAACAGTCCATTACTTGAAACCACTGTTAATGGTGCCAGTGGAGTGATTTTCAGTGTAACCGGTGGACCAGATTTAACCTTACACGAAGTTCAAGAAGCCGCTAATATTGTCTATCAGTCAGTATCAGATGAAGCTAACATTATTATCGGTGCTGTTCTGGATGAAAGACTTCATGGTGAAGTTTTAATTACGGTAATTGCAACTGGTTTTGATATGGCTTATCAGCACACTGGTCAAAATCAGCAAACAACAGTTCCCACTCATAAAGAAACCGTCGGCCGAGAACTTAACTCCAGCCCAAAAGTTAAATCGCCATCAGCCAAACAACAGGTTGCGCAAAATCCAGAAATGAAAAAAATCGCTTCGGATATTTTAGATATCCCTGAATTCTTACGCTCACGTCAGGAAAAATAACAGTTTAAAAACATAAATTGTTAATAATTTTAATTATCTTAATAGGCTTGGTTCTTTATTTACCATATTTAGGTGGTTATGGCCCATTAGATCCTACTGACAGCTTTTTTCTCGAATCAGCACGCGAAATGGTAGAAACGAATCAGTTTTTACTGCCGATGTTTAATTATAAACTGTGGCTTGATAAACCGGTTTATTGCTTTTGGATAATTGCTGGTTTTTATAAGTGCTTTGGTGTAAGTACTTTTATGGGTAGACTGCCCAGTGCTTTAGCCTCTATCCTTACGGCCTGCGGAATATTTGGCCTATCAGACAAAATCGTTAACACCAGAATTAGATTTCTAAGTAGTATTTTCTATCTTTCGTTCCCGCTAATTGCCATATATAGTAGAACTCCACTGACAGACAGTATTTTAACTGGTCTGTTGACCATTACCGTACTAGCCCTATATCGTACCTTGTTTTGTGCAGATAAATTTGCCAACATCTTATTTTATCTTTGCTTAAGTCTGGCTATCCTTTGCAAAGGACCGATAGCATTGATCTTAATCATATTACTATGGCTAAGTCAATATGTTATTTATGGTATCAATCCATTTATCCAACTCAGAACCAAATTATTATCGGCAAAAGGCTTAACCCTTTTCTTTGTCATACTCATGCCCTGGTATATTATTGCTACTATCCAAACACAGGGTAAGTTTTTTTATGAATTCTTTATTCACCAAAATTTTGGCCGAATGGTAGGTAAAGTAAATCATCAAAATCCAGTTTGGTTTTATATTCCAGTTATTTTAGCTGGATTCTTACCTTATAATATATTTTTAGGCTATTTAGCCAAATATTTAAAAAATAATCAGACACAAGATAATAACGAAAAAAAACTGTTGTTATTTTCCTTATCGTGGTCGGTTATATGTTTTACCTTATTTAGTTTAATTCCCACCAAATTGCCAACCTACATCCTTCCGGGAAGTATTGGGATTGCAATTGCCAGTGCAATTGTTATTAATTATTTAGTTGAAGCAAATAAATTTAAATTATTAAATATTTTAAGCCTGTTTCTCGGCATTATTAGCCTTGTCTTTGCATCAAGGCTTCTTCATCTATCAAAACTACTTAATGTTATAAGTTCGACCTCTAGTTTTAGTCTATATCTATCAGGCTTTTTATTTATCGCGCTTGTTTTTAGTAAACCAAAATACAAACTAGATTTATTTATTTTAAGCTTTATTATGCTAGAAGCCTTTCTCTTACCCAATTCATTTATGACTTATTTCAATATAAGACAAACCCCCTTTAACAATATAACTAATATTATTAAAGCCAACCATGGCAGTGCTGCACTTATATATGCCGAACAGCCCAGCATTCAGTACGAACTTAAAACAAAAGTACCCAGTATCAAATCGCAAGAGGAAATGCAAGCATACCTTGATACCAATAATACCAACAAATATTTAATTGTACCGCAGGAAGTGGTTAATTTGCTAAAATGGCTTAAGGGCAGACCTTATACCTTTATCACCAAACAAGATAAATGGATTTTATATAATATTCAGTAAATTACATAATACTGTTTAAAGCGGTTTCAATTATTGAAATTGTTTTCTTGATATCACTATCACTATGAGCTAAAGAAATAAAACAAGCTTCAAATTGTGATGGAGGCCAGAATAAACCAAGCTCTTTGATTTTCTTCCAAAATTGCGTAAATTTCTTCGTATCACATTTCAATGCATCTTCATAGCTATGTATTTCATTTTTATGGAAAAACAGCGAAAACATCCCAGTCGTGTGATTTATTGTTATCGGATAATTATTAGTCTTGATAATTTCTTTAATACCATTAACCAACTTTTCGGTTTTACCTTTTAATACTTGATACGCATTATCTTGCGTCATAACTTTTAATTGAGCTAATCCAGCAGCCATCGCTAAAGGATTACCGGATAAGGTACCAGCTTGATAGACAGAACCAATCGGCGAAAGCATTTCCATAATTTTTTTCTTACCACCATAAGCTCCTACTGGTAAACCACCACCAATAATTTTTCCTAAACAGGTTAAATCAGGTTCAATATTATATAATTCCTGGGCGCCACCAAGACTTACCCGAAAACCAGTCATGACTTCATCAAAAATCAACAGACATTTATACTCATCAGCTAAAGCCCTTAGTCCTTGTAAAAACTGTATTTCTGGCAGTATTACTCCACTATTACCAATAATTGGTTCAAGAATAATACAGGCAATATCATTGCCTTGTTCTTTCATCACTTGAGTAACTGGTTTTAACTCATTAAACGGCAGACTAAAAGTCAATTCAGTTAACACCTGGGGTATGCCTTGTGAAGTTGCAATACCAAAAGTAGTAAGCCCCGATCCAGCCTTAACCATTAAACTATCACAATGCCCATGGTAACAGCCTTCAAATTTAATAATTTTATTTCGCCCTGTAAAGGCTCTAGCCAATCTTATACTCGACATTGTAGCTTCAGTACCAGAATTAACCATTCTTATCATCTCAATGGATTTGACATTTTTCACAATAAACTCAGCCATTTCGACTTCAGTTTTGGTACAGGCACCAAAACTGGTACCAAAACGCAAAGACTGTTCTAAAGCTTCTAGTGTTTTTGGATGACGATGTCCTAATACATGTGGACCAAACGCACCAACATAATCGAGATAGGGATTACTATCCATATCATAGACATATGCCCCATCAGCTGACTTAAGATAAATCGGGTCACTGTCAACACTTAAACAAGCTCTTACTGGCGAATTAACACCACCAGGAATAACTTTTTTAGCTCGGGCACATAATATATCATTGTGCGATAACGTAAGAGTTTCACTCATTTGTTTAATTTACCTACCTTTGTAATGAATCTTTCAACCTATTGCTACTATAGCTTCAGTTTTACTAATTTTGTTGACAGTTAACCAGCTGTTTCTTCATTTAATAATCTTTCAATAACCGGCTCAACCATTTTAATTGCTTTTTCTCCAGCTTGAAAATGTCGTAATTTCAATTCTTTATCAAATAAATAATAAGCCGGAACATATTTATTGCTAAAAGAATCCGTAATCGTATGCCAATTATCCACAACAACTGGATGCCTCATTTTATAATCATGAATTACTTCTTCGACCAATGTAATATTGGTATCACTTTCAGATCTAGGCATATGTACCGATAAGATTTTGAAACCTTGCTTAGCATATATTTCTAGCCAGCGATTTAAATCGGGCAAAGATTCCTTACAAGATCCGCAACTTACCGAAAAGAAGTGAACGAGACTTAAACTTCCCTTAAAATATGCATTATCTAAAGCTATCGAATTATACCAATTTGTACCGCCTTCTAAACTAGGCATGGGACTTGACATGTGCAACGACATAAAAACTCCTCTAAATTTATACTCTTAATATTTTAAGACCGTTAAAGCTAATTAACGGCCTTAAAATTTAAAAATTGATTATTGTTAAATTAACTTAAATTAATTTATACAGTAAGTGGTTTTTGACCTGGTTTCCAGTTGGCTTGGCATAATCCACCAGTTTTAAGTGCTTCAAGAACACGTAAAGTTTCTTCAACCGATCGTCCAATATTTAATGAATGAACGACTTGATATTGAAGAACACCATCTGGATCAATAATGAATAGGCCTCTTAAGGCAATACCTTTATCTTCCATTAATACACCATAGTCACGACTGACATCTTTAGTAATGTCTGAAGCCAAAGGATATTTTAATGATCCTAAACCACCTTGGTCTCCTGGGGTATTAATCCACGCACGATGACTATATACACTATCCGTTGATACAGCCAATACTTCAGCGCCAACTTTCTTCATTTCATCAAGCTTTTCATTAAAAGCTTTTAGTTCAGTTGGGCAAACAAAAGTAAAATCTAAGGGATAGAAAAACATTACAAGGTATTTTCCTTTGTAATCAGACAATTTAACATTATCTTTTAATGTTTTCATGTCCTTAGTTGATGGCATATCAAAATCTGGGGCTTTTTTTCCGACTTGTAACATAATTACAATTACTCCTAAATAAATTAACTACAAAATTAATATTAACAACTATTTTTTTAAATCAAAAATCTTTTAATCGAAATTTAATTGTATGTTGCTTAAGTTTTTTCTTTAATCCATTTATTTAATTCTTGATAAAGGCTATGCGTAGCCACATATCTTGTAATTAAAGGGCTTTTAGGTTCCCAGCCAATATTTAACAAATGAATTAAATGTTCAGCAGGACTGGAACTATGTTTCTTTTGCTTTAATTCAGCATCAGTTGATTCGTTACTATTATTATTATTCAAGGCCATAGGTTAATTTTCTAATTCGGTAATTTAAGGTAAAGTAACGGACTCATACAAGTTAGCGAACTCATAAAACAGTCAGTTTCTAAATTATACATCTTCTTAATAGAGAGCTTAATCAACAGAATTTAATTACCAACGCTAAAATATAAAAAAAATCTAATTTTGCTAATACATAATATATTTGTTGCATAGTGTTAAAAAATTATTTTAATTATAGTCTTTCATTGTAAATTTAAACTATTATAATAGAAAATATAATGTGGCTAGGAGTAAACTTGTGATTGCTATTCTTGAAGCCTGCGGTAGGCAGTATGAAGTAACCGAAGGAAAATTTTTTGATTTTGACTTTATGGAAGAACAGACCATTGGTTCAAAATTTACTTTTGACAAAGTATTAATGGTTGTCAACGATAAAGACTGTCAATTTGGCACACCTTATTTAACAAATGCCAAAGTAACCGGACAGGTTTTAGCCCATAAATTAGGCGCTAAGATGATTGTTTACAAGCAAAAGCCTAAAAAAGGCACCCGTAAAAAACAAGGACATCGTCAGCTATTTACCCGTGTCTTAATTGAAAAAATTTCCGTATAAAATAAATTTAAGTAAAAGAGGTTTGTCATGGCACATAAAAAGGGAGCAGGCTCCACAAGAAACGGTAGAGATAGTCAACCCAAAAAACTGGGTGTTAAATGTTATGGTGGCGAATTAGTCAAAGTTGGCAATGTATTGGTACGTCAACGCGGTACGAAAATTCACCCTGGTAAAAATGTTGATCGAGGCTGCGATGATACTTTATTTTCCTTAATGGTTGGTAAAGTTGTCTTTGAAATGTCACGCGGACGTAAACTTATCAGTGTATACCCCGTAAATTAATTTTTTAAGATTACGTGAATAAGACTGATGATAACATTATTATTGAGTTTAAGGCTTTAAACTACTATATTGACAAGTTTAAAGAAAATAATTTAAGTTGTAAATTAATAGGTGGTGTTAACGATCTGGCTAAAGGCCAAGTACTAGGTCTAGCCTATGATTCACGTAGTGTCAAACCTGGTTATGTTTTTTTTGGTTTAATTGGTCAAAATCAGGATGGTAATAAATATATTGACCAAGCCATTATTAATGGGGCAAGTTGTGTCATCTCCGAAATTCCGCCAAATAAACAATATGATTTGCCTTATCTAGTTGTTGACAATATTCGCTTAGTACTGGCCTTGTTTAGCCATGAATTTTATGGAAAACCTGGTGACAGTTTAAATTTAATCGGTATCACTGGTACTAATGGCAAAACTACAACTACTCATTTATTAGAGAACTTAGTTAGTAATTTTGGCATAATTGGTACTTTAGGTGCTCGCTTTCGCCAAAGCGATATCGATAATGACAATTACCAAGTATTGAATTTTACGACACCTTTTCCTCCCGAATTACACCAAGTCTTAAACATTCAAAGAGCTAATGATATAAAAACTGTGGCCATGGAAGTTTCAAGTCATGCTTTAAGCCTTGATCGCGTAGCTTACCTTGATTTTAATATAGCCTGTTTAACCAATATTACTCAGGACCATTTAGATTTTCATAAAACCATGGAAAACTATGTGAATGCAAAGTTTAAACTGTTTGAAAATTTAATTAATAGCCCCAAAAAAAATAAATTTGCCATCCTAAATAAGGACTCAATTTATGGCCATGAATTTGAATCAAGGCTTCAAACTCTAAATCCCCATAATCATGATGTTACTATATTGACCTATGGCTTTAATCAAGAGAGCTCTTTATTTGTTAAAAACTATACTAATTCTTTTGACTCTACCACCATTCACTTAAATGGCATATTAGGTGAATTCAGTCTAACGATTCCTGTCATTGGTGTGTTTAATATCTATAATGTCTTGGCGACTATACTTATTGCTTACGCTTTAGGAATAGACAAAAATTTGATTATTGACCAGCTCAAAAATTTTAAAGGTGTACCAGGGAGGTTTGAACGGGTCAGTTCTGGTAATGAGCCTTTATGTATTGTCGATTATGCACATACGCCTGACGGCTTAGCTAATGTATTAAAAGCCAGCCGTGAATTAACGCCAAAATCAGGCAAACTCATTGTGGTTTTTGGCTGTGGCGGGGACCGCGATAGTTCTAAACGACCACAAATGGGTGCTATTGCCGAAGAATTAGCCGATAGTATTATTATAACTTCAGACAATCCCCGCAGTGAAGATCCTGAACAAATTATTGCTGATATTTTATCCGGTATAAAAAAATTAAAAACCATACACGTGGAAAAGGACCGTAGTTGCGCGATAAAACTAGCCATCAGTCAAGCTAATGCTAATGATGTGATTGTTATTGCTGGCAAAGGTCATGAAAACTATCAGATAATTGGCAATGAAACTAGATTTTTTGACGATCGCAAAGAAGCTAGAGAAAATTTAAGACTTAAAACTAGTTAGTATTTTTTTGCTATTGACAATGTATAATTTAATAAGTTATCGGGAGTATTAAATGGGCATTAGTTTTAGCATTTCATCTGTTCGTGAAGGAACGGTATTTAATGTAATGCAATTCTTGAGTCTCGAACGGGTAACCGGTGTATTGAAATTTTCCTTTGGTAACAACATTCCCGAGGCGATAGTTTACCTTGATAATGGCAATTTACTAGCAGCTGAATTTGGTTCAATTTTTGGTAATTCCGTTTTAGATGTTTTGCTTTGTCAAGAATATGCTGTAAAAGAGATTATCTTTACCCCAGAACGCTTATCCAATCTTAACATTAAAGCAAAACTAGATAAGGCAGATAAATTAGACGCCGTCATTTTAAATGTATCCAAAGATGTTGATATGTGCAAATGCCGGCATTTGATTTATGGAGCCCTTACTACCAAAATTCCCAGTGAAGAAGTTAATAAGCCGTTATTATCAATAATGTATAGTTTTGATAATTGCGCAGCTTTATGCAAACTTCAGGAAAATCCCAACTATGCTAAACAGGCACCGTTACCCCAATGTACTTTAATTCATCAAGCCTTAACCCAAAGTCTTATCGCCTATGAACAACATCTTGTGCCAATTAAATCGTTTAAAATTCTTTTAGAAATCTTAAATCCTTTAACTGAAAAAGAATTAAATAGTTTACGTGGTTATATGAAAAGTTTATTACCTCATCCTAAAGCTACCAACATGTCATTAGAAAGATTTTATGCTTTTGCTTCAGCCATAGAATCACTAGCCCAACGCAAATCTCCTGAAATCGGCTCTAGGGCGAGAAAAGCCATTCATGAACTCGTCAATATAATTAAGTCTAAAGATGTAGCAAAAGTAAAAGAATCTCTTAGCAACCAGAAGAATTAATGTTATAATAATTTTTGTTGTTAAATTTGAGCTAACAATAAAAACGTTAATAATTAGGACGGGTTAATATCTTATGCAAAAAATCGCATTAATTGGCTTAGGCGCTTCAGGTTTATTTGCTTTAAAAGAATTGGGCAATATTGAAGCTGAAATTCATATTTTTGATGTCGGCCCCAGTTACGAAAAACGCTATGCCTGCCCTATTGATCAAGGTAAATTAACGGTCTGTCCACCTAAAGCTTGTAGTTATTGTGCGCCCGGTCAATCAGCTGGCAGTTGGAATGATTTTAAAGTTATTTTATCAGCTTCACCAGTTATAGGAGGCCGATTATATGATCTAATTGGCGAACAAGAATTACAAACCCGCTTAAATAAAGTCAGACAAACCATATTAACGCACGCTCCAGTCGAAATTCCCATAGTCAAACCAGATGCTACCGACTTAGAATGGATAAAACGCAAGGCTACCCTGGCTAACATGACATACCATTATCAAGAATTATTGCATTGCGGCTCGGATAATGCGCCGGCTATTAACACTTCAATACTGGATGAAATAAAAGCAAATAGCTCAAACCTGGTTTTTCATTTTGATAGCAAAGTACTAAACCTTAACGTAAAACCCGACAAATTTGAAGTGACTTTTGATCGTTACAAAAAACCCGGTGAACCCAATATGCTAAGCTTTGATTACTGTATAGTATCGGTTGGCCGAGGCGGATCCCATTGGCTAACCCAACAGGACTTTTATAAAAATTTAGATATTTATCCTGGTCAGGTAGATATTGGTCTAAGAGTTGAAACCAGTTGTTATTTTACCGAAGAAGTTGACCGCCGTTTTTATGAACCCAAGTTATACTACCGTTCTCAACATGCTAACGATATTGTCCGCAATTTCTGCTCGAACCCGAAGGGATTCGTCACTCCGGAAAATCATCGTGATTATGTCCTCGTTAATGGCCATTCTAAAATGTATGAAAAATCGGAAAATAATAATTTTGCGGTTTTAGTTTCCAAAACCTTTACCCGCCCATTTAAAAATCCTCAGCTTTATTCACAAACCATTGCTAAATTAGTAAATATGCTGGCTGGTGGTGGACCGTTAGTACAAAGACTTGGTGACTTACGAGCCGGTAGACGCACCAAAACCTTAAGCAACAATTTAATCCAGCCATCACTTGAAGCTGAATGTGGCGATATTGCGTTAGCTTTTCCCCATCGCATCTTAGCCTCAATCATTGAATATTTAGACGCACTAGACAAAATCTGTCCAGGTGTAGCTTCTGATGCCACATTGCTTTATGCACCAGAATGCAAAAGTTATCCAGATTCAATTACCGTAAGTAAAAATATGGAAACCACTATTCCTAACCTTTACATTATTGGTGATTCTAGCTCCTGGACTCGTGGGGTTGGTCAGGCGGCAACAAGTGGTATTCTGGCCGGTGAAGGAATTAAACAAAAAATAGCCGTAAAGCCAAATTTGATACCAGTATCGATCCACCCCAAATCCCAACATCTAGCCTAATGAAACCTAATTCTAGTGATAACGATTTTATCTAATATGCTAAATATAGCTAAGCCAACCATATTCAACCATGAACGGTTGTCAATTAAGTCAAAAATCATCACGTCAAATACCCTTTAACAACCGTTATAAGTTAATGCTCATAAATACTATCAGTTAAAAGTTTAATTAAATTCATGCCCGAAAATTTTAAAGATTATTTTTCTCATGATTCACAAAACTATTTAAAATATCGTCCTCAATATCCGATTCAACTTTTTGACTATCTTAATAGCCTTACTCAACATCATAATTTAGCTTACGATTTTGGATGTGGCAATGGGCAAGCTAGTATCACCTTGGCTAAATATTACCAAGAAGTTATTGGCATTGATGGCAGTTCCAATCAGATTGCCAATGCAATTAGCCATCCCCAGGTAAAATACAAAATTGCCTTAGCTCACAATTCTGGTCTAAAAAGTAAAAGCAGTGATCTAATTACGGTAGTAAATGCCTTACACTGGTTTCAAATTGATTTATTTTTTACGGAAGTTAAACGATTACTAAAAGATAATGGTGTCATAGCAATTTGGTGTTACAATTTGTTTACGGTAAATGCGAAAATCGATCATATTTTCGAGGTATTTTTTAACTTGCTTGAACCCTACTGGCCAACCGAAAGAGAATTAGTCAATCAAAAATATCAAACCATTACATTTCCCTTTAATGAATTAGTTACCCCAAAATTTGTAATTGCCGAAAATTGGACTTTAGATCAAATTATTGGATACATTAAAACCTGGTCGGCTTATAACAATTATGTACAAAAACACAATACCTGTCCACTTAGCAATATAATAACTAAACTCAATGACGCATGGGGGAATAAAAGCAATATAGTTAACTTTGCCATAAATTTAAGAGTTGGCCGAAACTAAAATTTGTTTATTTTAGAAAAACCAGCTAAAATAACAAGTAAAAAAATCAGATAACTATAGCTATATCTGGTTAAAAATTTTATAAAGGAAGAAATAGTGTTAATCAAAAATGGCCTTGTCCTGAATCCAACTGCCAGCAATACTCTTGAAGACATCCTTGATTTGCGTATTGAAAATAACCGAATTACCCAAATAAGCACAAACCTTAAACCGGATTCACATGAAACAATTATTGACGCCACGAATCTCTGGGTTTGCCCTGGATTTATTGATATCCACTGTCATTTACGGGACTTAAAACAAAACGTAAGCGAAGACATTTTAAGTGGAACTACTGCTGCTGCCTCTGGTGGCTATACGACAGTTGTATCCATGGCTAATACCAGTCCACCGATTGATAATATTCTAGCTTTAAAGGACTATAAAAAATTAATTGCCGAAAATGCCTTAATTGAAGTTTTACCTCTAGCCAGTCTAACAAAAAATCTTGAAAGTAATGAATTAGTCGAAATTTATAATCTGGCGCAAAATGATGTTATTGGTTTTTCTGATGATGGTAACCCCTTTACCAATAAAGGTTTACTATACAAAGCCTTATTACTAACCAAAAATTTAAATAAACTAATAATTTCTCATCCTGAAGATAAAAACATTAGCTCTAATGGTGTAATGAATCAGGGTGCTAAATCTTTTAATCTTGGTTTGGCAGGAATTCCTCAATGTTCAGAATCTTCATGTATTGCCAGTGAAATTGAACTGGTTCGCGAAACAGATAGTTGCATTCATTTTTCCCATGTATCCCTAGCTGCCTCGATCAAATTAATTCACCAAGCTAAAAGTGATGGTTTAAAGGTGACTTGTGATGTAACACCACATCATTTAGCTTTAAGTGAAGATAATATTACCAATTATAATACCAGTTTTAAAATGAACCCTCCGCTACGCAATTCATTTGATCAAATGGCGATTATTAAGGGAATCGAAACAGGTATAGTTGACGCGATTGGCACTGATCACGCTCCTCATAGTTCATCATTAAAATGTTGTACTTTTAGTGATGCTGCTTTTGGGGTAACTGGACTTGAAACAGCCTTTAGCCTTGTTTATGAAAAAATGTATTTAAGTAATTTAATTTCCAAATTACGATTAATATCTTTATTTACGAGTGCTCCAGCTAAGATTTTAAATATTGATAGTGGTAATTTAAGTATAGGCAAACTAGCTAACTTGACGCTTATTGACCCTAATCAAAACTGGGATTTAAATAAGTATAAAACCCATTCCAAAAGTAAAAATTCCCCATTTTACAACTTAGAACTTAAAGGAAAAGTTATGCAGACAATCTTTCAAGGTAATTGCGTATACCAATTAACCATTTAAAGCGTTTATTTATAAACATTTTTAATATAGACAAACTTAAATCTTTAAAGTTCATTTGAATGACTTTTTTAATGTCATACAACCCTCTGTCTAAGCTAGATTATCCAATTAAATAAAATTATGACATCAGCATTTAGAAAAAAACACCGTTTTATCCTAAAATTTAGCTTAGTTTTTCAGCGTCAACTATCTAGTAAAAACTTGTCGCATCTTTTATGACAATCTCAGATTAACAAATTATAATCCAGAGTCGCTAAACTCAAAAACTGTAATATTCAAAATACAAAATTCAACCTCAATTGTTTCACAATAATTGCAAAAGTTTCTAAAAAACTAACCCCAATCACCAGAGCCGCCGAAGTCCATGTCACCAGAGCCATAGCCTTCGTCAGCACCGCCAAAATCGATGTCAGCATTACCATAGTCATCGCTAGAAACGTTATCATCTTTATAAATTCCATCATAGTCATTGCCTAGATCATTAACACTACCAGAACCACTATCTAGATAATTGCTATGTTGATTAAAATCGTTAAAATCAAATTGGTCAATATTGTTATAATCATAGCCGTCGCTTATCATATTATTTTGAATATCTGATAACTTACGGTTTAATTCAAATTGATTTAAAAGAGTCACGATCGACAAAGCTTGACCAGCCATATTCAAGACATTGTTTGAACTATAGGTGTCTGTATTTATCCAGCCTGGAACATTGTAGTTATTATTTGACGCAGTTTCAGAAACATTTGCTTGATTATTCTTGTTAACTAGAAGGCTATCATTTAATTTTTTACTTGCCTTTTCCTCAATTTCTAAAGAGCTTTCTGACGTAACCGATGTTTTGGTACCAGTTAACTTTTCAACTTTATTTAAATAGTAACCCAAGTCTTTGTTTATAATAATAAGCATATTAATTAGCCTGGGTATATCTTTCTCCAAATTAGCATAATCGCGTTTATTGTACTTTTCTAAAATACTCGAATAACTCTTGTTTATAATATTTATATTGGCATAAAATAAGGTTAAATTTTGTGTCAACTCAGCGTTTTCTTTAATGTCAATATATTCACTAGCTTGGCTTAATTTATCGATATTTTGAAAAACCACGGTTATATTTTTTTTTAATTGGTCAATTTTGTAGTCATATATTTTAGTTTTATTTTCATGCCTTTTTTCTGAGTATATTTTATAAATAATAAAAGCGATGACAATAAATATAAAAACAGGTAAAAAGTCAAAACCAGAGACCCCATTATTATAATTCGTAGGCTCTGAACTAGGCGCAGAATTAGTTGCAGAATTAAAAGTGGTATCAGAACTATGCACAATGTGGTTACTAGTCAGTTTAATGTTCTCAATTTTATTATTAATAGCTTTTAGCAAATTTTTTATAGCCAAATATAAATTACCTTCTTTTATATTTGGTAAAAATTCTTTTTTTAAAATATTTTGCTTTAAGAAATCGTTATCTATATAGTTTTCATGTAAAAATTTACTGGTTATTACTTTAACCTTAGCCGACCTTAAATCTATAACCATTAATAACCCACGTCCGCGTAAATGCCAGTTTTTTGCCAAAGCGATGGCTAAATCATCTATATTCTGACAAAGATAAGATTTTGGCAAAATAATCACTTTTGGACTGTAAGAGAAGTTAGTACAGGTTTTTGACAAATCTTGTAGTTCATCTTTAGTTAAATTGTGCCCATAGTCAATTATGGTGTCTTTAGGACATGATTTAGGTATAAAACTGGGAATATTAAAAACAGGCAAATTCTTACATCAACTAGACTAGACAACCAACATTGTATGTCATAAAGTTCATTTATTTTGTACATTTAATAATAAAAAAACGATTACTACTGGATTTTGCTTACTCTACCATAATCGCATTAACACGTGTTAATAATTACTTTAGTTTTTTAAATCTTTTCTTTGCATATTAGATATTTTTCATAGATTTAATAGCTTTAAGTTAAAGAATTATAAGCTACTTGCCTAGTTTTCTTAGGTTGGTCACTCAACAGCTGTTTTCTTACAAAATTCCTTGCATAATTTCCAATTTAAGCTATTATAAATTTAAGATATTAAAGTTTATATGCTATTTATTTTAAGTCATATAAATTTTTGCTATCTATCTGGAAACAAAATTAATTATAACTAATTTCTTTAAACAAAACACAATAAATAGCTAACTAAATGGAGTAGTTAAATGTTTAACACCACAAATTTAAATCAAAAAATTTCTAATAAAACTCATACTGCCACCAAAAGCTCTAATTCATTATTTACAAATAATGTTCTTCATCACGGCTTAATCTTAAACATTATAACACCAATAAATAGGGTAGAAAACATTATTAATACAGTAAGTAAAAGAAATAACCCTAAACCTGTTTTACCAGTTGCGCCAGAATATATAGTAAAAATCATAAAAGCCTATTTAACTGCCTGGTTTACCCAAAATAGAACTGGCGGCATAAGTATGATTATTACTTATGTTATAGCTGGTTTAATTATCCAGCAAGCTTTATGCATTAGTGCAGCAGCTAGTGGATTTAATTTATGTTTAATTAGCAATAAAACCAGGCAGAATCTACCTCTAAACGATAATGCCGGAAGTATTGGTTATTTTGAGCCACCAAATTCCGATCAATCTGTATTAGCTAAGAATACGGCGACTAGCTTTTCGACATTTAAGGGTGATAATTCACTAACTAAAGGTTATCAATTACCCAAATCAACACATGACGCTGGTTTAGTGGTGCGTAATCCTGAATTTGCCAATTTAATAAAATCTAGTTATGATAAAACCAGTTTAGCTGAAATCAGTAAAATCTTAGCAGCAAAAAAAACCGTACAATTAAATAGATATGAAGGTGGGGGGCATTCAGCTGTCACCATTGTCGATAAACCCAGCCTAGAATCAGCCATTGGGGGTTTACTAATTTTACAATGGGACCGCGATAATATCATGCAAGCTTTAGCTGAATATCAAGCTAAATTTAATTCCAATCTAAAAGATTTTAATATAGGTGAGGACGCATGGAAAAAAGGCTTATCGTCTTCGCTTAAATATCAAATGAAGCATCAGTTTCGTATTATTGATGTAATAGATGGTAAAACCAGTGTCAGCGACATTAACGCTCGACCCCATATTCGCTATATTGGGGTTGGCCTAGAAGATATTAATGATCCCTGGGGCAATGCCCAAAATGATGCTTTGTCCTCAATTAATTATTTATTATTTCATGCAATGAATGAAAATCATTTAAATATTGAAGACCCCTTAATTGCACCATATGCTAACAATTACGCAGTACTTTTACCTAATTATTTTAAAACTGTTCGTGTATGGGAAGACTGGGATTTTGGCGCCTGGGAAGATAAGCGAGCTGAACACGCCTCTTCAATAGGCATGGCCTTAGCTTGTTTGCGAGAGCAAAAAACTTATGTTGATAAACATGGTTCATTAAGCTATATAACTAAAGGTAAAACTTATTCAGTCAATTCAAATGATTTAAATGATTTAATCACTAAATGTGAAAACAAATTAAAAACTTTATTACCAGACGAATTTACAAAAAGCGATGATAACAGCATTAGACATGTTGATGCAGCTTTAGTAAATCCACTTTATTTAAGTGCTTTATCACATAGAGCCTTACTTGATGATTCCATGAATTCAACCATAATTAATAATATTCAAAATCAACTTATGGGTGATATAGGTATACGTCGTTATCCTGGCGATGTTTGGGATGGCAGGGTTAATCGCAATGAATTGCCCCCAAGTATGTCGGCTCAATGGACTCATGTGTCACCGATGATTAGCGTCATATTAGCCGATATGTATGCTAGAACTAAGAATCCAGAATTATTAAAAGGCCAAATATTTCACTTTAATCGAGCTCTAGCAGCCATAGATGCTGATAGAAAAATACCCGAGGCTTACATTAGAGATAAAGATAACACCAAGTGGATTGCTGATGACAATAAACCTTTAGCTTGGTCACAAGCCAGTTTAATCGCAGCTCTAATTGCCATGCATCAAAGCATTGGTCCGTAAATTTAATTTTTACTGTTTTTCCAGTACAATTGCTGACCGAGGTGCAATGCTAATATTTTGTGGTGATAATCCGGGGTCTGGGTTACTATCAGTATTTATTAATGGCTTCCAATTGCCAGGTGGCAATTGGATATTTAACGGTTCCCAATAACTGTTAAATGCTACGTACATTGGTTTTGCTGATGGAGGGTTTAACTGCCAGGATAAAAACCGGGTATCGCTAGAAAAATCAGGTTTAAATGGGATAGTACCATGATAAATTATGCCGTCTTGAGCCACATTGCCAATATTATGAGTTTTGCGAATTTCAATAAGTTTCTTGGCAAAATCATGAATAATTTTAGCATTAGGATCATCGGTCAAATTCTGCCACGGCATATTGTTTAACGTCCTTTGATCGTAGGCGTTATTGTCACCTAAAGCAGTGCGTCTTATTTCATCACCGTATACCATCATCGGTGTCCCTTTAGAAACCAGAAGCAGGGTCAAAAAGTTTTTAATCTGTTTCATTCTTAAAGCTTCAATTGCTTGTTTTTGATCTTCCGGTATATTGGCATCTTTAAGCTCACCTTCATAACCGCTATTCCAGCTATAATTATTATCAATCCCATCAGTATTGTTTTGGCCATTTTCAATATTGTGTTTGAAATTATATGAAACCAGGTCATTCAACGTAAATCCGTCATGAGCGGTTATAAAATTTACCGAATACCTACCCAAGCTATTATTAAACATATCTGGAGATCCAGCAATTCTTTGGGCTAACGTTCCGACCTGACCAGCATCGCTTTTAACAAACTGGCGTGCAGTATCACGAAAATTGCCGTTCCATTCTGACCACAATTTATTGTAAAAATTTCCCAAGTAATACTGATCAACACTCCATGGTTCAGCAATTAATTTTACCCTGGATAATACAGGATCATTAGCAATAGCCTGTAAAACAGGCGAATCAGCCATTTGCGTATTATCTGGCATATATTTAAAAATGGGCGCCTCATCAAAGCGGAAACCATCAACGTGCATTTTATCTACCCAGTATCTTAAACTGTCGATAACATATTTTAATGTTTCGGGATTATTTGTGTTAACAGTATTGCCACATCCGGTATGGTCAATGTATTGGCTTTGATCAGCGGGATTAAGCAAATAATAGCCTTCATTATCAAGCCCTTTAAAATTAACCGTTGGGCCAAACTGATTGCCTTCACGCGTATGGTTAAAGACCACGTCTAAAATTACTTCCATATTATTTTTATGGAATTCTTTAACCATCCCCTTAAATTCATCGATTTCTTTGCCCATATTTTCAGTGGCAAATCTTGGTTCAGGAGCAAAATGGCTGGTCGGATTATAGCCCCAGTTATCAATTAATTGTTGACCAGTAATTGGGTCAACCCGGTTGGCATCAACACGATCAAATTTAAATATCGGCATAATTTCCACAGCCGTTACGCCAAGGTCTTTTAAATAAGGTATTTTGGATACTAACCCCTTATACGTGCCTTTAATAGATCCCAGACTTTCGTCAGCATTGGTAAAAGAGCGTAAATTTAATTCATATATGATACTATCATTCATCGCAATATTAGGATGTTTATCATTTTCCCAATTATAATCGTCTTTTACCGCAATGGCCTTGGGCATGGCACCAAAATCATTGATATTGCTTATAAGCTTATCACGGTTTGGGTTATTTGGATTGCTATTATCGTAACCCAAAATATCTGACGTGTCAGGATTATCACCAGTTATAGCCTTTGCGTAAGGGTCAAGCAAAGCTTTATTAGGATTAAACCGGCTGCCGTCCAATTGTGGATCATAGCTGCCATCAGCACTATATAAATAAAGGCTGCCAGCAGGCAAATCATTGACGAACGAATGCCAAACACCATTGGTCTGAGCCATGGGATAAGTTTGATACGCAACTTTATCATTAGCATTGTGGAATAACAGCAAATCCATGCTGGTTGCCTTAGGTGAATAAATGGCAAAATTAATCCCATTATCTAAAACCGTCGCTCCTAAAGGTTGAGCCGAACCAGCAGTAATCTGTTCGCCCACAGCTTTGCTTAAATCATTACCTACGGTCACATCAGCTTGGGGTCTGGTTAAATCTTTAAATTTTGCCAATTTTGTAACACTATCATTGGCCTGATTATCGGTAACAGGGTCATGACTAAAACCAATTTTTTGGAAAGTAACGCCGGCCAATTTTTGCAGACCTGGCAATGCAACGTTCATCAAGCCGCCAGAAGCCATCGCTGAAATAGTGCCTTCCATGTTGATTGAATTTTGGTAATTATTAGTAAGGTTAGGCAATAATGTTGAAGCGCTATAATTAACAAATCCACCGGCAGCTCCAGTTAGCGCTCTTGAAGAACCTCTGGCAATCACATTTAAATACCCATTGTTTAAATCAATTGTACTAGATAATTTGTTCCCACCTTCAAATACAGCAAAACTTGCCATGGTTCCTAAGGCATTGGCAATCCGGGTCTGGTTTTTGCCTGGTTTTTGTGCAGCCTCATATAAGCCAGCGCCAGCTATCTGACACCGGCTTTCGTTAGTTAGGATACTAGCCGTAGCCTCATCCAGTTTTAATCCAGTTGACAGTTCGGTCATACCTAATTTTAGCGCTGCTCCGGCCATGACAAACGGCAATATTGCTCCTGTAGTTTGGCTTATGTTTTGCGTAAACCATTTAAGACTACCTGTTTGGGATTTTGCTACCGGCAAATTGGCGTCATTTTTCCCAGTTATTGTATCATATACTTTTATTACTCCCGATCCGTTTATAAATGGATTCACTACATTTTTAAGAACCCAATCGGACTTATCTTTAGTTTGAGTAATACTTATTTTATCCATTATATGCTCACTAATGATAGATTGATTTAAAAAATTAGAATGACTACCTGGAATTATTTTATTTAAGATTTATTACTGTGTAACTAGTGTAAATACGAAAAATGACTTTTAAAATCATTAATTTTGCCAAAATATTTTTTGCTAATAATTAGATATAATCATATTTATATACAATTTATTCGCTGCCAAAAAAAAATCACAAATTATAATTATGCCGACGATTCCGCTTAGCAATCGCTCAATTAGACATCCGGTTTCGTAAGGTGAGACGATTATCAATCATGGCTATGTCGGTGGTGGATATCACTTATATGTTCATGGGAATGCTTTAGAGCATCATGGCTGTGTTCATGCGTGTGAAACGCAACTATGCCAGTATGCTGATGATTATGATGTCCGTCAGTGTGAATGTGAAAATGCGTGTGTGTCATACTTTCATGCCAATGGCTATGTCCGTGCATATCTTTAAGAATCAAATATAAAGATCCCATAATTAACAAAGTTGCTAAAATTTGGGTAAGATTTAAAACTTCATGAAATATCCAAACCGAAAATATTAATCCCCAAATTGACGAGGTCGCAAAAATCAATTGCGCACGTATCGCTCCAAGATTTTGACTTGCTCGAATATAAAGTATGAGACTAACACCATAGCTAAAAAAACCAATTAACATAAAATATAAAGAATTTAACCCAAAAATCATATCTTTAAAAAAACATATACCTAGTAATAAATTAATAATGGCAGCAGTAAAACCTTTAAGAAAAACCAGTTGTGAAGGCTTTATACTATCAATGACTGATGCCAAATTATTGTCAATTGCATAAAACAGACAAGCTAAAATAATCATCATATAATTAAGTAAATTGTCGATATTAAAATCAATATGCGTAAACATGGCTAAGGCTATAAATACACCAATTACACCAACATACGATTTCCGCGTCAAATGCTCTTTAAAAAGCAACAAGGCTATCAATATTGTAAAAACCGGTTCAAGATTAAACCAAATTGATACATTCATTGCTGATATTTTTTTTAAAGCTGCTAATAAACATATTGGAGCCAGAATTCCTCCAGATAATATCAGTAAAATAATGTTTCGATTTAATTGCTTGTAAATATTGAAATTTGTTTTTAAAGTCAAAAGTGTACTAAAACTAGCACCAAGATACAATAAACCGGACATGGTAAACGTTGAAAAATCATTAATAATTAATTTGCACAAAACCGGACTAATACCAAATAGAATCGCCGATAAGATGATATTTATAAAATGGATCATCTTTAATTATCTCGCCTTAATATCCTGCATTAATTCTAACAAATCCTCCTAAAACGGATCAACCTAAGCCTTTAATAAGTCCACCGGCTTATTAAGGTAGACTTTTAAATTAACGGGACTTGTACGATATTTTCAGATAAACCAATTAAATACAAGTATTATAGCCATTATAACACATAGCATTTACAGATTATTAGTTGTCCGTGTTTTTGCCAAAAACAGACTAAATTTAATTTGCCAAAAACAAAATAATTAATAATGCCTTTAGTGCTTGGCGACCAATTTTAAACTTAGTTGATAAAATAAAATAAGTTTTTTTATCAATTAAAATATTAATTTAATAATCGAAAAAATTTTTAGCGAGTTAAATCAAAAAAATCATTTAATATTTTTTTGTTTGAACTAATGCCTAAGTATTCATTATAAGAATTAACCTGATGAAATGTTTGAAGATTTGGTTTGGTTATATTAGTCTGTAATTTTTCTATAGATCTTGTAGTTATAAGTTCATTAATTGTACTTCTTTCATTTTCACGTCGTTGAAATATAAAATTTAATTCAAGAATTAAGCCTGGCATAATAGGAAATCCATTTAATTTAGAATGTAATTTTATAAAATTAGGATTAATGTTATCATTGTCACTAATAATTAATTCATTAAAAATGTTTACTTTAGATTTTAAAGTATCGGGATATTTAAATTTATAAACTATGCCAGAATAATTTTTATTCTTATAAATATTTTTTTTTTGCCAGTAATCAGGATTTTTTATTAATTTTCCACCATTTACTAAAAAGCTTATAATTCCAAAACCTTGTGGATCTTGAACATTGTTAAGTGGAGTTGCAAAATAAACCTTACTTTTATGATTAATATAATACACTACATAGTCTGGTTTTTGGCAATAGACTTGAGTTTGTAGTTTCGTATTTAATAAATTAAACTGATTAGCTGAAAGATAAAGGACATGTAGGCCAAATAATTTAGTTTCTTGTTTTATTAAATAAGAATTTTTAGCTAAAACTGATAATGGGCTAAAAAATAATGAAACGATAAATATTAAAATTAATTTAGACATACTTTTAATTAAGCAATATTAGGTTTATTTTTGATTAAAAGATTATAGCAGTAGTTTTTATATTAAAACTACTTTGCACAAAACCGGACTAATACCAAATAGAATTGCCGATAAGAAGATATTTATAAAATGGATCATCTTTAATTATCTCGCCTTAATATCCTGCATTAATTCTAACAAATTATGATTCATTAGGGCTATTTGAGCACGTAAATCAGCTAACATATTAGCTCGTTTTTCTAAATCATTAATACTCATGGAGTAATAACCAAGCTGAGTTCCAGTTAGCATAGCTATTTGCTGTTTAGATTGAGAACTAGTTAATGGTAAAATTTTATTATAATTAACCCAGCGCTGAATCAAAACTTCACGCCTTGACTTTTGATGACATTCTAACAATTTAACACCACCGTTAAGGTAACGCCAAACAAAGCGAGGATAGGTTACATTTTCATTATTACATTTACCATAAAAAATCTGCGTTAACATATTTGGCTTACAACTTTGCTTGGCTTTACCAGATTTTTGCTGAAGCAAGGCATATGCACTTAAAGTACTAGCAACTCCACCGGCAACAACTTTAATCTCACTACCAGCATTTATGGTTGGGCGAGCTGTTCCTATCTGAATAGCCGAACCAATAATAGCTAAAGCCCCCGTACTTACCAAATTAGTAATATTAGCCAACTCGGCAGATTTACCGCGTTTGGAGTTAATATACTGAACCAGTTCATGATCGAGGGTAATTTCTTCATCAATTTTGGCAATAACATTATTAATTTCTAAACTAGCAATAAATAATGTTTCAAGAATATTTTCCCTTAAAGTTAAGGTTTTAAGATCTAAGCTTTGACCAGGTAGTTTAAATACTTTTAATTGATGCTCGTGAATATTTTCGATATTTTGCGCTATGTCTAAATCACTTGCCAATTCGTAAGCTTCCTTAGAAATCCAGGCATTATTTTGGGCTGCTAAAGTTATTTTATTTTCAACCGCCCTAACATCTATACCACTTACCCAAACAGTCAAAGTTACCACTAGGCTTATCAATAAGTTTAATTTGCAATTAATGTTCATGAATTATTGATACCAAAATTAAGCCTTAATCAGTTCATAAGGTAAATTTAAAGCCTGAACCAAAAAATTATATTCGGTAATTATAAGTTTTTCAATATTTTCCAGTTTACGAAAGCCATGGCCTTCGCCAGAAAAAATCACCAATTGAACATTTAGTTTTTTGGCCTTTAAAGCTTCATACATTTGCGTAGTTTGCGACGCAGGCACAACCATATCTTCATCACCTTGAAAAAAAATCACCGGGCAATTTATATAATTAAAATTGTTTATAGGACTAAGGTTATCATATTTATCTTGAGCACCCGGCAAATGACCAATTAATGAATCTAAATAATGCGATTCAAATTTATGCGTTATTTTGGCTAAACTAGTCAAATCACTAACTCCATAGGCAACACTACAAGCAGCAAACAGTTTAGAACTAATAATTGCATTTAAGGCCGTTAAACCACCAGCACTAGATCCTGTTATGGCAATACGCGAGCTATCCACCAAACCAGCTTTGATCAAGTGTTGACAAACCGTAATCGCATCGTGAACATCATAGACACCCCAATTACCGTTTAATTTAAGCTGATATTCCTTACCATAACCAAAACTACCTCGATAATTAAGGTCTAAATAACTAAAGCCCTGATTTGTCCAAAACTGCACGGTTAAATTAAGAGCATTAGTCGAAAAACTAGTTGGACCACCATGAATTTTAACGATGAGTGGATTATTAGTATTTTTATTTAAAGCTGGATAAAAGAAAGCATGAATATCATTATTATTTTCATCTTTAACCTTAAGGCTTTGCGGAAGAGAAATATTTTTAGGGGAAAGCTTAATTGGAGCAAAAGATTTAATTGTTTCAAATTTAGCTTGCCTAGCTGAATATTTTTGGATGGATAAGAAGCCACAACTTGAAGCCGCATACATATAAACTTCATTATTGCTTCCAGTTAGATAACTTATGCTGGTAAAATCATTATCAATTTTGCGCAAATTAATCTGACCAAAATTATTTTGCCATTCTAACTGGTACAGTTGACTTAGTCCTTGGTTAACACTGGTAAATATAAGCGTATGAGAATTAATAAAAGCATAGGCGGATAAGCCAAAAACCCATTGAGCCTGGTTAATATCCTCATTTAAATTAGTAAGCCGAATAACTTCATTACTTAAATCATCAGGCTTAGGCAATACATATAAATTACCAAAACCAGTTTGATCACTAACCCAAAACAATTCATTTTTACTAGACCACATGGGTTGAAAAACCGATTCAAATTTAGTTAGAGAACCACCAGCTATTTTACGTAAATTAGTTATTGTTAAATTATCTTTAATATCACCAAGCCATAACTCACTATTTTCCCAAGGCATATGCGGATGATTCCAGGCGACAAAGGCTAACATCTCTTGATTAGGGCTAATAATTGGATTGGACACAAAATCAAAATTATCAATTAATTGTTTCACCTTAAAGGAACCCTTACTATTGGATCTAAAAGCTACTAGTAAATTTTGCACCGGCTTTTCATTATGATTTTCGGCAACGCAAATTATATAATCCTTATATTTAGTAAAATCAGCAAAACGAAAATCAGGCTGATTTGTTAACTGGATAATTTGATTATCTAGACTAGCTAAATAAACTTGCTGATTATTACTATCAACAAAAACAATTTCGCCGTCAATAAAATTAAAATCGCCACCACCATATTCATGAACTTTAGAACGGACATTGTTGTTTAAAAGCTTTTGACCATCTGCTAAATAATCAACAATTACCTGAATTCCACCTTCACTCGGGCGTGATTCTAGACCCAATAATTTCCCTTCACTAAAAATTAGTTTATTTGGGCGCAAGGCTAATTTGGCAATTAAATTAGCCGTAATTGGTGAAGAAAATGATTCAGTTAACATGGTCAAAGTAATATTATTAAGTATTTAAATAAATTAATGTTTGGCTTATTGGAAAAGGTATTTTGTAATATGTAACCAAATTGGCAAAATTAACTCTGCGTCTTTTGTAAGTGTTCGTAAGGTTAACACCGTATTTAATTAGAATTAGCCTTAAAGTAAAATTTACGTTTAGCTAATTTATACAAATGATTTTAACAAAAAGTACTTTGTTCTAAAGATTAGTTTTTTTTAGTAATCTACTTAAAACACTTGCATAATTCAGATTTGGCTTTATTATATTATATTAGAAGGTGACAGTGCTAATTTCGGTTATGCCAACAAATTTGCAATCATCTCGGCAACCTGTTAATAAACCCCATTATTCATGAGGAATAGATGTCAACGAGTTTTTTGACCAACAGTTTAGACAACCTTAAGAACTGTTTTAACTGCAACGACTACATTACGTTTGAAACCAAGTTTTGTGGTAATTGTGGAAGCAATGTACGTATTGATAGTAATCCCATTAACAGTTATTACACCTTAGAATTACATCATGAAATTAATAACGCTATAGTATTGTTGTTAAGAGAAAAAATATTATATTTTGCGATTATGTTCATATTTTTAACAATTAATCTTCTGGGTATTTATATGTCCATAAAATGCTATGCCGAATTCAATGGCGAAGACATGACTCGAGCCGTAATGTCATTTACCCCTTTATTTTATATCAACATGACGTCATTAGTTTGCCTACAGCCTCTAAAAAAACGTAAACGTGAAATTCTTCGGCTCAAAGAAAAACTTAAAGCTTTAAATTTACGTATAAGCCTAGAAAATTCATTAAGAGCATAATTTATTAATCTTAATTAACAAATTCTAAACATTTTTAACAATAACAAATTTCAACTGTTTTAACTCTTTAGCTAAGGCTAACCAGTTGAAACAGTTAACTTCGACTTAAAACCATTGTTCCACAATCCTTTTCTTAATATTACGCCTACTGATTCCGAAACAAATGAATATTTTCTCCTTGCGGTTTTTCCCATTGAAATTGGTTAAAAACATATCTATTATTAAGCATTATTAATAGCTTTTATGGGTAAAACAAATGATTGAAGGTAACAAGTCAATTGAAACTAAAACAGAAAAGTTAAACTCAAATAAAAACAATCCTAAAAACAATTCATTTTTTACCAATAATATTCTTCATCCATTATTAAATTCAGCCGTAATTACACCGGTTGATGTAGCTGAAAATATGGCTAATGCGGTTAGTAAAACCCTTGATCATAAAGACATTCTTCCGGTAACACAAGAATATAAAATTCAACCCCAAAAACCTTATACAGCTTCTTGGCTGGCTCAAAATGTCGCTAGCGGTATTGGCATGGCGGTTCCTTTTGTTGTAGCGGGCCTAGCCACCCATGAAGCTCTAGCCACTGGAGCAGATACCTTAGGCCTTAAAACTGAAGTCAGTGCAATTCTTAAAAGTCAAAGTACAGCTATGATAGCTGGATCTGGCCTCGTCGGGTATTTTGGGCCATTACAAACTGGGCAAACGCGTATTGGTAATGCGGCAGCTAACTTAGCGAGTTTTAGCGTATTTATGGGTGGTAATAGCTTAGTCAAGGATTTACCACTTTCAACCAGGTTAATCGCCAATGCTCCCATTGGCGCTATTGGTGCCATAACGGGTCTAACTAGCCAAAGTTTAATTACCCAGGACAAATTACCCAATGCCAGTGAAATTTTAAGTGCCGGTATTACTGGAGCGACCTTAAATACTTTATTGCCAGCTGTTCAAGAATTAGGCTTTAAAGGTATAGAATCTGTTAAAAATAATATCCAGCTTAAATCTGCGACAGCCAATAGCATAGACTTAGCTAACAATAACGAATTTGCTAATATTAGTGAGATTGCTTTAATTCCGAAAAACTTTGAAATAACCTCACCCAATCCTTATCCATATATCGCTGATGCTAAACTGGATTTTCAAAATCCAGACGTTGAAGGCTTAGCTAAAACCAGTTATGATAAAGCCAGTTTAGATAAATTAACTACTTTTTTAAGCAAAAATAAAACCATTGAATTAAGACGTTATTCAAGTGGTGGTCAGTCAGCGGTTACGGTAATTGACGAACCCAGTCTCGAATCAGCAGCAGGCGGCTTATTAATCTTGCAATGGGACAGGGATAATATAATGCAGGCGTTATCTGAATACCAAGCCAAATTTAACCCTGATTTAAATGCCTTGCATATTGTCGATGATAATGCCTGGAAAAATGGCTTAGCTTCATCATTAAAATATCAGATGACCCATCAGTATCGCTTATTGGATATTATTGATGGCAAAGCTAGTGGTTTTGATATTGGTGCCAGACCACATATCCGCTACAATGGTGTTAGCTTAGAAGATGTTGGCGATCCGTGGGGCAATGCTCAAAATGATGCTCTGGCTTCAATAAATTATTTATTATTCCACGCAATAAATGAAGGTCATTTAAAGATTGATGACCCAACCATAGCCCCATATGCCAAAGATTATGCAGCGATATTGCCTAATTATTTTAAAACCATACATGCATGGGAAGACTGGGATTTTGGTGCATGGGAAGACAAACGGGCTGAACATGCTTCATCAATCGGCATGGCCTTGGCCAGCCTACGCGAACAAAAAACCTATGTTGATAAAAATGGTCCTTTATCTTATGAATATAATGGTAAAACTTATGCTGTAAACTCTAGTGACCTTGAAGGTCTAATCAGTAATTGTGAAAACAAATTAAAAACCTTATTGCCTAATGAATTTGTCAGATCAGATGACGGTAGTATTAGAAATGTTGATGCAGCTTTAATAAACCCGCTTTATTTAAGTGCCTTATCACACCAACCTTTACTGGATGATGCAATGAATACAACTATCATTAAAAATATTGAAAGTCAACTGATGGGTGATATTGGTGTTAGACGTTATCCTGGCGATGTCTGGGATGGCCGGATTAATCGCACTGAATTGCCATCAGACATGGCAGCCCAATGGACTCATGTGTCACCAATGATTTCAGCCGTATTATCTGATATGTACGATCGCACGCAAAACCCTGAATTTTTGAATGGCCAAATTTTTCACTTTAATCGAGCATTAGCTGGAATTGACTCAGATTGGAAACTTCCTGAAGCCTATATTAGAAATGCCGATAATACTCAGTGGATTGCTGATGCCAATAAACCACTTGCTTGGTCACAATCTAGCACACTTGCAGCTTTAAGTGCCATGTACAAACGAGTTCACTAATTTTAAATTAAGTTTAAATTTCAACAAAATAAATAATTTTTCTAATTGCTGACTTAATTGTAAGGGTAAATTATTTTTGTAATAGTCATTAAAAAATAATTCGATTTCCTGATACTGATTTTCATCAAGGTCAGTAACTAAACCACCCAAACCCACAAAAATGTTTGCCATAGCTGATTCACTAATCACGGTGGTTAAATATTCATAATTAAATTTAATAAAATTCCAAGTGTTGTTAGCACTATATTTATTTAAAAGCATATTTTTTAACAAGTAAGCTATATCATGTTTTTTAATTTTATTAGTTTTAATATAGTCAAATAACAAATTATGAATTTGCGGGATGCGAAAATTGGCTAAAGACAGAAAATAAAGCTGACTAATTTGGGGGTTACTCGATTCAAGATAGTTTTGATAATAGTTATGAAATAAAGCAACGTCACCAAATCCACTGCATATATTTAAAACACTAGGTTTTAGCATAACATTTGTCAAATTAGCTAAATCCTGATATTTTTTTACGATTTCAATAATCAACTCATCTATGTAGCTCAATATATCAATCATTGGTAAAAGATAAGCCTGTTCATTAAAATTAGCTACCGTCGTAAATATTATCGACAAATCAATATGATAGTTTTGCAAATTTTCCTTAATCAATTTGGCCAAACATTCGATTAATTGAGTATGAAATTCAAACGGTAAAGTTACATCTAAAGTTAGCCAAATTTCTTTTAAATAAAGCCAAATGCATTCTTCTTGACTGTATTTAAATAAATGAATTTTATCAAGAAAATCTTTAAACGTAATTTTTTGTGCCAGCAATAAGGCATAATAATCTCCAAGAATCGATAATTTCTCACTAGCCGTTAAATAAGTAAAATTATCGACCGTGAAATTGTTATGATAATTAACCCGATAAAACCCAAGTCCATAGGCATTGGCCATAACAAAACCTAGATTAAATTCAGTTTCAAAGGTGGCACACTGATTCTCCAAAATAAATTTTAAGAAATAAGGTTTAAGGCTAGAATCCTGGGGATAGACCTTTAAAATTAACGGTAGATTAAATATTTTATCTTTCTCACTATTTTCACCATTATACTTAAACAATTTTTGGGATATTTTAAAACTTCGCTCATTAATTATTTCCAAATCAATTAAGGGATAACCACTATCATTTATCCAGTAAGGAATCAATTTAAAGACCGGGAAATTACAGGTGTTTTCAATTTCCTTAAAAAAGTTAATCCCATTCGTAGATTGAAATTTATATTTATCCAGAAAATTTATAATCGCTTTACGAAAAGCATTATCACCACAGAACTTTTCAAACCAGGCCAGAATTTGCGATCCTTTTTGATAAGTAATGGTATCAAATAATTCATAAGCTTTTTCCAAACTGGCTTTATTCAATTCAATTGGCCGGGTATTTCTGAGACCATCAATAAACAAAGCATTTAACCTGGCGTAAGAAAACAAGCCCCAACGATTAAGACAACTAAAATACAAATCAACCACTTTAATCTGAATCAATGTCGCCATAGCTTCTTTGAGCCATAGCATTGACCAGGATTCAATGCTGACTAAATTACCAAACCATAAATGACTAATTTCATGACTTATAGTATCACAAACTAAGATAACTTCAGCGCCAAAACTTTGACTTTCATCTAGAAGCAAACTTTTTTCACGGAAAAATATAGCTCCATCATTTTCCATGCCGTTAAAAGGCAATTCCGGTAATGCCACCAAATCAAGCTGGGGATTTGGATAAGGTATTGTAAAGTAATCACTAAGATAAGCAAAACATTGGCTGGCAAAATTCAAGGCAAATTTACCTAAATTAGCCTGACTATTACTAGCATAGATATTAATGGTAGTGTTTTTAATTTTAGCTGATTCAATTACTTTATAATCACCAATAGCAAAGGCAATTAAATAAGTTGGCAATGGATATGTATCCGCAAAACTAACTTTTTTTAAACTGGCAGTAATATTTTCTTCATTAATAATACTGGTATTAGATATAACTTTGTCATTTAAATCCAGCACAAAAGACATGGCAAAAATAGCTTTATAACAAGGTTCATCAAGACAAGGGAAACAGCTTGAGGCAAAATTTGGCTCAAAATGAGTCATTATACTTACCGCATTATCGGTTAATGAATTAGCTTTATAAACTCCTGACAAATTCCTACTATAGTTAGCCAGGTAGTTAATTTTTAATAAGTAGTTTCCTTTATTAAGAGCCTTCGTATTAATAATTAAAAATTTATTTTTAAACTGATACTTCGTTTCAATTACTTTATTATTTTTATCGAATAAAGAAACGTCAAGAATGTTTAAATTATTTGAATTTAAGACAATTCTATTAGTAATTTTATTGATTTTAAAAGCAAAATCTAAAAATGCGGGAAACTTATCCATCGATTTATTGCTTAAATCAAGACAAATTGAATATTTTACAGGCTCAACACATTCCATATCTATATTTTTAAATAAATTAGTAACATTGATAAAAAATTAAATTAATCAGGTATTCCTTAAATTTACTTTAACATTAATACTATGCCAAAATCTAAAATAAAAAATTAAATTTACATAGGAGATATTATGTCACAAGTAACTGCTATTGATACAATAACCCAATTAGCTAAACAATTAAAAATAGATAGTATAAGGTGTACGACGCAAGCAGGCTCAGGTCACCCAACCTCGTCCATGTCAGCTAGTGACATAATGGCAGTTTTACTTGCCAAGCATTTAAATTATGATTTTGATAATCCAAAATCACTCACCAACGATCGCTTAATTTTTTCTAAAGGTCATGCCAGTCCACTACTTTATTCACTTTACAAAGCCTGTGGCGCAATTAGCGACCAGGAATTAATGAGTTTACGTAAATTTGGTTCACGACTAGAAGGCCATCCAGTTCCCGAAATTTTACCTTATGTAGACGTGGCAACCGGATCGCTTGGCCAAGGACTACCCATGGCTCTTGGCATGGCTATTAATGGTAAATATCTGGATAAAAATAATTATAAAGTTTATGTTTTACTGGGCGACAGTGAAATGGCCGAGGGTTCAGTCTGGGAAGCCATGAATTTAGCCTCATACTATAAACTGGATAATTTAATCGCCATACTTGACATGAATCGTCTGGGTCAAAGAGGAGAAACCTCCATTGGTTGGAATTCAACACTGTATGCGCAAAGAGCTAGTGCTTTTGGCTTCCATACCATTGAAATTGATGGACACGACATTAATCAGATTGATAAAGCCTTAGTTGAAGCTAAAGCCAATACAGTTAAGCCAACTTTTATTATCGCCAAAACTATTAAAGGACAAGGTGTCACACTTACGGCCAATAAAGAAAACTGGCACGGCAAACCTTTAAATGCTAGCGAAGCTAAAGATGCCATCGCCGAACTGGGCGGTATTCAAGAAGTAACGATAAAAGTAAATAAACCCAAAGAAATCAAACTACCGAAAAATGAGAAACTCGATTTAGCAACTGTTAAAACTCTGGAATTTACGGATAAAGCGTCAACTCGTGAAGTCTATGGTGATACGCTTAAAATCATTGGTGATGTCTATAAAAACATGGCTGTTATTGATGCCGAAGTTTCCAATTCTACCTATGCTGATAAATTCAAACACGCTCATAGTGAACGGTTTTTCGAAATGTTCATTAGCGAACAAGCCATGCTCGGCTGTGGTATTGGTCTAGCTAGCTTGAATAAAGTAGTATTTGCCTCAACTTTTGCTGCCTTTTTAACCAGAGCCTATGATTTTATCAGAATGGGCAGCATTTGTCGCAGCAACCTCAATCTATGTGGCTCACACGCAGGTGTATCCATTGGCGCTGACGGCCCATCGCAAATGGCCTTAGAAGATATTGCCATGATGCGGGCAATTCATGGCAGTACGGTTTTATACCCTTGTGATGCTTATAGTGCCATGCATTTAGTAATGCTTATGGCGAACCACAATCAAGGTATCAGCTATATCAGAACTACCCGTGAAAAAACCCCAATTGTTTATAATAAAGATACTAAATTTACTATTGGTGGCAGTCATACCCTTAAAGAATCCGCTAAGGACAAACTAACATTAATAGCAGCTGGCATAACGGTATTTGAAGCATTAAAAGCTTATGAAGAACTAAAATCACAAAATATTAATGTAAGGGTTATCGATCTTTATTCAATTAAACCAATAGATAAAGTAGCTTTACATAAAGCAGCCAAAGAAACTGGTAAATTTATTGTCGTGGAAGATCATTTTGTTGATGGTGGCATTGGTGATGCTGTTTTAGATGCCTTTACGCTGGATCCTCATAGTGAAGTAGTACCAACAACTTGCCTGCCCCAAGTTCTTAAACTGGCAGTTCGTCGTCTTGTTGGCTCAGGCACACCCGAAGAATTAATGGACTGTGCAAAAATTACTGCTAAACATATTGTCGAAGCTACGCATAAATTACTTAAATAATTTAGACCTTCTTATTTAAGAGCAGAATTAAATTATTTCTGGGCTGAAATATGTATAAGAAATTATGCTGATGGATCTACATAGTTTAGAATATTTAACTGACAAGAAATAGCCTTAAAATTTATTTGTTGATTTGCGACCGGGCTTATCTCTACGTTTAAATCAATCTTAATACAAACATAAATAGTTTAAATAAAATTCGTCTTAAGTATAAGTGCCTTAGCCAAAATTTCAATATAATCCTCATGGCTAATAATTTTAGCGCCAAAACTACTCAAGTGATTAGTCTGATATTGACAGTCTAAAATCATAAACTTTTTTTGTTGAAGTCGTTTTACTAAATACACCAGGCAAACTTTAGAAGCATCTGTTAATGTATGAAACATTGATTCACCCATAAATGCACCACCAATACTAACACCATAAAGACCGCCAACCAAATTATTTTCACAATAAGCTTCAACACTATGAGCAAAGCCTAATTCATGTAATTTAGTATAGATATCGATAATTTTAGCACTTATCCAGGTATCATCTCGATTCGCACACATCTGCATCGTTAGTTTAAAATTCTGGTTAATTTTAATATCAAAAATTCCTTGTCTTATTTTACGTTCTAATCTTTTATGATAATGAAACTGATCAAGAAAAAATACACAGCGCCTAGGTGGGCAATACCAGGCTAATTCATTAAATTCATCACCCATAGGAAAAATTCCCAAGGTATAACCTTTTAATACTTCCAAATAGGTAATATCCATATTTAATACTTAACCCTAGATTAGCTAATAAAATTGGCCCATTTCCCAAATTTTACATTGGCTATTTTTACTTAAATTCAATCTGTTTATACTATAATTATTGGCTGCTAGTCCACATCTAATATTACAATATTAATAAAACTAATTATATTGTAATAGGCAAAAAATATTACTTTGCCATCAGCATAGTTTTAGGACAATTATTATGGTGAAGATATTGCGGTAAACAATATTTAAAATTTTGGTAGGTTAATTCATTTTCTTTAAATAATTCACTGACCGATTCTTCTACAATATTGGGTGGCAAAGTCACAAAGAAGGCATCACAGTCAAATTTATGGTCAATTCGCGTAAGGTAAAGATAGCGAGCCTCAGGATGTTTAATCGCCATCTCATATAAAATCCCACCACCAATAACCAAGATATTTTCACAAGCATCAGCCTTAACTAGAGCATCATCGAACGAAATAGCCTGAACAACATGTTGTGGCAATTCAAGCTTTAAATTAGTGGATAATACAATATTAACCCGTTTCGGTAGCGGTTTTACTGGTAAAGATTCAAAGGTCTTACGCCCCATAATAATAGCATTTTGCTTATTGGTATCACTGGTTTTAGAAGTAATATTATAAAAATATTTTAAATCACCTTTTAGTTTCCAGGGCATGGAATTTTTACTCCCAATACCATTATTACGGTCAACGGCTACAATTATATCAAAATGTCGCATCATTACCTTCTCCATAAAAAAGTTTTTGCTAACTCAATCGCTTCAGGCCAGCTAAAACAGTCATTATTAATATAACACCATTTAAACGTTAAACCGCTATGGGCAATTTAATAAAGCCTTGGTGGACATAATTCACTAATTCAAAGTCTGCAAAAGTTAAATCAAAAAATGCTTTCTTAGCTATCTTAACAGTAGGTAATTGACCTGGTGTTCTAGTTAATTGCATTTTAACGGCATCAATATGATTTTGATAAATATGCACATCGCCAAAACTATGAATTAAACGACCGGGCTCTAGATTACATTCATTAGCTAACATCATCGTCAATAAAGCATAGCTAGCAATATTAAAGGGTACACCAATCGCTAAATCAGCTGAGCGCTGATATAGTTTGCAATCAAGATATTGAGTATTACGTACATAAAACTGACACATCATATGACAAGGTGGCAAAGCCATTTTATCCAAATCAGCTACATTCCAGGCCGTTAAAATAAGGCGGCGTGAATCTGGATTGGTTTTAATCAAATGAATAATGTTTTTAATTTGATCAATATGCGACTTAACATATTGATTCTGTTGATGGTCAAATTCAAATTTTTCCCAATAACGCCATTGATAACCATAAACTGGTCCAAGATCACCGTTTTCATCAGCCCAGTCATTCCATATAGGCGTATATTCTTTTAAATCATCATTAATATTAGTCGAGCCTTTTAAAAACCAGAGTAATTCTCTTAACACCCCATTAAAATTAACTTTTTTGGTAGTTAATAAAGGAAAACCATCTTGAATATCATAAATTGCTTGTAGACCAAACATTGATATCGTACCAACGCCGGTTCTATCTTTTTTTACTTCGCCATGCTCCAGAACCTGGGCTAATAAATCCAAATATTGCTGCATTATTTAATTAACTCCACGGTATTAAATTGTACACCTAATTTTAAGGCCAATTTTAACAAAAATTAGCCTTAACGTCTAGATGCATAGGTATATATATCAACAAGTCAAGCTTAATTGATATTACTCTCAATTTGGGTTATTACCATTGCCTGCATTATTGCCATTGCTGGCGTTATTACCATTACGATTGACATGGCGATGACGTCGGTGATGGTGATGACGTCGATGATGGCGACGACAATTATTTGGTTGATTTTGGTTGCCCGCCTGGAAATTCTGGTTACCCAAATTATTGGCTTGAGCATGACTAGGTAGACTACTCATGCAAATACCTAAAAATATTCCTAAAGCTAAACAAAATTTGAGAAAATTATTCATGATTTAGATCTCCATAAATTTTTAATTCATAATAAAGTTAATGACTTACACTTATTAATTTTAGTTTCTGGGCAAACCAGCTAAAAGCTTATAAATCAAATAAACAACTTAAAACTTACGATAATTTAACGAAAAAGTGTTCTGCTGTTTACTAAAACTTTAATAATGAAAAAATCAGCTGGCTATATAGTCAATTATTAATAGTCAATAAAAAATCTTAATGAATCAAAAATAATATTTTTTAAGTAACTTTTTTAAATTTAATGATAATTTTTAGGCCTGAAGGATTTTGACTACTTTCCAAACTAATCTTGCCTTTATGTGCCTTAACTATTTCGCTGACAATCGACAGACCAAGCCCAGTTCCATCGGCGGAGCTTTTGGGTATACGATAAAACCGCTCAAAAACCAGTTCCTGATGTTCTTTAGGGATACCAGGCCCATCATCTTCAACCACCAGAACAATATCCTCACTGGTTTCATAAAGGATGGCCGTTATTTTTGCACCTTCATTACAATAAGTAAGTGAATTATGCAAAAGATTTTCCACCATGGTGACGATACTGTTTGGCTCTGCAAATATATATAAGCTTTGCGATCTAGCTTCATAGCCTAAGTCCATATTTTTACTTATGGCAACAGGCACGAATTTACTTACAGTTTTTTCCACTAAATCGTTTAAATTGACACTTGTTTTCGCAAATCCTTTTTGGTTTAATGCTTCAGAAGTCAACAACGACAATAGTTGTTTAATCATATGCGCCATTTTATCAATGCCATCTTGGGAATTAGCTAAAGCGGCACCTACTTTGTCATCTTGAGTATACGACTTAGCCAAGTCATTATAGGTTTTAATTAATGCTAATGGTGTTCTTAAATGATGGGCAGCATTAGCAATAAAGCGTTCACGAGATTCATTATCATTTTCAATACGATTAAACAAGTCATTTATGGCTTTAACCAACGGTTTAATTTCTTGAGGAACCATTTCCTGAGATAATGGCGTTAAATTTGTACTAGATCTTTTAGCTATTGCGGCTGAAGTTGCATGCAAAGACTCTAGACTCTTTATTGACGCCAACCAAACTACAATTAAA
>JAKAZS010000066.1 GCA_021815785.1 bacterium
ATTATTTTCACCTTTTATGGTTGAAGTAATAACTTTACCGATAGTTGCATTCTTGCCCAATTCTTTGCTTTCTTCTGCCCCAGCATTAGTTTGTTTAGCCCGTTCGGTTTCACTATCATTATTTAAACCGGTTTCTGATTTAGTACCAGTAGTTGAACTAGGATTTGATTTGGAATCAGAACTGGTATTTATTTCTGGCTTTAATTCGTTTTTAGTTGAAGGCTCAGGCGTTGACTTAGTATCGGTAGTTGAATTAGTATTGGTATCAGTTGCTGAATTTGTATTTATTTTTGGCTTTAAGGTACTTTCAGTGGAAGAGTTAGATGTATCAGCTATTTTATTATCGTTAGCTGAATTAGCTGAATTTGGAGATGGGGCGTTTTGTGCATTAGCTTGAGGATTTACTAAATACAGTAAAACCAGAAGAATGGACATGCCCATTAATGGCTTGGTAGATTTTAAAATTGATAAATTTAGCATGATTTATTTTAACAAAATTTATTTCAACTTATTTAAGTTTTAATTTGGTTTTGTTTACTCCTTAAGGTAGATGATAATACATAAAAATTAATTAATTAATTTAAAGTGTTGGTGTATATTTGGAAATACCGTAAACATCGAGCTCTTTTTCGACTTTAATGATATCATTGACAAAAGATTCAAATCCTGTTGTTCCCAGAATTTTCCTTTCTTCAATAACAAATGTTGCAGCTATATCAGCTATAGCACTTTTGCTTTCCAAGGCATCAAAAGCGGGAAATAATATCGTATCTTCCCAGGCACTATGATACCGATACATTTGACCAAAAGAAGTAAGGTAATTGCATAATTCTTTATTTAATTTATCAGCCTTTACCATACTTATAATCCTATCCGTTAAAGCATAGCCAGTACCATGTTGCATTTTTAATTCCTGAATAGCGGGAAAATAATTATGGACTTTTTCAAGCTGGCTAAAAATATATTTTTCTTCCATCTGTTCATGATAGCCTTCTAAATAGTCTTTAATAATTGTTGTAGTTTTTAAAATTAATTTGGGATCAATTTGTTTATTGCTTAAAATGCCATCTTTAAATACATCATATACATTCCAACAACGCATAAGCAATCCATGTCCACGCATTAACGTTTCAATTGCACTAACGTTTTCATATTTTTCTCCGCTAATAAATTTTTGACCAATGTATTTTTCATCGGCCAGACTTTTGCTTACAGCTATGGTACCAACTGAGAGCATTGCTGTTGGTAAGAACGAAATAAATTTTCGACGGTTTAACATATCTTCTCCTTATATATTTGAATTAGGGTTTAGGGGTTAGGCTACGAAGATAGATCACTAATAAGGCTAAATCTTCATTATTTAATCTTTCTAATTCATAAGCTGGCATAGCTGTACCAGCAACACCGTAACGGATTATATGATTGACGATAGCATTATCTGGGCAATCTTTAAGAAAACTAGGTCCTTTTAATGGCTTAGATGGATTAATTGAATTTCCACCATTAGCATGACAAGTAATACATTGTTGAGTTTCAAAAAGCTTGGCACCTTTAGCAATATTTTCTGGTGTACTTGGCAAGTCTGGGACTTTATTTACGGATTGACTAATATTGCTGGCTATAGCTGGTGGCAAGCCATTATTAGTGGCATTGTTACTAGCTGTAGCCGGACCCTTGACTTGACCGGTAGCCTTAGCTTTAGCACGATAAGTGCCATTATAAACTTCCCATGGCATACGATAACCCAGTAATCTAAATTGATAGCCCTGACGATTTAGCTGCGGCCAAGCTGTATGGCAGTAAGTACAATCTACATTATATTTACGGGCATTAGCTGGTTTAGCATTAACACAAGCATTATTTTTTAAGTCATTTTGCCGTAAAACTGGACAGGTGTGAGAATTACCCATAATTAAAACTGGAATGAAAATAAGTAACAGGGTAAAGTAAAAGGCGGTTTGGAAAACGGCGCTATGAATCTTGAGACTTTTTGATGGTTTAGTCTGATTCGATTTTAAAGGAGAATGATTAAAATGCATGTTAATTAAATTTTTAAATTGCTGTAAAGGTTGATGATAATTTTTCATAATGTATTTTACCTGATTTTATAAAAAAAGTTTACCAAATAGGCCAGAAATTTAGATATATACGATTGGATGGCAGATAACTAGTTTGAAGCACACGTTGAAGGTCAACGCTTACCCGAAGTCTACCTTTATTGGGTAAGTGAAAATCAACTGCTTGAGCCATGGTAAAGGCATATTGTGTATTATTAAAGGTGGGACTTGCCATGCGATATTGATCATAACGAAAAATGCTGGTCCAATAGGATCGTACTGGGATTGTTACTAAGTCAAAAGTATATCCGTATCCAGTAAAACCACTTTCGGGAATGGCTCCAGAATTGTCTAAATTTCGTTTTAAATGATAAACATTTAAGCCAAAACTAGGATTGGCTCGAACATAACCTTGTTTATCCAGAAAAGATTTATTAATCCAACTTGTCCACCAGACAAATGGTGATTGTTGGGCACCAGCAACGGAACTGTAACTTCCATTGGACATCATACTGCCTGTTGGATTGTAATTAAAGGCGGGTGTATTACCAACCGTTAAATTACTTTGAATTCCACTAATACCAGCTTTGCCAAAGAGTTTTTCAATGACAAAATTCATCCCATAACTGCGGCCATAAATAATATTGCTATCTGAACTAGTTGAGGTTGGTGGTTGCCACCAACCAGTTATTCTGCCACTATTAAAATTGCCACCTGTTATATCGATGTCAATAGATTTAGATAAAGTACTGGGGTTAAAACCATTGACGGCATTATACACAAAAGGCGTGGTTGCCGTAATAGATCGATCTGCGCCACCAAAACCACTTTGTTGCCAGTTATAGCAGTTGCCACCACGAATTTGGAAGAAATTTTTGTACGATCCGTAATTAGCTGTTAATTGGGCTTCATCCCAATAGCCCATCCAGCCAGTTTGCGGAACACTAGTTGGCATTGCCTGTAACCATGTTGATATATGTTTGGTTATTGGTCCAGCTAAGTATAAAGCTAATTGTTGTTGATAATTGTAATTGGTAGAATTAGTTCCAGCCCTGTCCCATTCAATATTAGGTGAAAAACCAATAGCAAAGTTATCCTGGATAAGTTTAATTGGCCCCATAATTGGACCTTGGCGATAATCTTCAACACCACGGGGATCCCATTGAAATGTTTCAATGACATTGGCTTTTAAATAATCTAAGACATGTCTTTCCTTAAATTTCTTGGGTTTTTTACTTATTGATTTAGCGGTAAAAGGCTTTTTGTCATTTTTATCAGTAGTTGCTGGTTTACTGTTATTATCTTTATTACTCGAATTGTTTTTCCCAGTCTCACCAGGTTTTGTTGAAGGGTTAAAATTATTAAGACAAATAGTTTTAACCGGGTCAGTATTATTAAAAGTGGTAGTATCGGCTAGGGCTTTTAAAATAGGGCAACAAAAAAATGCCATTATTAAAAAAACAATTATATTGAATTTGAAACTGAAATTATTAGTAGTAAAAATTTTATTGTTGCCTGATTTCATTTTGAATTCCTCAAGATTGAATTAAAATTCAAGAAAATTATACAAGTAATATAAAATATTGTCGAGATGTTATCACATTTAAAACTATTGTATAAACAAAGTTTATTATAAATTCAATTTTCTTAATTTAGATTTAAGGCTAAAGATGTCTAATTAGATTGGTTCTTTAGCCTTATTTGCAAGTTGTATTTAGGCTAAATTTAACCATATAATGAATTGATAATTTGGTGTTATATTTAACACTGATTAATTAACTAGACTAATTCTTTGACTAAAGCTAAAAGATAATCAATTACATCACTGGCTTTATAGGAATTACTTTGGTCTTTAACATACCTTGCTATGCTCAATAATTCATCACCAGAAGTTACCAGATGTTGTTCTTCATAGCCATCATTACGTACCTGACCTAGCCCTACATCAGCTAATAAGGCATTGCAGATGCATTTTCGACCAATGGTATCTTCTATATCACCATCTTTTTTTAGATAATTGTCGACTGGTTCACCAGGGCATCTTAAGCCAATGGTACCATCTGCTTTTTTGTAGGCTTTACGCAAATAACCAAGATCGCATAGACGGGGACGATTTTGATATACAGCATCATTAGATAGTGAATCTTCAATTTGAACTACTTTAAAGGGAAAGTTAGTGGGTGATGCTAACGAATCAGTGCATACCTCGATGTTGCCATTAATAGCTTTTTCAATAATTGAACGCTTTACTTGCGTTTCAAAACCGGATTCTTCGCAAAAAGCAAATGGCGTACCCACTTGTACACCGCAAGCTCCTAAGTCTATGGCTTCTTGTAATTTTTCAGGAGTATTAAAAGATCCTGCTAGCCAAAATGGTAAATTAAGTTTTTTGATTTCATTTAAATCAGCTTCATCTTTTTCACTGTAAAGTGGATTGCCTTTAGCATCCAGTTTAAGCGGGCCTCGTGGTGGAGCATTATGCCCCCCAGCGGTATGATTTTCAATAACAAAACCATCGACATGACCAGTAGATTTTTTGGCTAGAGTTGTGGCTAAAACATGCGAAGAAATAATAGCTAAAAATTTTGGACGTTTTAATTGCCCGCTAGCTTTAGGGTTAATTAATTTAGGGTCAAAATTTAGCCTGTAGTTGTCATCAGGCATGGCGTCGTCAAGATTAAGTTTTAGGCTAACGGGTTTATGTAAGGCTAAATTGTCAAGGACACCAGGGATAGATTTAGGGATTCCGGCGCCCATAAGCACGTAGTCAACTTTGGCCAGCATTGCCCCATAAAGCGATGGCAAAGTTGGAATTTGAATTTTTTCCAAATAATTTATTCCGACAATTCCATTATGCCCTTCTTTAGCAAGATAGACCTCAACAAAATTGGCCGCAACGCAGTAATTTAGCTGTTGGAGTGAAGCTTCAGATTTATGCATTGGGAGAAGCCGATATGGTTCGTCAGCTTTTTTACCACCAGGAATGTAATATTTAGCTATTAATTCATCAGCTATTTGTGGCAGAGGAAAATGTTTTAAGGCTCGACGCATATGGCCATGCGGATCGCCATCTTGGAGTCTGCGTACCAAAATTGTATCTAGGGCTGTTCCTGAGACAACGCCAAGTTGACCATGACTGGATACAGCTTTGGCTAATTGCCAGTTTGATACACCAATACCCATTCCACCTTGAATAAGGACTGGTTCGCTCATCATATTACCTCCACAAATTTAGTCAATTTTTATTTTAGCTATATTTTAGCAAATCAAGTTTATTTAATCTATATAATGGTTTTTATTTGTTAATAAGATATTTTAGTCCAATATGATATTTTCTGGCTTGATTGTGTTGATAAATTTAAGAATTGAATTAGCTACTTACTAGTTAACTAGACATGTTTGTCTAGTTAAACCTGAGTCTCATGGTACCGATGATTTTTTTATTAATCTCTTGTAATATAGTTTATGATTGAGTTATTCTTAAAATAAAATTAAAGTTATTTTGCAACTGTATAAGTTATTATTTTTTTTAACATAAACATAATTTATACAAATCTGTATTAAAATAGATTTTATATTTGAAAACAAAAAAATTAAATAAGTTCATTGTTTTTTGCACTCAAAGGAAGATAATCTTATGACTGATTCAGTAAAAGTACCACAAACAGCTAGACGACATTTTTTGAAAGGATTTATTGGTATTATAAGTGGTGCCGCCATATTGTCAGTTGGAGCAGTGGCTCAGGTATTTGCCTATTTTTTTGGTTCTAAAATAACGAAACCGGAAAAAGTTAAATTCTTAAAAACCAGTATTGAAAGAATGCAGGCGGTAACAAGTCAAAATGAATTAGCTCTGGAACGAGTTGAAAATGATTATATTTTGGTTTCACAATATAATGATCTTAGTAAAACTTCAGGGATTTATTTTATTGATTATACGATGAAACCAGCTTTAGCCTTTCTAGGTGATAATGATTTGCCTAATTTACTTTCGGCTAAATGTACACATCTTGGTTGTACCGTTGGTAATGAAGTTAATAATGGTACAATTTTATGCCCTTGTCATATTTCTTATTTCAATGTTCAAACTGGAGTTCCCAATGCTGGATCGCCAGCTAAATTACCGTTGCCTAAATTAAATTGGGTAATTAAAGATAAGCAAGGTAAAATTCTTACCACTTGTACTGATGATGGGAAAATTACTGGGGTTATGGATAAGAAATTATTGCAAGATTCAGCTGTATATATATCTAAAGTATAGGACAATTTTAAGCATAGGAATAGTTTAAGGCATAGGACGATTAACATGACTGCTAATAATAAAGTTTTTAGTTTTTTACAAGAAAGATTTCCCGTTGAAAAGCTTTTTATTTTTGAATTATTTGAACACAAAGTTGTTCCCGTGCATAAGGCTAGTTGGGGCTATTATACAGGTGGACTAACATTTCTCTTCTTTGTAATTCAGGTTATTACTGGTATCTTTTTGTTGTTTTATTATGAACCAACTATAAGTGATGCAAATTTATCGGTGGAGAATTTAGCTCTTAATATTAATGGTGGCTTTTTTATTCATAACTTGCATACCTGGTCATCTTCTTTAATGATTTTGTGTGGGATGATCCATTTTCTGGCTACTTTTGCGATGAAAGCCTTTGAAAAACCGCGTGAATTCACCTGGATTACCGGTATTTTACTGTTAGGGGTTACTTTTACTTTGGGCTTTACCGGCTATTTATTGCCCTGGAATCAGATTGCTGTTAATGCTACCAAAGTAGGCCTTCAATCTGTTCAGTCGGTTGGGCAGCTTTTGCCAGGTGTTTTAGCGCAAATTCCTAAAACGATAGTTACGACATTTCAAGGTGGTGATGAAGTTGGCCAGCCAACGTTAAGTCGTTTTTATGTGTTACATGTGGTGTTTTTACCATTAGCGGTTTTACTTATTGTTTCGGTTCACTTATTGTTAGTACAATTACATGGCATAAGTAAAGGTAGTGATGAAATACCTAAGCGATTTGAAAAATTCTTTCCGGAATTTATCTTAAAAGATTTTATTGCCTGGTCTATTGCCTTCTTAATGGTGTTTATTCTAGCTGTTGGATTGCCCTTTGAAGCATTTTTACCTTATCCACTTTTAGAGCCATTTAATGCTTTAGGTGCTACACCAGCAGGTATTAAACCAGAATGGTATTTTTATTTTGTTTATTATCCGTTAGAGTTATTACCATTTCCAGTTTTAGTAATTTTGTCATTAATTGTAATGGGCATTCTTATATTTACGCCTTGGATTTTTAAGCAAACAAGCCGTAAGGTTTTAACCTATATTGCTTTAGCAATGGGGTTATACTTGTTCACCGTGACTGTTTTTGGTCAGCAAATTTATTCAATGATTAAGCCTGGTGGAGGTTAAAACATGTATAAAAAAACATATTTATTTATTCTTAGTTTATTGGTTATTGGTCAATTTAATTTAAAAGGTTATTCATTTCCCCAACTTGAGGAGTTTGTCGCCAAGCATTCAGGTAAACCCGTTAATTGTGCAATGTGTCATGCTAATGATGCTGGACCAACTGGAAATGATTTGGGTCAGTTAGGACATATGACGGTAGCACAAATGGCTAAAGTAAACATTGCCCGTTTAGCTATGCAACCAGGTCAAAACGTTGACAGTCCGATCCTTAATCGATTTGGTAATCATATTGTTGAAACTGTAGGAATGCAAAAGTTAATTACTTTAATTGCGCAACCCCAGGATTTAGCTACGGCTCTTGGTAATAAAAGTGATTTGGATGGTGATGGTATTCCTGATAGTGAAGAATATCTGGATGGGACTGATCCGTTAAATCGATTCAATGGCGATCCACTTAAATTATTTAAGATTAATTTGAGTCGGAATCTAATTGTAATATGTATTATATCTGGAGCATTAGGTTTATTGGTTTTTGGTTTAGCTCAGGTTATTCAAGGCTTTAAAATTATTGAAGATTTGGAAGCCAAAGAAGTTAAAGATAAAACTTAATCACTGCCTTGGTTAGTTTGTAAAATGGCCTAGCTGATTATTCGTTAGTTATTTTTAGTGATGATTTAGCTATAGAATCTTTTTAATGATATATATAAATTTTTAAATCTTAGTGAGATGTATTTAATTCGGGATATAATAATAACGCTGGGTATTTTAGAAAATGGACAAGTTTTTGAGCATCATGCCCTAAAGATGTCTTGGTAACATTCTTATCAGATTTAATGGACATAACGCAAATATTTTCGGGTTGGAGAATAAATTGATCGCTATCATTTGAACATCTAGTCATTTCGCCTTCAGTTATAATAATAAATTTAGCATGAGGAATTTTGTCTTTTAATTGTTCAAGGATAACTTTATCATCTTCAATGGATGAGTCTCTTTTAACCAGGCAAATTTCAGCCTTTAAACCTAATAATTTAGTTAAAGCTAAAACATTTTGAGCAATTTTTTCATTAAAGGCTGCCATACTTACCATCATTTTTAAAGTAGAAATTTCCTTAATTTCTTTTTGGATAATAAGTATTGGTACTGGACATACATGAATTAACTGTTCGCAAGCACTATTGCGTTCAAATCTTCGCCTTTCTTCATTGATAAAATTTTCCTGGTTACCTTTATGTCCAATTATAACTAAATCATGGTTTAAGGCTTCGCGACTAACCGCATCAATTAAATTCCCTTCGATAATTTTGGTTGTACTTTTAATATTAAAATCAGCAACACGGCTGTTATAAGCCATAAATAAAGTATCAGCTAAATTACGTAATTCTTGGGCAATTGATTCATGCGCTGCAAAATAAGGGCCAGAACCTATAAAACCAGTTTTAGCATAAGCTAAAAAATTCCAAATACTGTTGGTATCGATAACATGTAACGCAGTAACTTCAATGTTAGCCGATTGAGCCATTTGCCAAGCTACATTAGCAGCATGAAAAGAGTGATCCTGCCCGTCTATAAGCAATAATATGGATTTCGTGTTCACATTAATCAACCCCTTTTGGCCTTAACTTGACTTTACGGAAAACCAGATGCGGAACTTAAATTAAATTATGTTAATATTATAGCACATTATAACACCTAAAATGTGAAATGTGCTCATTTGTTACGAAGAATTACAAAATGATTTTTAAAATTCTGCGATTTTAAAAATCTTCGGTCGTAATGATTTTAGTCGTTATGATGGATGTTTATTCGTTAAACTAACATTATGATATTGACCAGTTAAGGTTTTAAGGAATTGGACGATTAAATTAACTTGTTGGTTATTTAATTCTTTGCCTAATTCAAATTTGGCCATTAATTTCACTGCTTGACCAAGGCTTTGGATACTGCCATCATGGAAATAAGGATAAGTTAATTCTATATTTCGTAAAGTAGGTACTTTAAACCAGAATTTGTCTTTTTCAGCTTTAGTTACATTGTAACGGCCAAAATCATTAGCGGTTATATTACCACGCCATTTAAAGTAGTTATGATTACGTCCCATTTTTTGATAGGAATTACTGCCTAAATTGATACCATTATGGCAGGCCGAACAACCTTCACTGACAAATAAATTATAGCCAGCTAATTCTTCGTTGTTTAAGGCTGATTTATTGCCATTTAAGAATTGATCAAATTTTGAATTAGGAGTAATTAAGGTTTCTTCATAGCTAGCTATTGCGTCAGTAATATTATTTGATGATATTGGACTGTTATAGATTTTGGCAAAGTTACCTGTATATGTTTTATCTTTAACTAATTTGGCAATAACTTCTTTCCAGTTAGAGCCCATTTCTTTAGGGTTATTAACAGGGCCATTGGCTTGATCTTTAAGGTTGGCAGCGCGACCATCCCAGAACTGAGCAAAGTTAAAGGCTGCATTAAATACGGTGGGGGCGTTAATACTACCTAATTGACCATTAATCCCGGTTGAATATTTAGCATTGTCAACGCCACCAGTTGTTAAGCTATGACAGCTGGCACAGCTTATCGTATCATTAGCTGATAGGCGTTGATCAAAAAACAGGTCTTTACCAAGGCTAATTTTGTCTGGATTGGATTGGTTGTTTTGGGTGATTGCGATAAATTCATTATTGATTTTTTGGTTGTCAATCCAGTCAATAATTGTTTTACGATCTAAATTAGATAAAAAAGCATTCCAGTGCAGAACTTTATATTTAAATGGTGGCATTGAATCTCTTTGGGCAACTCCTTTTAAATCAACTAATTGTAGATGCGTAAAATGTTCACTGCCTTCAAGCTTTTCTTTAGTCAGTAAAAAAATGTCCTGAGCATGCTCAATATCTTTTTTTATAATTGTTGAAGCAATAGGAAGTTTAAAGTAAAATGGATAATTCGCCATATTTTGGCCATGACAGTCAGCACATTTGTTTTGTAATATCGTTGATACTTTGGCAAATGATGAATTTACTTGCGAATTTATTACCGGATAAATTGTTTTTTTTTGGCAAATATTAATAATACCAGTAATTAAAAAGGCTGTAAGGCCTATAACTGGAACAAATAGTATAATTTTAATAAACTTATGCATATGGCTTCCTTATTTAATATTTATTAACCAATTAATTTTGAACCTGGTCCTTCAAATAAATTATAGGCCTGTTTGATTAAATCCTGACTGTCGTTAGGGGTTTGATTTAGGTCAGGCGTTGGTAGATTTCGTGATTCGGGTTTTTGTGGTTTAATATCAGTATTTTCCGGAATTTTTGTTGATGTTACTGGACTTAAGTCAGTGGTTTTTTTTTTGTCTTGTACTTTAATTCTGACTGATAATACTTTTCCGGTAATATTTTTACCAGCTTTAATTATATAATCTTGTTTCTTTTCCAGCGTTTTTTGTAAAGTTGCCGCAACACCAATGGATAGTTCTTCGTTAATTAAAGATATGAAATGAGCCTGGGATAAAATAAGACTATAAGTAGGCATATGTAAATTCTGGAGTTCGGTAAGCAGTTTAGACCAGAAATCTTGCGAATCATTGCTATCGGAACCAGGAATTATTTCTTCTTGATCGATAGTATTATTGACTGATAGAATGCCTTCACTTTCGCGATCTGAATTGTTAGTTGGCTTAGTTTCTATATGTTGTGAATCATTTATTGCGGTAGTACTACTGGTAAAGACCTCATTTGAAATCATTTTAGCAGTTTGATTATTTTGATCGTTAGAGCTAGCTGTCAGTGAAACTGAAATTTTGGCTAAATCTAAAGTTGTTTCTGGCAATAATGTCTTTTGTTTGGTTGGAACTGGCTTAGCCGCTATAGAAGGTGTTTTATTAAATACATAGTTATCTTCGCTGATTAGATTTTCTAGTTTTGTTATTCTTTCATTAATATTATCGTTAGTTAAGTAATCTATTTTATTAATAGCTGATAAAAGCTTAATTTCAAGAAATATAGTTGGATTTGGTGCCCGTTTGATTTCTTGTTCCATGTGGCTCATAAATTGAGTTAGCCAGATTAAATGTTTGTATTCAAAATCTTGGGCATGAACTATAATTTTATTTATATATTCTTTAGAGCCTAAGATGATTGAATTTAGCTGTTCAATATCTTTACTTTCATAAAAGTAGGCCTTAGCCAAATTGAGAAAATGTTTGGTTAATTCCGTAATAATTACTGCTGGTTCGCGACCATCTTGTAAGATGTTTTCAATGGTCTTTAGCATTGATTGTGAGTTTTCTTCATGAATATATTGGCTTAATTCATTTAATGATTCTTCACTTAGTACTCCAAATATTTTAACTAAATCTTGATGTGATACTTTATAATCGCAAGAACTTAACAGACTGGCTTGATCAAGCATGGTCAAAGCATCTCTCAGCCCGCCCTGGGCTCGTCTAGCTATAAGCTGAATGGCATCAGCTGCAATATTATAATTTTCTAGTTCACAAATTTTGGTTAGGTGATTAATTAATTCTGGTTGCGCAATAAATTTAAAACTTAATTTTTGACAACGACTTAAAATAGTTTGAGGAACTTTTTGTTCTTCAGTTGTAGCTAGGACAAAAATTACTGATGGCGGTGGTTCTTCAATGGTTTTTAAAAGTGCATTAAAGGCTTCTTTCGTTAACATATGACATTCATCTATTATATAAAATTTAATTTTGCCACCAATTACCGATAATGGAGCCTTCTCAATTAAAATACGGGCATCATCAACACTGTTGTTCGAAGCTGCATCTAATTCGATTACCGCAGTACTACTACCAATTTTGATATCAATACAGCGTTCACATTCATTACACGGATTAGCGGTTGAGCCATTAATACAATTTACGGATTTTGCTAAGATTCTAGCTGTTGATGTTTTTCCGGTTCCTCTTGGACCTGTAAATAAATAGGCATGGCTTAAGCGATTTTGACTAATAGCATTGGTTAAGGTTTGGCAGATAAATTTCTGACCCACAAGTTCGCTTAGTTTTTGCGGTCGATATTTTAAATATAAGGGTTGGTAATTTTTGATAAAGTCATTCATATTTATATGATATTTTTACTTCGTGAGCTATGGTACGGGTGTTATGGTCAACAATGACCAGAGTTTGATTTAATTTTGGATACTCACATTCAAAACATAAAGTGAATTTTTCCATAGTATATGGATCAACGTTAAACATATAATCTGACGTATCTTCTAGTGGTTGCATTATTGGGCAACGATTGCCGTTTGAGTCTTCGATAAAAATATTAATGGACTTAATAATTTTATCACTATTATTTACAATAGTTAAATCTAATTTTAAAAGTTTGCCACTAACACCGTCATTTATTATTTTAGCATTGCTCACTTTCAATGATAAGCCTTTAATTTTATTCAAAACTTTCGGGGTTGGGCTTTGGGCAATCGGTAACAAAAGATTACTATCAATATTTAAATTCAAGGTATCACCCGGCTCTAGGGTAGCGGCATTACCTTTCCTAAGCACTGCATACCCACCAGCTAATAAGGCGCCACCAGCAGCACCGCCAGCTATATTATATCCATGCAACGCTATGGTAGGATTTATACCGGTTAAGGCAAAGGCAACAATAGCTCCAACAATAGCTCCACCAGCAGCGTATGACGTTACGGTGCCTAAATTACGCAGTTTTGATTTAAAAGTAGACTGCGGTATGTTATCAGCTTGAGCTTTAAAGGCGTAGACTTTACCGTTAGGTAATTTTAACCTTGAAAAAGCAATTATTACTGATCCTGATTTAAATAAGCGCTTGGCGGGAATAATTTTTTCAATAGTGCCATAAAAGACACTGCCTTGAGGTATTACTTTATTTTCATCAACATATATATCTTCAACCACCTTAGAAGTTATTATTTGTCCTTCTTTGGCCGGTCTTGGCTTATTGTCAATATCACGATTAAGTAGTTTCATATCCCAAACTGGAACTGTAGCTACTTTAAGTTTAATTGGGGTTCCTTTAGGAACTAAATAAGTTACTTCACCCTTTAATAATTGATTTTTTTTTTCTTCTAAACAGTTGCCCGGATTAATTAGGAGCAACTGGTTAGACATAAGCATTATGAGCGCAAGTATAGTTAATTTAGTTCTACAAATTTTTATAATCATTAAAAGGTTTTAAGTTTATTTATGTGATTCAAGCATATCAAGAATTTCTTGGGTATTTGGCATCCCTTCAATTATATTTAATATTGTACCAGTTTTATCAATTATAAATAAAACGCGGTTAGCGGTGTTTTTGCCTTCGGGTAAAACACCAAAGAGTTTGGCAATTGAACCGTTTTCATCAGCTAATAGCTTTTGGTTTAAATTGTATTTTTGAGCGAATTTACTGTGACTATCTACATTGTCTAAAGAAATTCCCAATACTTCAGTATCTTTTGCTTCAAATGCTAAGAGGTTTTCGGAAAAAGAACACATTTCTTTGGTGCAGCCTGGAGTATCATCTTTAGGATAAAATGCTAGAATGACATTTTTTTTATTTAAGTAAGAATTTAAGCTAATGCTAGCTTCAGGGTGTGAATTTACCGTAAAGTTTGGCGCTTTATCGCCTATTTTAAGCTGATTAATAGTTGGATTAGTCATAAGTAACTCCTTGAGGACTTGGTAAAGTTTCTTTATTTGAACTGAATCATAATCTCCAATATGAAAATGATTAATTCCTTGATTTAAGTATAAATTGATTTGTATGAACAGCACTCAAATTTTAGATAATGATCATTATTAATCTAGATTAATTAATTTACCAATTTCAGTCATAATGTTATTTATGACAGTTTGAGAATTTGTTGCTATTACTACGAGTATGCCAACAGCCATATTTATAAGTATGACGGCTTCACTATCCGCATTTAAAATTAGGCGTTGGAGTTTGCCTAATTCTAATTTTTCGCACGTTATTTTATTGTTACCTACTAGCCCCATTGACAAAACTGCCATAGTCATTTTTTGGTAATCTTCTAAAACTAACTGGCTTGCCATAATATTGCCATCATGCCCTACTATTAAGGATCCGGTAATTCCGGAATTTTTGTTAATTTCTGTTAATATTTCATCAAGGCCTTCCCCACGAGCTTGACTAATGATTTTTTTATTTACGAGCGAACTATTATTTTTAGAATTCTTAGTCGACTCGGTTGAAATTATTTTTTGGACAACATCTTGACTTTCACTAATGATATTATTCATTGTTTCTACGTCTTCGAGCATCCGACCTAGAGATTTTGTGGGATTACTATTTATAGTCGTAGAATTCTGTGACTTTGGCGTTAACTTTGCAAATTCTTTACTGTTAACCAGTGGTGCAATAGGTTTTAATGACTGGGGCAAGGGTATTTCAGGTTGAGGTGTTTCAACTTTAGTGTTGACGGGTTGAGGTGTTTCAACTTCAACTGCTTTAGGATTTATAACTACGGAGCCAATATCTTTATCTTTTACTTGGTCTTTATTATCATTGATTGATTTAATTCTTTTTAATAATTCTGTTTTATCTATGTTGGTAGGATTCATTGTTCCTAAAAGATTTTCAACTGAATTTTCAAGACTTGGTAGATTTTGTAAAGTATCAGAAAACTTGGCTACATTTTTATTACTAATTTCTTTACTGTCCATGAAATTTGGATCAAAAGAAATATCCTGATTAGTTAAAGAATTATTATTGGTTTGTGTTGCTAATAAAACATCAGTCATCAAGGCATTTAAAGCATTCTCCGTATCTAAATCTACTTCTGGTACAGCTTCTTTGCTTACAATAGCTGTTTCAGCTATTGTATTTTCGTTTGACTTGTTTTTTACGGTTATGTCTGCGGCTATTGTTTTTGTATCATTGTCTGAATTGATTATCGGTGGTTTTATTTTATTTTTACCAGCAGATAAGTCTGTTTTAATATTTGAAATCTCATTGTCAGTTTTTGGGGTTTCTAATTTAGCTGGTTCTAATGAAATTTCTGCCCATTTTGCTTCAGTGGTAAATGTTTTCAATGCGCTTTTGGGTATAAGTCTATCAAATGCTTCATTAACGGCAGTATTAATTTCATCAGAAACGTTTAAAACTGGTTCTTTAAAATCTGTTGAATTGTCTGAGTTAATATTTGCTGTGACTTGGTTTTCATTAGGATCGTTATTAGTTAGATCTTTGAATTTTTCATTAATGAGATCTTCACTTGATTTTATTTCAGCACTTATACTTTCGTGAAGGGTTTGCTCCTCTGGTGAAATAATCGGCTCAATATGATTTGAGCGAACTTCTCTAAAAGCAGATTCTGGTACCAGTTTAGCAAAAGCAGCATCAATATCGCTGTCCCAGTCTTTACCGTCAACACTATTATTGAGTTTTGCTAAAGGAGTACTTTCAGTTTTTGGTTTTTCCGGAATTGAAATTTCATTTTTATTAATTGTATCAAGGCTTTGTTTTTTTGTTTTTGGTTCGAGAATTTCAGTAGGAGCAATAATTTCTTCAATATTAATGGATTCTTTAACACTAAGTTCTTCATCTAGTTGTTTTGATTTATTGAAGAATTTTTTTATCTTTTGAGAAGACATAGATTGTGCTTTAGTTTTGTGAAATTTGGTATCATCAGCTAATTTGTTGTTAACTTGCTTTTGTAATTCATCTGTGTCTGAATTTTTTTCTGGTAAATTCTGGAATTGAATTTTTGACTTAATAGTATCAAGTGATTCACTGGCAATTTCACTTATTTTATTATTACTTTCAGTTAAGTTTATTAGATTATTATTTTGTGATAGATCTTCTTCGGTTTCTAATTTTTGCACTAAAGTCGTTTCAGTTGTAGGCTCTTGAACTGGCTCGAGTTCTTGGGCTAAAGTCGTTTCAGTTGCAGGCTCTTGAACTGGTTCAAGCTCTTGGGCTAAAGTCATTTCAGTTGCAGGCTCTTGAACTGGTTCAAGCTCTTGGGCTAAAGTCATTTCAGTTGCAGGCTCTTGAACTGGCTCGAGCTCTTGGGCTAAAATTGGTTCAGAAAATAAATCGGCTGATAGAGTTGGACTCTCTTCTAGAGGTGTACTGTCTTCTTCAATAGATACGTTAGACAGTTCAGCTGATAGTTCAACTGGTAATTCAGTTGTA
>JAKAZS010000137.1 GCA_021815785.1 bacterium
GATCTTGAATTTAAGCCTAAAAAACTAGCGATAACTGCTGATAAAACAGCATCAGCTCCACCCATAACTTCAATTTCTTCAATACTATCTACTTCATTTTGAGCTAAAATATGTTCTAATTCATTGGCATGCATTTTAATGTATATTTTATGACCATAAAAAGCGATAAAATCAAAAAGAATATAGCTAACACCAATGCCAGCTAAAGCTGGCATCACATCATTCTTAATAAAATAGGCATAAACGAGACCGATAATTATAGCTGGGTAAGTGATATCATGCGGAATTAACTTAGACCAGAAATCAGTAATAGATGCACTTAATAAAAAATAAGCAAATATAGCTAATGGTATAAAAGATACCGTCGCATTAAACTTATAATAGACCATCACTAAAATTAGCACACTAGTAATATCACTAATCAGACAGTTTGGTAAGATTGAAAGCTTACAGTTATTGCATTTATAATTAGTGAGGGGGAAAAAAATTTTACCAGTTACGGCATTATTACAGTTACTACAAATATTATTAAACGTAAAAATATTTTCTTCAAACAAAATTCGTTTGGAAAAAATAAAGACAATTCTACTTAATACTAAACCGATTAATATTAAACTGGCGTAAACCACATAATTATTGTGAAACAATGTCGTTATAGATTTTCGTTATTTTGGGAAATTTTCTTGTTTTGCGTAATTATTTTATAAAGATCTGACGTTGCTGTTCTTAACCGTCTTGATACCTGCATCTGAGAAATACCTAATCTACGAGCTACTTCTGTTTGACTAAGATCTTCAAAATAAGTCAAATGGACAACTTCTTTTAAACCACTACGTAATTGTTTAATTGCTTCAATTAACATAAAACAATCCTCTTTAGCTAATACTGAATTTTGATATTTACCATCAATTAAAGTATCGACAATTGACTGATCACTGCCTTCATTGGTAAAAGCCTGATCTAAAGAAACCAAATTACGCCTTCGGTCAACTTCATAAGCCTCATTAACCTTACTTACTGGAATTTGTAATTCCAAAGCAATTTCAGTATCACTGGGTTCGCGACCAAGTTTTAAAGTTAAATTTTGAACAAGTCGGTTTATTCTATAGGATAATTCTTGCAATTCACGAGGTGCCCTTATCATAGCTGTTTTATCCCGCAAATAATGTCTGATTTCTCCCGTAATCAAATGCGTAGCATAAGTTTGAAAACGTGCACCAGCATCACTATTGTATTGATCAACAGCCTTGATTAACCCAATTGAACCTACCTGAATAAGGTCTTCTACCGGATCAGTTGAACGCCTTGCTAAACCATAGGCTATTCTTTTGACTAACGGCAAAGTTGCTTCAATGATCAAATCCCTAATTTGAGGCGATCTTGATACAGCATATTCAGCTAAGAGTTTATGAACTTTGTCCAATGGCTTATTACTAGCATTCAGTGATAAATTATTATGTGAGCGGTTGTTTTCATTACTTAAACTTGCATCACTTTCTAAAAATGATTGACTACTATGAAAGTCTTTGCTTACGAATGTCAATTGAACCTGCCTGATAAAAAAATATTGATGGGATATAGAGCAAATTAATAATTTTTAATTTTATTTTATAAGGATTTTTAATATACAGCTTATCTGTAAGTTAATTATATAATACTTTAAAATTAAAAAAATAATTAGATTAATTTAAATTCTTATGTAAATTTAATCCTTATATATTTTTAAAGAAGCGTCAATTTTTGTTTAACAGCTTGTAAATCCTTGAGCATCAACCATCTTGGCGTATTGACCGCCATTTTAGCAAATCTAAGCAAATATGAAGGATGAAAAACTGGCATAGCTATGGTTTCATAATTAAAATCAAACCACTGCCCTCTAATCTTGGATATTGGGGTATTAATTTCTAAAATACTGTGACAGGCAGTACTACCTAGTAAAACTAATATTTTAGGCTTAATTAAGCTGATTTGATTATTTACCAAAATTCGACATGTATTAATTTCCATTTTATTGGGTTTGCGATTTTGTGGTGGTCTGCATTTAATAATGTTAGTCAAATAAATATCTTGTTTACGGCAAATATCAACATCAAGAAGCAAAGTATCCAATAACTTACCAGCTCGACCCACAAAGGGCTGACCCGTGTTATCTTCAGTTTCACCAGGAGCTTCACCAATAAACATTACTTTTGCCTTAGTATTGCCTGAACCAAAAACCACCTTATTGCGGCAAATACTCAAACCACAACTATGGCAATTTAAGGCCAATTGTTCAACTTCACTTAATGACTTAAATTTGTCATTTTCCATTTCAGGGGAATTTAAGAAACCGCAAATTTTGGCGTGACATTTATATTATTAATAAAGGCTGAATTTAACTCATTACTAATACTGGACAATTGTTCTAAATAATTCAAATCAATAAATTCAACATGGTTTATCGCTAAATTTAAACACTGTTTAAGCTGTAATTTAAACTGATCACTATTTCCGGTTGTATAAAATTTAAGCACACAATTTTGACCTTTTCGATTAACCACATTAGCAAGTTGAAGGTTTTGGCTAATTTCCCGAGCTAAATATTTAGCTGGATTAATAATATCAATATTACTTGGTAAAAGCTTAACTAAAGCATTGGTAAGAAACGGAAAATGAGTGCAACCTAAAATTATTGCCTGGCAATTTTGCCTTATGGCCAAATCAGCATATTTCTTAAGTATCTGCCTGGCATCGTTAGTATCGAAATTACCACTTTCAACCAACATTACCAATTCAGGACAAGCTATTTCGAAAATTTCAAGATTTGGTTCTTGTTTTAATAAAGCCTGAGTAAAAGCTTTGGAGTTAACTGTAGCATTAGTTGCTAATACCATAATTTTAGAATATTTAGCCAAATCTTGGTTACTCGATAAACCGATTAAATCATAAACCGGCATATCACTCATAATGCGTAGTTTATTAGCAGCTATAGCAGCTGAAGTATTACAGGCCATAACTAAGTTATTCACATCATTTTGCTTAAACCAAGAAGCAATTTGAAATACATAATCAATTATTTCTGCATCGCTTTTAGTTCCGTAAGGACACCTAGCTGTATCAGCCAGATAATGAATTTCAGGATGATTGGTGAATTCATAACCATTTAATAATTGAACTAATTCAATTAACACCGATAGCCCTCCAACACCAGAATCAAACAGGCCAAACTTTAAACGGTTACAAGTTAAACTAAGACTTAAATTCATCAAACCCCTAAATGACTAAAATTAACTTTTATATTATACACCTTTAAAATTAGCTTTAAATATC
>JAKAZS010000138.1 GCA_021815785.1 bacterium
CCATTTATTTTAGGTTATGGATAAAATTAAACTCAAATTAAACTGATTGTTGTATATTTCTACTTATATGTCTAATCTCATCTTGATATCATTGGTAGATTTCGTCAATGCAAATTAAGATGAAATAAATTTTATCTTTCAGCCGTGATACCTTTCATTTTGCTTTCACAGAATGAGTTTTTAAGCACAGTTCACTGATATGATTTAAAAGTCCTAATTAAAACACGTAAATTGTTAAATCGGTTTAATAAAAGTGGTATACGTTTACTTTGCCAAATGGACTAAATTTAATTTGCCAAAAACACTGATCTCAAGAAGCCCTGTTTTAATTGTCCTAAAACCTATTTCTACTTTAGCTAAATCTTCAGTAACCCTAGCTAAAAGTGTAGATAAAGAAAAAGTCTTTTCAACATAGTTAAATAGTTTTAAACCAGAGTTATTTATTTTGACTCTGGTTTTTTAAGTTATAAATTTTTGGTTAAAACATATTACCGATATTGATATTATTCTTTACGTTCTTTAATAGCTGGTAGTAATGCAGCTAGTTCTATTGGTATCGGGAAGATTATCGTGGAATTTTTTTCAGTAGCAATTTCAACCATAGTTTGTAATTGCCTTAAATTCATGGCTCCTGGCTCAGTTGCTATAATACGGGCTGCCTCAGCTAAGTTTTGAGCTGCCTGCATTTCACCTTGGGCTGATACGATTTTAGCTCGGCGTTCGCGTTCGGCTTCAGCTTGACGAGCCATTGCCCGTTGCATGTTTTCTGGGATTTGAACATCTTTGATTTCTACGCTATTAACTTTTACGCCATAACTTTCCGTTTGATTGTCAATAATTTCCTGAAGCCTGGTATTAATTTTATCCCGTTCGGCTAATACCTGGTCTAATTCATGTTGGCCTAAAACGCTTCTTAATGTGGTTTGTACAGCTTGCATTACTGCTGATTGAGAATTTTCAATTTTAACTACAGAATTTTTGGGATCATTTATATAATAAAAACAGACGGCTTCAACTTTTATAGTTACATTGTCTTTAGTAATTACATCTTGATTTGGTAATGTAAACGTTTTAATTCTTAAATCTACTTTAACGGCTCTTTCAATAATTGGGATAATAAATTGTATTCCTGGTCCAGCTACTCTAGTTACTTGACCTAACGTAAAAACAACTAAACGGTCGTATTCGTTAACTATTTTTACGGAGATAGCTAACATAACTAGGAGAAATATTATTGTTGAATACATTTGCATAACCTCTTTAAGATAATAAGGTAAACTTAAATTGTATTTTACCACTATAAGTTACATTATTTTTTTTAATAAACCCAAACAGCTCTTGATTACTTGTCTAATTTGTTAATAAAATTTTTGACGTTGTTGATAAATTGTTCACGAGCAGTTTCATAAATATTGGTATGACCAGTTTTTTCTAGGACTAGAGCATTTTTAGGCGGTAAACTATATTCATAAAGATTTTCAAAATGATTAAAGCCAACTACATTATCTAATTTGCCATGGATTAATAACAGTGGTTTATGGGGCTTTTGTAAAATTTTTAAATTATCTAAACTATAATCAGGCCACATAAAATCTGGATAAAATATCAAAAATGGTAATGTTTCCGTAGAACGCTTACGTAATGAGCTAAAGCCTGATTGAAGTATAATTGCTTTGTAATTATACATTTGAGATATATAGGTGCTAATTCCCGTTCCTAATGATTCTCCATAGAGGATAATATTATCACTAGAGTAATTTAAATGTTGGGTAAGGTATTCATATGCTGAAACTCCGTTAAGACACGCTGTCTGTAAAGAAATTTCACCACTGCTATGTCCATAACCCTGGTAATCATAAGCAAAAACGCTAACACCAGATTCTAAAAGCATTTCAATTAAGCCCACGCGATATAAAATATTGCCACCATTTCCGTGGCTGAGCAGAATAATCAAGTTGGATTGCGGATTTTTATAATACCAGGCATGGAGTTTTTCGTTGCCACTTTTAAAGTAAATATCTTCGCCGGTTAAGCCTAGTATTTTAGGAACAGTGTAGCTATCAGTTGACTTTATGGGAAAAAACAGAAAGTAATTATACCACTTTGAGCCAAAATAAGGAGACCAAAATAGATATAAGATAACTATGAAAACTATAAAATAACCAAAATTTGGTGAAAAGCCAGATAAATTCACTGTTTAAACCATTGCTTCAAGACATTCATTACAAATTTGCTTATTTAATTTTTCTAAATTTGCTTGAGCGTTGGTACGGTATTTCCAGCATCTTAAGCATTTGACGCCAAAGGCTTTAGTAACAATAGCTCGTATGCCACTGTCGTGACATTGTGCTAGGGTATCTAAATCTTTTAAATTACCATTATCATTTATTATGGTTTGTGATGTAATAAACAAATTGGCTAAATTTTCCTGGTTTTTGCTTAAGATATCTCTAGTGGTCTTATCCTCAATTTCAAGATGCACTGCTGCTTCTAGTGATGAACCAATTTTGGCTTCGGATCTGGCTGTTTCTAGAGCTTTGTTAACAATATTGCGCACTTCAATTAATTTTAACATTTCATTTTCTAAGTCATTATTTATATAAGTGGTATTAACTTCTGGAAAATTAGTTAATAATATTGATTTAGGTTGATTGGCTTTAAATGCTTCAGGCAAATTTTGAAATGCATCTTCAGCTAAAAATGGTGTCACAGGTGCGAGCATTTTGATAATTGCTAATAACATTTCGTATAAAACAGTTTGTACACTTAGCCTTGATTTTGACTTAGGGCTTAGCGTGTATAAACGGTCTTTGACAATATCAAAATAAAAACTAGATAATTCTACTACACAAAAATTTTGCATTAGTTGGTAAAATTTATGGAATTCAAAATTATCAAAATCCTTATTGACGTCAATAATTAATTTGTTTAATTTGTGAAGCATGAAAGCATCTAGTTTGGATAATTCTGATAGTTTCACATAGTCGGTTGAAGGATCAAAGTCATTTAAATTTCCTAACATGTATCTAATGGTATTTCTAAGTTTACGGTAGATTTCGGCTAACTGAACCAACATGTTTTTACCAATTGGAATATCATCACTGTAATTGACACTGGCAACCCAAAGCCTTAATATATCAGCGCCATATTGTTTAATTACTTGTTCAGGTTCGACTACATTGCCTAATGATTTGGACATTTTTTTACCATGTTCATCCATGACAAAACCATGTGTCAATACCGTTTTATAGGGTGGAAAGCCATTAATAGCCACGCTCGTGAGCAGTGAAGATTGAAACCATCCG
>JAKAZS010000067.1 GCA_021815785.1 bacterium
CATGCCAATGAATTAGAACATATTTTAGCTCAAAATGAAGTAGATAGTATTGAAGAAATTGAAGTTATGGGTGGAGCTGATGCTGTTTTATCAGCAGTTATCGCTAGTTTTTTAGGCTTAAATTCATTGTTATTAGCATTGTTGATTGCCTTTTTAGTTGGAGCAGTACTGGGTGCAATTTATCTTGGTATTGAAATGTATAAACAAAAAATTATGCATTTAGCAATTAAACCGGTACTTTTAACTGCTCTAGTTACTGGTGCGGTGGCTTTGCTCTTATTTTCAGCGCTGTCATCGGTTTTTAATGTAAGTTTTTGGACATTTTACCAGCCGTTAATATTTTTTGTTTTAGCTGGTGGATTATTAGGTTTGTTAGGGTCTGGTACTAAAATATCTAAGCCTTTTCCCTTTGGTCCAGCTCTAGCTATTGGTGGCGTAATTGCGATAATGATAATTTAAAATATTTAAAGATATGATGATAATTCATGAATATATTTAGGCAATGAATTGGTTTTTAGAATTTTAATAACACAATCACCAGAATTCGGATTGATAAGTTTTATAATTAAATTGCTTATTTTTTTACGTTCTTGTTTTAGAGCAATTAAATCAGCACCATTTATAGCCAAGTCATTAATGAAATTTTCATTTAAATTTATCAGATTGGTTAAATTTAAATTGCAAAAATTTCTAATGTCATTTAAACTGTTGCATTTTCCAGCATTAGAGGCCTTATAAGCATTAAGCAGTTTCAATAATTCTTGTAAATGGGTAATTTCTTCCTTAAAAACAATTTGCATGTTTATTTTTTATTTTTCTTTTCTTGAGACTGTTCGACCGAACATGAGCCAGCACGGCTTGCTCATGTTGATATGCCTAATTTAGGCAATAGCCAAAATTGAAGCAAAAACCATAATGTTATAAAAGCTATTGTTAAGATAATATCCATATAATAAGATTAAATTTAAGTAACTGGTTAAATTATACAATAAATTAACCAGTTAAATCTTATACCTTAATTAATTAAGGTATAATTTATGATAATAGGTAAAGTAAGTATAATCTAATAAATATGTCTGAACAAAAATTATTTGGTCCATTATCTAGAACGGCTCTAGAAAAAGTCGCCTTGCGTTTTAAAGCTTTAGGCGATCCGACTAGATTGTCAATTATTCAACTTTTGCTTAGTGGTGAAAAAACTGTCGGTGAAATTTATACGGTCACTAATATGAATCAAGCCAATATTAGTAAGCATTTAAGTATATTGCTCGAACAAGGAATTTTAAGTAAGCGAAAATTCGGACTTTATTCATATTATAAGATAAAAGATGAAAGTATTACCAAAATTTGTGAACTGGTCTGTAATTCGGTAAGTAAACATTTAGAACTGGCTTCGTCTGAATTTGAATTTAGTCGGCCGCAAGACTAGGAAGTTTTTTATTTATTTCGTAATTACCCTAATGTAATTATTCTAAAATAAAGTTAATTTATTATTGATTAGTTATAGCTATATTTTGATATGACAAATTTTTCTAAATTTAATTCAGATTTAAATCAACCTTCACTTTTACATGAGCTCATTAATAAAGCTGTTAAGCCCTGTTTCACAAAAGTTTTTAATCAAGCTAAGGCTGTAAAGCTAACCAATGAAGCTAGTTCAGTTACCGCTAATGTTTTGACGGTTGCACCATTATTTATGGATAGCCCTGCCGGCTTAATTGGCTCAGCAATTTTTAACGGTTTAAATCAAGCTAAAGTTGATGAAAATTTAAAAACCGATTTTGTCCTTGGCGCAGTTAAAGGTTTATTACTTAAAGGAAGTTTAGCCGCAGCTAATAGTTTAGAATTGTCGGCCAGCTATAAAGGAGTTATATTGGGTTTTAATAATACTTTGCTCGAAACAAGTCTGAATCGCCAAACATATTTTAATCCAGATAAAAACACGTATAGCCTTACTTATGGTTTAAACAAGGCTCTGTCGATAGCTTGGAACCCAAGTCTATTAGCTGTCGACGGCTTAAGTTTTTTGGCTAGCGAAACTGTTCTAGGGGCGATGACTTATAAAACATTTGGTCAATTTCCTAATTCACCAATTTTAGCCAATACTTTAACCGGAGGTACTTTTGGCTTTATTTCTGGAGCTAGCAATGCAATGTTAAATCCCCAGGCAAATTTATTTGGTATTTTAGCAAATGGATTAAATAGTGCAATCACTAACTCAATTGCTGGTAGTCTAGGTAGTTTAGCTAATGAAAATATAAATTTTTTACCAAAGGTAGAGAATTTATCACCACAATATCTTAACCCTGAACAAAAGCTTTTGCAAGATTCAAAATTTACCAGTATCCGTAAAATTGCTAATGATAAATACCTTGGCCTTGTCGATAATTTTCCGGATAAGCAATTTATTTTCCGCAAATTACCGGATAATTCTCAAACAAGTAACTTGACTCGTTTTAATCAAAGAATTCATCAAGAAGTTGAAGCTTATAAAATCACCAAATTAATGGGGTTAACTGATGGCTTTCCTTTAACATCTCCAGTTTCAATTGATATTGATGGTCAGGTTCAACCTGGCTATCTTCAAGAAATTCAAGGTGTTGCTTTAGAAGATTTTTTACGGCAGAAGGCAAACCTTAATGGCAGTGATAGTGTTAGCTATTTTAAATCCAAGCCCGAGTTAAGAAGTAGTTTTACCGATGCATTAGCGCAAAGGATGATTTTTGGTGAATGGGATAATCATGCTCATAATTTTGTAATTAACAAGGCTGGTAAAGTTGTTAATATTGACCTTGAACGTAGTTTTAATGATTTATTAAAAACTCCGCAATATGGTAAAACGCTTAGTAGAGTTAGTACATTAGCCGATAAATTAGCTAAAGATGTTAATCAGGAAACAATATCGCCTGCATTGAGCCAAAAGTTGACGGATTTTTTATCAACTTATGATACGCCATCGGGTAAATTAGCTTTAGCCAATAAAATTCAGTTACAACCCAGCGAAATTGATAGTTTATTGTCCAGGATGCGCTGGCTGTCAACCCGCCAACAGCTACCCCTAAAGCCAATCAATAATTTATATGTTATGGGGCTGATGAAATATAAAATGTTGAATATGCCTGAATATCATAGTAGTATTGCCACAAATTAGTAATTGTCTAAATTTATTTTAGTAAATCATGAAGTTGTAAATAATTACACGATTTACTAAAATTTTTAGCTAAAGGTTCAATAAACTATATTTAAAATATTGCTATATTTTATGGTTTTAAAGTTTTGAGACAAGATTCACAACCCAGCTTTTTGCACATGGAAGCACACCAATTAAGCGTTAGTTGTTTGGCTAAATTTAAATTTTCGTTATTGCTTAGACCATGCGGAAAAACTTTATGGATTAATCTTTCTAATTCCCACTCATATTGTTTCAGGGCATTAGGAATAACGACATCAATATTTTTTAAATTCATATTAGTTTGATTAAGGGTTTTTGTTGATTCCATAGTTTTTTAATTGAAAATTTACATTGGTTATTATTTGTAGTATTACTTAACAAATAAATTTACACTATTTAATAATTATTGTCTAGAGTAATTTTAGGAATATTTTTTAAAAGGCTCTATAAGGTTTTCCTTAGGGCTTTAAAAAAATATTAATTTTTTCTAATTCAAGTTAATTTTGAATTTAACTTGGGTATAAGAATGGTAGATAGTTTTAGCACACTTAATTTTAAAGTAAAGCTAAGCTTGAATTATTTTTGAGGAGGGGAATTATATGACAAATGAAAAACCAGTTCAAGTTGGAGCTAGTACAAATATTAAGGGTTCGCAAGGTAATATTGACACTTTACACGTGAGAAAAGTTGTTGCACGTAACCCTAATACGCCAAAACAGGTGTTAGCCCGACTTTTAGATGACAGTGACAGCAATGTAAGACATGGTATTGCTTCAAATCCAAAAACGGATGAAGATTTGCTGCGTAAATTAGCTAAAGATATTGATAAAGATGTTCGTTTAGCCGTAGCCGAAAATCCCAATACACCGCCAGATACTTTAACTGTTTTATCTTGTGATGAAGATGTAGATGTACGGTTTGGCGTGGCTGAAAATCCGCATATGCCTGAAAATATTTTGGTTAAATTATCACAAGATGAAAATGCTTATGTTCGCTGTAGGGCTTTAAAAACCTTACAAATATTTCCTGTGGAAATTCAAGAACGACTTAAAATGCTTTTGAATGAAAACTGGGTGCCAAAACATAATGAAACCCAAAATAATCCTCATTTAGGAATTTAGGTGTTTTAAGCTATGGGCAAAGCACTGGATAAATGTTCTTGAGAATTTTTATCTAAATTAGTTATTTTTACCTTGAAGAATTTGCGTCTTCTTCTTTTAAAACATAACCTTCGCCACGTACCGTTTGGATTAAGCGTTTATTTGAAGTATGTTCATCTAGTTTTGACCTTAAGTAACGAATATAAACTTCAATCACATTAGATTCACCAATAAAATCATAACCCCAGACTTTGTCAAAAATAAATTCACGCGATAACACTTGTTCAGGATATTGCATAAATAAACGTAATAAGTCAAATTCTTTGGCTCTTAAATCTAATGGCTTATCAGCACGTTTAACGAAACGATTTAACTGGTCCATCCAGAGATCAGAGTAGGCCAAAATGCCTTCTTGAGGTTTGCGCCTTAAAACCGCTCTAATTCGTGCTAGCAGTTCTTCGGTAGCAAATGGTTTAGTCAAATAGTCATCAGCTCCACTATCTAAGCCAACTACTCTATCGCCAACTCCATCTTTGGCGGTAAGCATTATTACTGGAACTTTAGACATTTGTCGGAGGCGTTTACAAACTTCTACTCCATCAAGCCCTGGTAACATTACATCGAGTAAAACGAGGTCGGGTTGATCGTTTTTAAAAAGTTCAAGACCCTGATTGCCCTCATGGGCTACAGCGACTTGATAACCTTCATAGCCAAGTTCAAGTTCGATTAGACGAGCAATATTAACGTCATCTTCGATTATAAGGATTTTCAAGAGTTTAACCTCACATTTAATTGCCACTAAGTATATTAACTTGATTTTATATTATTAGGAATATTTATTTTATTTCATTAAAATATATTCGTAACATCTGTTTACTCAAGCTTAAACAAATAATATAGATAATTTTAATCTAAATTATACTTTAGATTAAATAATTAAAAGAATTTAATAATTTTTAGATTAAATTATTTTCTTTTGCCCAAGTTATTTCTTTCTCCAAGCCTTCAGTTAATTGAGTTTGAGGAATTGAAGGCAGTATTTTTTGGAGGTTTTGCATAGACAAAGTTGTTGTTGTGGTTAATTTTTTTAATTGGTCTACAGAAACTGGTGATTTTTCTCGAAGTAAGGCTTGAGCAGCTTTAACGCCAAAAGAAATTAAGGGTTCGGGTAAGGATTGGATTTTCTTACTAATTTTTAAAATTTGGGCAATATCTTCGGTTAATATTTTAATGCTAACTGGGTTGGGATTAGCTAAATTATAGATATTAAATCCCGGATTTTGTGACGATCGGTAAATTGTGTCTAAAATTGCCTTAGCTACATCGTTTGCATAAATCATACTTTTAAGCGTGTCGCCTTTCCCAATTTGGAGATAACGACTATGCTTTATTTCTTTAATAAGAGTTAGTACATTGCCACGATCACCTGGTCCATAAACTAAACCAATTCTAAATATAATAATATTGGGAATGGAATTAGTAAAATTTTTCAGGACATTTTCACAGGCTAGTTTTGAAGAGGCATAGGGAGTGACCGGCTTTAATTCACTGGTTTCGGTGATATTAGTAAAAGGGCCATTGCCATAAACTCCAGCTGTGCTTAAAAAAATCATATTTTGAACTTTTTTTAAACTGGCAGCTTGGGCTAGAGCTAAGGTCGCTCTAGTGTTAACTACATCAAATTCTTGGTAAGTGGCGTTAGGATTGTGTACCAGCCCGCCAGCATGGATTATTGTATCAACTCCGGAAACTAATTTTTCATAGTCCTGTTCCAGGCACCTGGTAAAATCTGCTTCGACCAGGTCGACTTTAGTGAGATCAACTGTTTGCCCAATACTAGCTCGAGTTGCTCTTTTGTTACGTACCTGTGCTCTAACTTTAAGATTTTGCTTAACTGCCAACTCTTCTAAAAATGCTCGGCCAATAGTACCGCTAGCACCGGTTACTAAAAAACACTGGTCATTTGACATTTATTTTGAAAGGTCTCCTCATTAATTAAAAAATTCCTTATTAAGACTTTACTAGATTTTTAGATTTTATAGGGAAGAAAGACCTAATAAGATTAATAATTATAAACAAGACAGCTCGAATAATTATGGCAAAATAAACTAAGAAGTTAAGAATATGGGGATATTTTTTACTTAAATGCTTTTGATAAAATACATACATGCCCATATGTAAATTGATCGTTGTGCCAATTGGTCGTTTTTGGCTGGCAGCACCATGAATATGATAAATCACCGATTGGGGTAAATATACTACTTTAAAACCAGCTGATTTTGCCCGCCAGCATAAGTCCAAATCTTCACCAAACATGAAAATATTCTCATCAAAAAATCCAATTTTTTCGAGAACATTTTTGCGGATTAACATTGCTGCTCCAGAAACACTATCAACTTCACAAATAGTATTTTCATCGGCGTAAGTTAAATTATAGTTAGCTAAGCTTTTATGTTTAGGAAATAAATAGCTTAAATAAGTTAAGCGATACAATGAAGCTAGTGGTGTCGGAAATGATCTTCTACAAGCTAATTGTAAACTGCCATCCTGGTTTAAAACTTTAGGCCCGCAAATGCCTACATCAGGATTGGCTTGCATATAATTTACTAAAGTACTTATTGCATTTTTGGTAATGGTGGTATCGGGATTTAGTAAAAATATATAGTTAGTTGTGAAAATTTTAAAAACTTGATTACAAGCAATCGAAAACCCTAAATTGGCTGTGTTTTTAATTAAGTTAACGCCTTTAAATTGAGATTCAATAATATTTACTGATTCATCCTGAGAATTATTATCAACAACATAAATTTCCCAGTTTAGATAATTTTCGTCTAAGGCTAGAGAATTGAGGCATTTACTCAGTAATTCTGGAGTGCGCCAGTTTACAATAAGAATAGTTAGGCTTTGATGGGGCATGTGAAAATAATTTAAAAAGCTTGATAGGATTTATAACGACCAAAAACACTAGCTAATGCATCACTAATTTCACCAACTGTTGCATATGTTTTCACAGCGGTGAGAATTCCCGGTAGCAGATTTTCCTTGGTTTTACATAAGTTTTGTAAGTCATTTAATGATTTTTGAACTTTTAAGTTATCGCGTTGGGGTTTAAGTTTATTTAAGGCATTAATCTGATTTACTTCAATTTGATTATTAATTTTAAGGATTTTATTGGCTGGGCTCTCGATATCATCGGTAAATTTGTTATATCCAACAATTATTTTTTGATTATTGGTCAAGCTCAAATGATCGCTATAGGCTGAATCCTGAATTTGTTTTTGGATAAAACCATCTTCAATAGAAGCAATTGCGCCACCACGTTTTTCAATAACGGACATTAATTCAGTTACCTTATTTTCAATTTCATTAGTTAAATTCTCAATATAATAAGAACCAGCAAAAGGATCGACAGTATTAGCTATACCAGTTTCATGTAAAATTAGTTGTTGTGTTCTTAAAGCCAGTAAGGCTGAGCTTTCCGTTGGCAAGGATAAAGCTTCATCTTTGCTGTTGGTATGTAATGACTGCGTTCCACCTAGTACTGCTGCTAGTGCCTCAAGAGTGGTACGGGTTATATTATTGTCAATTTGGACAGAAGTTAAACTTGACCCAGCCGTTTGCACATGAAAGCGAAGCATTAAAGATTTAGGATCAACAGCCTTAAATTTGTCTTGCATAATTTTAGCCCAAATTCTTCGAGCCGCTCTAAATTTAGCAATTTCTTCAAAAAAATTAATTTGGGCAACGAAGAAAAAACTTAATTGGGGAGCAAATTCATCAATGCTAAGTCCACTAGCTAAAGCGGCTTTAACGTATTCAATTGCATTGCTAAACGTAAAGGCTAATTCCTGAACTGCCGTAGCTCCAGCCTCACGAATATGGTAGCCACTTATCGAAATGGTATTAAAATTAGGTAAATTTTTACGACAATAAGCAAAAATATCGCAGATTATCCGCATTGAAGCAGTAGGTGGATAAATATAGGTATTGCGAGCTTCATATTCTTTTAAAATATCGTTTTGAATTGTTCCTCTTAATAAATGCTTGTCAACGCCGTTTTTTTCACCAACGGCTTGATACATGGATAAAAGTATTGCGGCAGTTGCATTTATGGTCATGGAAGTGGATACTTTGCTTAAATCAATACCGTCAAATAAAATTTCCATATCCCTAAGGCTGTCAATAGCAACACCGGTTTTGCCTACTTCACCTTGAGCTGTTTTATTATCACTGTCTAAACCCATTTGCGTTGGCAAATCAAAAGCCACTGATAATCCGGTCTGTCCATTGTTAAGTAAATATTTAAAACGTTCGTTAGTAGTTTTAGCATCACCAAAACCAGAATATTGACGCATTGTCCAGGGATTGGACCGATTAATCGTTCCGTGAATTCCGCGCGTGTAAGGAAATTCACCAGGAAGGGTATTGTCAAAAAGTTCAAAAGAGTTATTCATAATCAATGTGATAATATTATTAAAGTGTAGGAAAATGGCTGAAAATTAAATTAAACTTATGTTTGTTTAGTGTAATTCTTTATATTTTATCATTTATAACTTATAAAATTATAAAAGATTAAAATGTGAAATTTAAACCTTAAACTATATTATTAACCCGATCACCACTAAAGAAGGCAAAATGAAATTTAAGCAAAATATATTACAAACCATTGGTCATACTCCAATGATTAAAATTAATAAGTTAAGTTGTGACTTAAAACCATTAATCCTGGCTAAATGTGAAATGTTTAATCCAGGCGGATCAATTAAAGACAGACCCTCATTAAAAATGATTGAAGATGCAGAGGCTAAAGGTCTCCTTAAGCCAGGATCGACGATTATTGAACCAACGTCAGGCAATACTGGAGTTGGTTTAGCTCAAATTGCTGCAGTTAAAGGTTATCGTTGTATTTTAGTGGCACCAGATAAAGTAGCATCAGAAAAATTAAATTTATTAAAAGCTTATGGAGCTGAAGTAGTTATTGTACCAACTAGTGTTATGGCTAGCAGCCATGAGAGTTATTATTCAGTAGCTAATCGCTTATGTCTGGAAATACCTAATAGTTTTCAGCCTAATCAGTTTGCTAATCCTAATAATCCCCTCGCTCATTATGAATCCACCGCTACCGAAATTTGGGAACAAAGTGAAGGTAAAATAACCTGTTTTGTGGCCGGCATGGGAACAGGTGGATCCTTAAATGGTATTGCTAAATATCTTAAGGAAAAAAATCCTAATATTTTAATCGTAAGTAGCGATCCTGAAGGATCAATTTTATCTGGTGATTTAGCCAAGCCATATAAAGTTGAAGGAATTGGTGAAGATTATATTCCTAAAAATGTTAACTTAAAACTGGTAGACCGGTTTATACGTGTATCTGATAAAGAATCATTTCTTATGGCTCGTCGCATAGCTTGCGAAGAAGGTATTTTAGCTGGAGGGTCTTCAGGGACCTCAATGGTTGCGGCTTTAAAAATTGCGCAGGAATTAAAACAAGATGATTGTGTCGTTGTTTTATTTACCGATGGTGGCAGAGGTTATTTAAGTAAAATTTATAATGATGAATGGATGATGGAACAAGGCTTCATTCAAAGTGAAGGATCTTGTTATTATGTTAAAGATTTGCTCATGGCCAAAGTCAAGCAAGCAAATCTGCCTAATTTAGTAACAGTTAAGCCAAATGATACAGTAAAAACGGCAATTGCCAAAATGAATCAGCATAAGTTAAGTCAAATTCCCGTAATAGATGAATTGGGTCGTAATTATGGTCATATTAACGATTTTGTCTGTATGCAAATTGTTTATTCCCGTAAAGATCCTGATTCGATTGTAGTGAGTTCTGTCATGGGTAAACCTTATCTTGAAGTTGAAATTATGGATGAAGTGTCAGATGTTTATAAAATATTTTCCCAAGGTCATCCTTTAGTCATCGTTACTGAAGATAATAAGGTAACAGGAGTATTAACTAAGGCTGATATTATAGACTATTTGCAAAATCAAATGATTGAAAAAAAAAGTGAAGTTTATTCTCGATAATTTTTAACCAAAGGGGGTTATTAAAAAAATGAAATTTTCCACTAAAGCTATTCATGTTGGCCAGGAGCCAGATCCCAGTACTGGTGCTATTATGACACCAATTTATCAGACATCTACGTTTGCCCAAAGTGAAATTGGCGTTCATAAGGGTTATGAATACGCACGTACTCATAATCCAACGCGAACGGCATTAGAAACGTGTTTGGCTAGTCTGGAAAATGGCAAGCATGGATTGGCTTTTGCCTCTGGAATGGCTGCTACTAGCTGTGTGGGTAATTTATTAAAAGCTGGCAGTCATGTAATTGTGGGTGAAGATGTTTATGGTGGCACTTATCGTTTATTCGCTAAAGTTTTAACTAATTATAATATTGAATTTACGTTTCTTGATACCAGAAACTTGAATTTAGTAAAACAAGCCATAAAACCTAATACAAAAATGCTCTGGATTGAAACGCCTACCAATCCACTTTTAAGATTAGCTGATATTAAAAGTTTAGTAAATACCGTTAAAAGTTATAATATTATTACCGTTGTAGATAATACCTTTGCTAGTCCATATTTTCAAAATCCCCTTGATTTGGGTGCTGATATTGTTGTTCATAGTACTACTAAATATATTGGCGGTCATTCAGATGTAGTTGGTGGAGCTATTGTCGTTAATGATGAAAATTTATATGAAGAACTTAAATTTCATCAAAATGCAGTTGGAGGGATTCCAGGTCCAATGGACTGTTTTCTAGTTTTACGAGGTCTTAAAACGTTAAGTTTAAGAGCTCGCGAACATGAAAAAAATGCCTTGGCCATAGCCAAGTTTTTAAAAGCGCAAAAATCTGTTGAAAGTGTTTATTATCCAGGTTTACCGGATCATCCTCAACATGATTTAGCTAAAACCCAAATGCGTGGTTTTGGTGGTATGGTTTCTTTTGTGTTAAAAGGTGGGTATGAATCAGCTAATTTATTAAGTAAAAGTACTAAAATTTTTACTTTAGCCGAAAGCCTTGGTGGTATTGAGTCATTAATCTGTCATCCCAGTTCCATGACCCATGGTTCAATACCCGAAAAAGATCGTATTGAACGGGGAATTGTTGATGGTCTTTTACGTTTTTCTGTAGGTATTGAAGATATTGATGATCTAATTAATGACTTAGACTTTGCCTTTAATGTCTTAGAAAATAATCTTAGAATTAAAGTTTAATATAGTTTTTTATATTGGTTAAAATTATTGGTTAATAAAATTTACTATTTAGTTATTTTATTATTGGTTTTATACTTAATAAGTATCAAGGCCGTTATAGCGCAAGGTACGATTTTGCCAACTGATGTTTTGCCTTTAAATTTTAACCAGACTAGTGCTAGCCAATTTGAAAATTTTAAAATTAGGGCTTTGCAAAAATTGCCCAGTAAGTTTTATTTTAATTCAGTAATTGAGTCTTCCTTTCGTCTAGAAACCAACCCCTGGCAATATCCTATTAAACGCCAATTAATTAAACAATTTCCAACTGGATCAAGTTATGCAGCTTTAAGTCCAGCCCAAAAAGCTTCAATTCAAAAAACTATCGGCTTATCGGATAGTACCGATAATGTTTTTCGTATTTATCCAAATTTAACGGCTGGATGGGCCTTAACCCCACATACGCGAATATTTGGTAATTACTTTATGATATCTGATACGTTATTTAGGCCACGCAATCAAGGTTTGGATAGTGTCATTCAGTCAGTTGGTGGAGGTATTCAGCAGGATATTCCGATTGGCCGCAGAGGTAATTTAATGGGTCAATTCATGCTACGTGAATTGTATGAAACTAGAGCCCCAGCAGTTTTTGATTACTTACCTGGTATTACCTATACTCATATGTTCACACCTAATGTCATTGGTTATATGAGTACAATTTTGCAAATGCGTGGGCGTTATTTTTTTCAGGCTCCTACAGCTGAAATGGATCCTTATTATACTTTTGGTGCCCTTTGGAAACGTAATTCTTATATATTCCTATTTAATTCAACGTTTGTGACTAATTTTCGTAATCAGTTTGCTTCCAAGCTATATCCTTTGAATTCATATTTATGGGTACTTGATTTTGAAATTGATAAACAATTATTTAGACAAGTGCCAGGTCTTTATTCCTTTGTCCGAGCTGAACCAGTTTATAATTTTCATTCTGGTGGCAATTTAGGTTTTTCGGGAATTGATTTTCGATTGTTTTATGGTTTAAGGTATGTATTTGGTAAACCACCATTAAATAGTACCGTTAATTTAATTCGTGAACAAATTAAAGAACAGGAAATGTTAAAAAAACATAGTTCACCAAAAGATAAGTCTAAACAAAATTCGCAACAACCGCAGGCTAGTACTGAAAATAATCAACCCCAAGCCCAAATTATCAAGCTTAAGCCTTATGAATTGGCGGCTAATGAATCTCAACCAATGCATGGGTATTTAGACCATAATTAATGAAAAAAAAGAGCTTAAAATTTTTCAGGTTAATGTAAGTAATCCTTATGACAATTGTTAAAAGTTTAAGATTAAATTTTTAACAATTTAGACTTTTTACATGTTATAATAATCCTGTATGGTTATTGTCAAGAGGAACTAGCTCTAAAGCTTACTCATTTAATATGGAAGAACCTGACAGTTGTAGACATTTTTTTAAGCATTTTTGCTTAAACTTGGTTTTTTGTGGTTTTTTAAGGAGCAGGCAATTTTAGGTTGCTTTGTTTACTATTAATCAATTCTTACTAATTTCTATATTGATTTCCTTAAATGCTCTTTTTGTTGCTACTGAAATGGCTTTAGCTAGAGTAAGGCGTATTCATATTGAGCAATTAGCTGATGAAGGCAATAAAAGTGCCCGGTTAGTCTTAAATCATTTAGATAATCCTGAGCGTTTTATTTCTGCTTGTCAGCTTGGAATAACTTTAGCTACCTTAGTTTTAGGTGCTGTGGGTGAAGCTACCCTGGCAAGTAGTTTAACGGGGTTAATTATGGATATTTTTAATATAAATCCCCAAATTCATATAGCTATTTCTTCAAGTGTAACAGCTAGTTGTTATGTCGTGGCGTTTATTACTACAGCTTTTCTCCAGACGATTTTTGGTGAATTGGTACCTAAAACCTATGCTTATGAAAGAGCTGAAAAGGTTATTTTAGTTATGATCCACCCTATTGAATGGTGGTGTTATATTACTAATCCTTTTATCTCCTTGTTAAATCAGTCGAGTAATTTAATTCTAAAATTGTTAAGAGTAGAAAAATTACCTAAGCCCAAATTAGGGCATACTGAAGAAGAATTACGCAGAATTGTTACAGCTAGCCATGAAGATGGTGTTTTAGAACCCGATGAAGAAGAAATGCTCCACAGTGTTTTTGATTTTGCCGATACGGTAGCCAGCGAGGTAATGACTCCGAGAACTGATATGACTTGTATTGAAGTGAATACCACTATTAATGAATTCGTGGAAATTGCTCTAGAACACGGACATTCACGTATTCCGGTCTATGAAAAAAATATTGATAATATTTTAGGCGTTATTCATATCCGTGATGGTTTAAGAGCCTTGCTTGACAATAAACAGCAAGAAACAGTTAGTAAGCTAGTTCGTAAAGTCTTAATTGTTCCGGAAAACAAGTATCTGGGTGATTTGCTTAGTGAATTTAAAAAGAGTAAATGTCATATGGCTATTGTGGTAGATGAATATGGTGGTACTGGTGGTCTGGTCACTTTTGAAGATTTGTTGGAAGAACTCGTGGGCGATATTGCTGACGAAAGTGATGTCGTTGAAGAATGGATTGTGGAAAATCCAGATGGCAGTTTAATTTTAGATGCAAAAATCGATCTTGAAGAAGTAAATGAAAAATTAAAATTAGACATAAATGATGAAGAATTTAATACTTTAGCTGGACATGTTTTTGGCAAACTTGGCAAAGAGCCACAATTAGGTGATGAAATTGAAAGTGATCGCTATGTATTAAAAGTATTTGAAGCAGACCGTCACCGTATTGTAAAATTAAAACTTATTTGGAAAGATGATAATAATAATGGTGATGAATCAAAAGTTCACACTGAGAATAAAAACAATTTAAGTGAAATGAAAGAAATTGAAAGTAAATAATATTTATACTAATCAACAGTTAATAAATGAAGCTATAAAATTCAATACCAGAAAACGGCTAGGTCAGAATTTTCTAGTTGATATCGATAAATTAGTTAATATAGCTAATTTATTAGATGTTACCCAATATAATCTTATTGTTGAAATCGGTTGTGGTCTTGGCTTTTTGACAAGATTTTTAAGTAATGAAACAATTCCTACTATTGCAATTGATCTTGATCCACGTTGTGTTAAATATGTCAATCGTTTAAAATTACCACTTACCACTGCTATTGAGGCTAATGCTCTTGATTTTGATTTTAATAAATTAGCTAATAAAAATATTATTATCTTTGGCAATATTCCTTATCAGATAACTACACCACTTATTGCTCATATTTTTGGTGAATTAGGTTCACCAAAATCCTGGCAGACCAATATTAAAACTGTAGTATTTACGATTCAATTCGAAGTAGCCCAAAGGCTTTTAGCTAAACCTGGAGCAAGTGATTATTCCGCTTTGACAATATTAGCTAATTATTATAATAAAATATCATTTGTACAGGAAATTAAGCAAAAATATTTTTATCCAAGTCCTAAAGTAAATTCGGCAACTGTATTAATGCAACCTGTTCTTGATCCAGAAGTAAAAATTGATAATCCTAATAATTTGCGTAAAATTGTTCAACTTGGTTTTAAGCAAAGACGAAAGATGTTAAAGAATACATTAGCATCTTTAAATTTAGGTATAACCCAAATTGAAAGTATTTTTCAGGATTTAGACATTGATTTATCAGCTCGATCTCAGGATTTATCGCTTAAACAATTTAATGATCTTACGCAAAAGATTTATATAAATAAAAAATGATTGGAAATAGATATACTGTATATAGTAATGCTAAGGTTAATTTATTTTTCCAGATTTTAAATAAATTTCCGGATGGTTATCATAATGTTCATACTTTAATGCAGTCGGTAAATTTAACTGATATCTTAAAATTTGAATTTTATCCCTGCCAAAATCTTACAGTTGAACTAAATTTGACTAACAATTATGGATCATTTCCCTTAGATAATAATAATCTGATTGTTAAGGCTATATTGGCATTTATAGACTTAACTAAATTGGTTTTTAATTTTAAAATTAGAATTTCCGTAACAAAAAATATTCCTATTGGTGCTGGTCTTGGTGGTGGCAGTTCAAATTGTGCTGCTACTTTACAATTATTAAATAATATAGTTAAAAACCCTTTATCTTACGATAAATTAATAATTTTAGCTAAAGAATTGGGTGCTGATGTTCCGTTTAATTTAAATGGTGGATTACAATTTGGTCATCATTTTGGTGATCAATTAATTGATATCAGTAATTATTTTTTTGATTATCATATGGTTTTGCTTAAACCTGCTAAGCTTAATATTCAGACAGCATGGGCTTATGCTGAATTTGATAAATATGATAATGATAATTTAGCAAAAAATATCAAAAGAAATTCAGACTATTTAAATGCTTTAGATCGAAATGATTACCAGCGATTTTATCGGTATCTGAAAAATTCCTTTGAAAAAGTAGTTTTTAAAACTTATCCAGATTTAAAAGAATTGTATCAAGCTGTTTTAAAATTAAATCCGGATGTGGCTCATTTAACTGGGTCAGGATCTTGTATTTATGCAATTTTTACCGATAAAGATCGAGTCGACAAATTTAAAGATGCAATATCAGCTAAATTCCCTGATTTATTAATGTGGTCAGTTCAACCAGTAAAATTTGGCAACAATATTATTTTAGTAGATTAATGGCTAATCTTTACTTTTATTGCTTAAAAATTGCCCCAAATAAATTATAATATTTGGATTATCTTAAACATTGAAATTATTTTATAATGATCGTTAAATTATCGAAAAATCGAGCTGCGGCAATTATGCAAATTCTTTGT
>JAKAZS010000068.1 GCA_021815785.1 bacterium
AACAAAATAAGTATAGAAATAAAAGAAGGCTCTTAATTATGTTAAGAGTCTTCTTTTATTAAATGGTTTTTAGCAAGCAAACTATGGGTTCATTTGACTTCGTCCGATAGTTAAAGCTCAAAAATAATTGTTAATTGTCTTCAAATACTTCTTCAATTTGTGCAGCTGTCAATAATTTAACCAGCCATTTATCTAATTCAACATAAGAAGCAGATTGAAGTCTATTTTCAAATTCAGGGCTAATTTGACCAAATTTAACCTTAAGTTGTTTTGTCAAAAACGCAATTTGGCCTTCCAGTTTACCTTCCAATTTACCTTCTAGTTTACCTTCTAGTTTACCTTCTAGTTTACCTTCCAGTTTACCTTCTTCCCTAAATTTATTAGCTATGTTTGCCGCTTTTTGTTTAAGCATTTTACCCTCGAATAAAAGTGTTTCTTCAATTATTATAAGTTCGTCTTCAGTTACGTTGTACCCTTTACAACTTATAGTCATTATAAACCATTTCCTAATAGTTGACAATAAGTATTTATCGTTTTTAATTAAAAGAATTAACTTTTTATAATGTTTTAAATCTTCTTCAATATCTTCAGAAATTTCAATGGTAGCCATTTGGCTAATAATAATTCTAAAGTATCAAAATCAATATCGCGAACCCAGTCTTTATCAATAATATTTTTAAGTAAATCAATTATTAATTCTTTATTTTTAAATAAATCTTTGAATATATAATCTGGATTATTTGATTCTTTAGGCATTACTTAAGAGTTAGTGTTTCAGAAATAGTAATAAACATAGGCTTGAGAGACTGACGCCAAGATTAAACCTAAGCATAGGTAAGTTCGTTCGGTTTAGGTGTCCAAGGCCATACTATCATAGAAAAAAATAAAAGTTACCAATAAGTCATGTGTTAAAATTTATTTGTTTATTTATTAAATCAATCTAATGTTTCTAGGGCTAAAGGTAAGCCTTAAGGATTTTTATGATTTTGATTAGGTTTAAGAGTATAGATTTAATGTTTTATGGGCTAATTTATGCTTAAAATATAAATGTTCAGGAGATTTTTGTGGCTAGTATTCAAGACGTAGTTATCGTATCTGGTTTAAGAACACCAATTGGTGGTTACGGTAGGGCTTTAAAAAAAATTCCAATTGACAGTTTAGTGGGTAATTTAATTGATGCGCTCTTGCTTCAAAGTAATATAAATAATCAATATGTTGATAGTTTGTATTTAGGGCATGGTTATCAGAATTCATTTTATCCTAATACCGCTAGATGTGCTATTTTAAAATCGACTTTACCGGTAACAGTACCCGGGTTAACGATTCAAAGGCAATGCGCTTCAGGGCTTGAGGCGATTAATTTAGCTGTAAAAGAATTGCAGCTCAATAAAGCTTCAATAATTATTGCTGGTGGTGCTGAATCTTTGTCAACCGTTCCTTATTTATTACCTGCTGATATGCGGTTTAGTGGTTTTTTTGCTAAATATATTAAATTTGGACCACGCCCAATTTTCTTTAAACTTGCTAATGATGGGCTTGCGCCCACTAAATTAGTTTGGGATCTTAAAACGGTTTATATGGCCGGAACTGCTCAAAGACTAATGGATACTTTTAATATTACCCGAAATCAGGCTGATGAGTATGCCTTAAGATCGCAAGATTTAGCTCTAGCTGCTCAAAAGAGTTTGCGTTTTAATCAAGAAATTGAACCGGTATTATTACCTAATCGTGGTTTTATGTTAAAAGATGAACATCCGCGTCAAACTAGTTTAGAAAAATTAAGTACTTTAAAGCCGGTTTTAAAGACACAAGGTATAACCGCAGGAAATAGTTCGGGTATCAATGATGGCGCATGTTTAGTTTTATTGGCTCAAAAAACTCTTGCTAGCAAGTTGAATTTAAATGTTTTAGCAACTTATGTTGATAGTTGTGTGGTGGCACTGGATCCTTATCAAATGGGATTAGGCCCGGTTTTTGCCATAAAAAAATTGTTATTAAAGCAAAATTTAGATATAGCCGATATTGATTTATGGGAAATTAATGAAGCTTTTGCTGTTCAATATTTGGCTTGCGAAAAACTATTAAATCTTGATCGAAGTAAGGTGAATGTCAATGGTGGAGCCATTGCCTTAGGCCATCCTATTGGTATGAGTGGAGCTAGATTGCTTTTAACATTGGCCATCGAATTAAAATTAAAAAATTTAAAATATGGAGTTGCGGCTTTATGCGTTGGTGGTGGTATGGGTATTGCGACCTTAATTAAAAATCCTCATTTTGACTAAAAAGATAATCACAACATGACTAATAATTTTCTGAAACTAATTAAACTTGAAAATAATATTTATCAGATTATTTTTGATAATGTGAATGAAAAGCTTAATATTATTAATGCTGAATTCCTTAATGAATTTAATGTTTGCCTCGATGAAATTAGTAATGATACTTTAGCTAGTGGTATTATTCTAAGTAGTGCTAAAAAAAACAGTTTTATTGTTGGTGCTGATATTAAAGCAATTAGTGATTTGCAAAAGCAGTCAATTATTAAAGCTTATGAAGCTTCAATGATGGGTAGATCAGTTTTTCAAAGGCTTAATGGTTTAAAACCAGTTAAAATATGCCTGATTAATGGAATGTGTTTAGGTGGTGGTTTAGAATTAACCTTATTTTGTGACTATCGCATTGGCAATAGTGATAGTGATAGTGTATTAGGTTTGCCGGAAGTTAAATTGGGTATTTTACCAGCTTGGGGCGGCTGTGTTAATTTACCTAAATTAACTGGTTTAACGCAAGCTTTAAATTTAATTCTGACCAGTAAATTAATTAATTTTAAAAAAGCTTTAAAATTAGGGATTCTTGATGAATTAGTTGAGGAAGATAAATTATTAGATAGAGCCATATCCGTAATTAATCAAAAATCATTAAAAAAAACAGCTAGGCCAATATCTTATTTTTTTGAATCCAATATTTTGAAAATTGGCTTGGTGCGTAATCAATTAATTAATCAAGTTAAAAAGTCGGTGCAGAAAACTACCAAAGGTTTTTATCCGGCTCCATATAAAGTAATTGAGGTAATGAAAAATGTTGGTATGAAAAGTAGCCAATCTTTATATGAAAAGGAATCTTTGGCATTTAGTGAATTACTGCATTCGCATGTTGCTAAAAGTATTTTAAATATTTATTTTGCGCAAAATGAAAGTAAAAAAAATGATCATATTGATAGTCCTTTAACCACTATTGGGGTTGTGGGAGCTGGCGTAATGGGAGCTGGAATTGCTCAGGCATTAGCTTTTGCTAATTTCAAGGTTGTACTCAAAGATGTTAACCAGGATTTTCTGAATCGTGGTATTGGTATCATTGATAAATTGTTTTTAAGTTTAGTGGAAAAGAAAAAAATAACCAACGATAATGCTACTGATTTTAAAGCTAATATTAAGCCAACTCTCGATTATGCTGATTTTTCAACATGTGATCTGGTGATTGAGGCAGTTATTGAAGATATGAATAGTAAGATTGATGTTTTAAACGAAATTACTAAAGTAAACAAGCAAGAATTTATTTTTGCTACCAATACTTCATCTTTATCCGTTGAAGAATTAGCTAGTAAGGCTAATGACAAATCCAAAGTTATTGGTATTCACTTTTTTAACCCAGTTCATAAAATGAATCTAGTCGAAATAATTAAAACAAGCCATACTACTCCTAATGTTTTAACTATTGCTAAAGCCTTAGTCCTAAAATTAAACAAAACGCCGGTAATTGCTAATTCGGCTCCAGGGTTTATCGTTAATCGTATTTTAGGGCCATATTTAAACGAAGCTGTATTACTTGCTATAGCTAAAGTACCTATTGAAAATATCGATAAGGCTATGAAAAAATTTGGTATGCCAATGGGACCTTTTGAATTATTAGATGAAGTAGGCTTAGATGTCGCCTTTAAAGTCAGTCATATTTTACATGAAGCTTTTGGCGATAGAATGCAACCGGTTGCGCTATTTAATGATTTAATTGAAAGCAAGTCATTAGGCAAGAAAACTAAATTAGGTATTTACCAGTATGATGACAAATTAAAAAAAACCGCTATTAATCCTGCTGTTTTACAGTTAATTTATCAGGCTAGTAGTCGTGAAATTATTGAACAGAAATTAAATAGTCATAAATCTAATGAAGAAATAATCGATAGACTCGTAATGGTAATGATTAATGAGGCTTTACGTTGTCTGGCTGATGGCGTGGTTGTTAGTGCGTCAAGCTTAGATTTGGCTATGGTTTTTGGTACGGGCTTTGCCCCATTTTATGGTGGCTTATTATGTTATGCTGATTATCTTGGCTTAGAAGTTGTCTATCAAAAATTATTAGGTTTAGCTAGTGTTAGCGGGTTAAATTATGAAGTACAGCCAATTCTTCTAGACTTAATTAAAAACAGACAGACTATATATGAACGATTTAATTAATTCAGAAGGTCATTCAAGCTTAAATAATGATCTCTCTTATTAATTACAATAATTAATTTAGTCATTTGAATTTAGCGCTTAATTTTTTTTTATGGTAACAATGTATTTTAAAAATAAAAATGAAATAAAATTGTTGAGGCTATGAGCAATAATTGGTGGCCATAATGAATGTAAGTGAATTTTTAAATAACTAAATAACAGTCCGGCTAATAAAGTTAGAATAAATAAAAGCCAAAAGCTGAATTTTGGAGCATGTAAAAAAGCAAAAATTAAATTACAGGGAATTATCCCAATTTCTTCTTGCAATACTCCGCGAAAGAAAATTTCCTCACAAAATCCTGATATTAAGCTAATCATAAAAATTTGGTTTAAACTAAATTTTTTAAAATTATTATATATTTCATCAGCATAGATGTTTTTAAGACTTTGAAATAATCTTATATTAAATTTGTCACCTAAGACATATAAAATTTTACTAGTAATGGCAATTAACAGACCAGTTGAAATACCATAATATAGGCAATATCGGTTAAAATGAAAACTATTGGCTAGATTTAATTTGACTGCTGCCATCCAAATTGTCGAAATTAGCAATACCATTGCTTCGCTAATAATAATAATATTAAAAATTGAAATTGTTGAATAGTCAGGTTTATTTGGGTTAATCATAAATTATTTAAAAACAATTTTGGGATGGTATTGATTGTTTACAGTTCCTTCTAAAACGGCGAATAATTTACCATTGTTGCTTAACGAGATATGGCGTTCTGTAAAATTTTCGTTAAGCCCTAATAGTCCTTTGGCTATGGATTTACCATTGTTAATATCAGCTATAGTGGTGTCGTTATTTGTTTCAATGTTGGTAAAGGCCAATATTTCTTGTGGGGATTTTATTATTGATGATAACTTAGGGTCATCAGATAGAGCTTCTTGAATTTGATTTAAGCTAAAGGCTGATTCGATTTTGAATATTCCGGACTGATTTCTTTGTAAAAATTTAAGACAGGCTCCTTGACAGTTTAAGGCCATACCAAGATCATAGGCTAGGGAACGTATATAGGTGCCACCCATACAGTTAACCTCAATAGTTATTTCGGGAAGGCTGACATTTAATAGTTTTATGTCATTAATTGTTATTGGGCGGGATTTTATTTCATCAATTGTATTATTGGATCTGGCATGATCCGAAAGTCTTTTACCATTCAGCTTACAGGCTGAATATAATGGGGGCTTTTGCAGCGTATCACCAATAAATGTATTTAAGGTGTCACTAATTTGTTTGTGGCTAAGATTAAGACTTTGACTGCAGTCATTAAGTACTTTCCCGTCTAAGTCATAAGTGTCAGTATTTAGACCAAGAATTATCGTGGCTAGATATGTTTTATTACTTGGTAAAAACTGAAGTAGTCGGGTTGCTTTACCAATTGCTACTGGTAGTACTCCACAAGCCAATTTATCGATGGTACCGCCATGGCCAATTTGTTTTATTTTGGTAATTCTTCTAAGAGCATGAATAACATCATGTGATGTTAAATTGATGGGTTTATTTATATTTATAAAACCAAACATGTTAAATATTATTCAGGAGAATCTTTGGCAATTTCAGCTAAAAGTTGAGAAATTTTTGATCCACGTTCTAGCGAATCATCATATCTAAATAAAATTTCGGGAGCAAATTTAATACCTAAGCGACGGCAGATTTCACCGCGGATAAACCCAGTTCGATCTTCAAGTGCTAGAAAGCAGTTTTTGCGATCAAGTTCACTGCCAAAAACCGAGATAAAGATTTTACAGTTGCGGTAGTCATTACTTAATTCAACATCAGTTACTGAAATAATTCCAGTTAAGCGGGCATCATTTAAGTCTTTCTGTAATAATTCGGACATTTCTCGTTTGATTGATTGAGATAGTCTTAATTTTCGCTGATTTGATACCATAATGTACTCCTTAAAATAATTTTTATAAAATTATTTTTTAACATCTTGCAGGATAAACGCTTTGATGATATCGCCTTCAATAAGATCATTAAACCGTTCAAAACTTATACCACATTCAAACCCAGCTGCCACTTCCTTGACATCATCTTTGAAACGTCTTAAATTATCTAATTTGCCTTCAAATACTATGCTTTTTTGCCGTTCAACTTTAACCTGGCAATTCCTCTGGATTTTGCCATTTAATACATAACAACCAGCAATTACATTGTTTTTGCCAGCTTTAAATAGCTGTCTTACTTCAGCTTCACCAATTAATACTAGTTCTTTAACGGGCTGGATTAGGCCTTCAATGGCCATGGCTAAGTCATCGGTAATCTTATAGATAATATCATATTCTTTGATGTCAACACCGAGTTGGTCGCGTACTTTATTCGCATTTTGGTCAGCCTGAACATTAAAGCCAATTATAATTGCACTAGCTGAAGAGGCTAAATTTACATCGTTTTCTGATATATCACCTGAGGCAATCCGTAAAACTCTTACCTGTACCTGACTAGTCGATAATTTCCGTACCGAGTCAGCAATGGCTTCAGCTGTACCTTGTACATCGGCTTTGATAATTACATTTAACTCTTTGATTTCACCTTTTGTTAATAAATCATGGAAAGATTCTAAAGTAACCTGGTTCGATTTACGATCAACATTGGCATCTTTACGTTTTTCAACCAAGACTTTTAAGGCTTGGGCATCGCCTACCACTTCAAATCGGTCGCCAGCAGAAGGCACATCATCTAAACCTAAGACCGCAACTGGCATAGATGGTCCAGCTGCTTTAACCCTACTGCCCATATCATCAAATAAAGCTCGAACGCGTCCAGATTTGGTTCCTGCCACAATATAGTCACCTTCACGCAATGTTCCATTTTCGACTAGAGCAGTTGCTACAGCTCCGCGGCCTCGCGATAATTCGGCTTCAATAATCACACCGCGAGCTGGTTTGTCGGGATTGGCTCGTAGTTGGGCTACATCAGCTACCAGTAAAATCATTTCAAGTAATTCATCTAGGCCAATACGTTTTTTAGCTGAAACGTTTACGGTTACCGTATCGCCACCATATATTTCAGGAACTAGCCCATATTCCATTAACTGAGTTAAGATTCTATCAGGATCAGCTCCAGGTAGATCAATTTTGTTTATTGCTACAATTATTGGAACTTTGGCAACTTTGGCGTGATCAATTGCTTCAATTGTCTGAGGCATAATTCCGTCATCTGCAGCCACAACTAATATGGCAATATCAGTTGCTCGAGCGCCACGAGCACGCATAGCTGTAAAAGCCTCATGGCCTGGCGTATCCAGGAAAACAACTTGTCTGATACTGCCATCTTCGTGAGGAACTTCAACATGGTAGGCACCAATGTGCTGAGTAATACCACCAGCTTCTGAATCTACTACCTGGAATTTAGTCTGTCGGATAGCATCTAATAAAGATGTTTTACCGTGATCAACGTGTCCCATGATAGTTACCACTGGGGGTCTTATGAGTAAGTTTTCATCATCTTCAAGAATGGTGGTTTCGTCCATTTCATTGCGTTGGGCTTTGTCTAAGTTAGTTGAAGGTAATTCAGTTAAAACTTCAAATTCAAAATCACGGGCTAAATCTTGAGCTAACTCAGTTTCAATCAATTGATTAACTGTTCGCATAACGCCTTTAGCAAATAAATTTTTGATTATGTCAGTTTCCGAAATATTTAACTTATCAGATAATTCAGATACCGTGAGTGGCGAAACTATTGCTACTATTTTTGGCTTTTCTTCAACAACGGCTGATTTTGATGCTTTATCATCTTTCTTGATGGTTGATTTTTGATCGCCATGGTGTTTAAATGTTTTGGTTGGTCTTGGTGGTACCGCCTTTAGCGAGGGAGCGCCAACTCTAAATGGTACGCTAGGAGCATTAGGTTTTAAGGTAATTGTCTCACTTTCCTTGGGATTAATTGGAGTTACTGGATTTGTTTCGATTGTCTGTGGTAGTGGGCTCGACAATAATTCTGGAGTTGTTTCACTTAAGGGAATTATTCCAGTGGTTTCTGTGCTAGTAGTTGCAACGGGCTCAAGATTTTGAGTAATTGGCGACTTGACTTCAGGACTATCTAAACTGATGATTTCCTGAACAGCCGGATCTGGCATTTTAGGCAGATCCGATTTGCTGGGTTGTGGTGGTAATGTTTCAATAACGGTTTCAGTAATCGCTACAGTTTCAATAAGTGGTGCACCTTCGACAACTTTTTTATACCGACCTAAAACCCTTGGTTTGGTTAAAGGTGGCGGTAATTCACTAGTTACCGGCTTAGGCATTGGTTTCATTTCTTTAGGAGCACTCGGTTTAGCATGAACGGTTTCGGTACTGAGTTTTTTCTTCCCCATATGGCTGATTAACAGTCCTACTACAGAAGCTTCTACAGTACTGGAATGACTTTTAACATCATAGCCTAATTCTCTAAGCGCGGTTATTAGGTCAGGATTCGATAAATTCATCTTGCGCGCTAATTCATATATTCTAATTCTGTCGTTCACTTAATTAGACCCCCTAATCTGGTCATCTACTATACCTATTTGTTTTGTTGATTTTACTTGATAATTTCTTCAATTATATTATCATCAAGATTTATTTCGCCAACGGCAATTTTTTGTCGGCTAGCGAAATAATGTTTCATTTTTTTTGGATTAGCAAATAACCTCCTGCATTTAATATCTTTACATAAATATAGTGATCTTCCAAAAATAAACCGGTCTGCCTTATTTATCACAATCTGTCCTTTTATTTTAGCAAATGTAATTCTAATTAAGTTATTTCTATCATCATTAATTTTACATCCAGCACATTGACGAAAAACCATGGTTAAATTTCTTCAATCACCTGATCTAGAGATTTAAAAGAACCACCAGACTGACTTTCGGACTTTATGTCAATTTTCCATTTCGTTAATTTAGCTGCTAAACGAACGTTCTGGCCACCACGACCAATAGCTAATGACAATTGATCATCAGGAACAATTACTTCGGCACGTTTGCCTTGATATTCAGTTTCTTCTTCAGGATGTTTTTTACTTTCATCATTTACTTTAGCTAAATCATCTGGACTATTTAAATTGTCCAATGAATCTTGGTTCGCCTTGGCTTTAAGGCTAGAGCTAAATTTCGGGTCTTCATAGAGAGCCACTGTCGTTATTCTAGCTGGGCTTAAGGCATGGGATATGTAATCAACTGGATCCGTAGAAAAACGGATTACATCAATTTTTTCGTTTCTTAATTCGGCTACGACATTTTGAATGCGGACACCACGAGTTCCAATACAGGCACCAACTGGATCAACATTTGGATCATCTGAATATACGGCGATTTTCGTTCGATAGCCAGCTTCACGGGCAATTGATTTGATAATTACGGTGCCATCCTCGATTTCTGGGACGTAAAGCTCAAATAATTCGCGCACCAATTGTGGATGGGCTTGAGAGACAATTATTTGGGGAACTTTACCGGTGTCTTTTAATTCAAGGATATAAACCCTTACTCGGTTGCCGACACGGTAGGATTCTCCAGGAAGCTGTTCTTTAACGGGAATATAGCCTTCAACTCGTCCTAAATTAACAACAATTACTGGTTTTGAATTATTAACTACTTCTATTCGTTCAATCTGACCAGTCGTACAGGTGTTTTTCCGGGCTTCAAATTCGCGTTTGACTAATTCTTTTTCCGCTTCGCGTAGGCGTTGCGTAATTAGTTGTTTGGCAGCCTGAGCTGCAATCCGGCCAAAGTAAGAAAAATCTGGTGGTGTTACTTCGATTTCTAAAACTTCGCCAACACTGACATCCGGAATAAGATCCTGGGCATCAATTAAACCAATTTCATGATAGGCATTACTCACTTCATCAACTACTTCCTTAGGCGCAAAAATACCAATTTCGCCAGTTTCAGTATCGAAAATAGCTCTAACACCTTCTATATCATGGTCTTTGACTTTCTTCTTGTAAGCTGCCACGATTGCATCACACACATAGGAAATAAAGACATCCTGGGGAATATTGCGTTCCCTTTCTAGTTCTTCTGCTGCTTCCAAAAGTTTATCGCCGATTTTAATCACTTCTGCCTCCAAAATATTTGATTTAATGTTTTGCTAAATATCCTTCGTCAAAAAGCTTTACCTCAATTAAATTATTAAATTCAATATTTAAAGAATCATTGGTGGTAATTGTCTCTTTAACTTTTTTATTTGGTAATAATTGAATATTAGTTAAAGCTAATAAATTATCTTTAACCCCATTTAATTTACCGATAAATTCATCACCGAAATTATTATACTTAACTTTGGTCTTAACTTTTACTAACTGATTAGTAAATAAAATATATTCTTTCTCATTTTTAAGTATGCGGTTGATACCTGGACTTATTACTTCAAGAACATATTTTGATTTAAATAAATGGCTGTATTCATCAGTGTCAAGAATTGTACTAAGTTCTTTGGATATTAGGACACAATCATTAAAACTTACAAAGCCATCTTTTTTCATGATAGTGATTTCAAGAATTTTTAAATTACCTTTAGGGATAATTCGAAATTCAACAACAGCAAATCCATTCTTTTCACACAAAGTGCTAATAATTGGGTTAAGATCTAAAGTTAAAGGTTCTTGCACAGGTAATTAAGTATAAAAAATGTCAAATTTAGGTAATTAAGGGATATTAAAAAAATATGACGTAGGGGATAACCTACGACCAAATTTTTATTGGTTACACTTATGTTATCATGATTTATCTTTACAAGCAAGAAATTAGCTATGTTTTGTATATTAATTAGTTAATAATTATAAATTGGATTGAACGTGCAAGTATATTTTTCTAATCAACAGCGTAAACATAAGTTGAATCCAGCCTGGTTTAAAACAATTGGGCCACAATTATTAGGGTCAACTATTTCCATCGTTAAAGAAAATTATCCGCAGGAATTTGTTTTAGATAAATTTAATGATCTTAAAAATAAATTAATTTTTAATGTCTATATTATTTCTAATCTCAAGATTAAAGCTATCAACAAGCAGTTTCGTAATATCAACAAGGCTACTGATGTATTGTCATTTAAGTTGGTGGATATTAATGATCCATATTTAAATTTTTTGGATGAAGTGATTTATGGTGAATTATTTATAAGTTTGGAAAAAGCTATTGAACAAAGTCAAAATTTAAATCATTCTTTAGAACGTGAATTGATTTTTTTATACATACATGGCTTACTTCACTTATTTGATTTTGATCACGAGAATGAATATGATAAAAAAATAATGTTTGATCTGCAAACGGAAATTTTACTTAAAAATAAAATTTCCCGTAATTTTGAATCTGAATTTACTGCTTTAATTAAATAGTATGAAAAAAAATAAAAATTTTATTTTTGCTTTAAAAAATGCTCTGGCTGGTTTAATCTTTGGTTTAAAGCAGGAACGAAATGTTCAGTATGATTTTGTTATAGCTATTTTTGTTGTGCTGTTGTCTAGCTATCTTAAAATAAATAAAGTTGAATGGGTTTTCGTTATTTTTTCGATTGGTCTGGTTTTAATTGTCGAATATTTAAATTCGGCTATTGAAAGATGTGTTGATTTGGCCATTGGATCTAATTTTCATGAATTGGCTAAACAGGCAAAAGATGCTGGAGCTAGTGCAGCTTTAATTGCAGCATTGACTTCAGCAATAGTTGGCATAATGATATTTTTGCCTAAATTAATTAAATTACTATGAATCAATTTCTGATTTGTAAGTTAATCTGCTGATACGTATACGTTATTTATAAACTTCACTGATAGAGTTTAAAGTTTAGCTGTTGATTTATTACCGGAGTTGGCTCCTTAATAAAAATAATGGTATTATTAAATTGTAAGTAGGAAATTTTAGAGGCTTTTAGCTTTTTTTACGGGTTTAAAGGCATAAAAATACCAGTGTAAATATTCTTTCAGCCATTTAAACATGGCGAATTTTGACTGACCTTGGGTTCGATTACGCCAGGTAGCTGGTATTTCAGTTATTGTAAAATTATTTAAATAGGCTTTGACGGTAATTTCAATAGTCAGGGCAAAGCCGTTACTGCTTTGAAGATTAAGGCTAGCAAGCATTTTCTTGTCGCATAGTTTAAAGGCATTGGTAGGATCGTGAGTGGGAATCCGCCGTAATAAATGCAGGCTTATTCCAGCCAACCTTGACAAGGTCTGTTTAACGGGTGGCCCATCAATTATTTTGCCACCACGCATGTAACGGCTGCCAATTACTACATCATATCCTGAATTGTAAAGATCTAGCATTTTCGGAATTAATTTTAAGTCATCAGATAAATCAGCCATGACGAGTATTACGGGGCCATCAGTTATTTGTTCAAAACCAGTATAAATAGCATTAGCTACTCCACGAGCCTTATTTTTAATTAAACTAATTCTGCTTTCACCCTGATTAATAATTTTGTTTACTGGTATCAAAGTATTATCTTCAGGAAAATCATAGACAATGAATACTTTAAACGGGCAAGTTACATATTGAGTTATTTCCTGCCAAAGATTAGGAAAATTATCGCCTTCATTGTAGACGGGAATAATTATATTAATAATTTCTGAACGTTTTGTATTCATTTTGAATAGCCTTTAAGAATTATTAAGTTGATTTATGATTGGTATTAGCTAAATTTTACCAATTAAAAGCTGTTCTTTAATCCACGGTATCACTTCATCAAGCATCTGACTTAAACTGGTTTTAGCTTCATAGCCAAGGATTGTTTTGGCTTTGGTAACGTCAGGACTGCGATATTGAACATCATATTGATAAGGCTCATCACTTACAAAATTAAAAGGAATTTTAGCACCATGAATTTTATCCCAGATTTCTTTCGCTAATTCAATAACTGTAGTAGCTGTAGCTGTAGAAATATTAAAATCTTCATTTATCGCTTTATCACTTTCAATAGCCATTCTGATACCAATAGCTAAATCACCACCGTAAGTATAGTGGCGAACTTGTTGCCCACTACCTAAAATTCGTAATGGATTTTGACCTTTGAGAATTTTCTGAACCAAATCTGGTACCACATGAGACAGCGCAAGTTTGACATTACCCGAATAAATCTCGCGATGCTCTAGAGCTCTACGCTCACCAATACCAACACAATTAAAGCTGCGGACAATTGTATAGGGTAATTGATACTGTTCAAAGGCACCTTTAGCAAAATATTCACAAGCTAATTTTTGAAATCCATAGGTTGAGTTTGGCGGTGGACAACGCATCTGTGCTCCTTCTGGAGTCGGAAATTCAGTGGTGTTTTCGTAAACCATGCTGGAAGACATAACCGTCATTTTTTTTAATTTATGATTCTTATAGGCCCAAATTGCTGCATCAAATGCACTGGCTGTCATTCTTTCATTTTCAGCAATAAGATCGTAAGCAAATTCATGAAAATAAGAAATGCCGCCAATCATGGCTGCCGCTGAAACAAAGTGATCGCAGTCAACAATTAATTCTTTTAACAGGTCAACATTTTTAGCATCACCAACCACTAATTTATATTTAGGATGATTATCATAGCTTTTGGTTATTTTGCCATATTTGCTAAAATTATCAATTCCCACAACTTCATAGCCACGATTTAATAATTCTTCGACAAGATAGCCACAGATAAAGCCACTGGACCCGGTGATTAATATTTTCATTGATTTATCCTTATTTTATTGCTGCAGTATTGGTTAGTTTAGCCTCAGCTGTTAAAGTGTGGCTTGGTTTAAGAAAATTCCAGACGTCAACGATATGTTTTGTGGCAGGAATTTCAAGGTCTAAATAGACGCGGTGGGGAACTCCGACAATAATAATATCAGAATTTTTTATTGCCGTATTAATTTCGACAAAATCGGTTTCATTTATATAAGGATCACTACAATAGGTATTTTTGGCATATAACTTAATAAGATCGCGAATTTTATAAGATAAACTATCGCGTTTATCATCACAGTTAGCTTTAAAAGCCATGCCTAAGATGGCAACATTTTTATGGCTAAGATCAATTTGATTTTTTAATTCATTGACAATAAAATTGGGTAAGCCTTCATTTACGAGCATGGCAGCATGACCTAAGAAAAAATTATTATTAGCAAAAGCGGCCAGCTGAAGCGTATCTTTCCTTAAACATGGACCAGCGGCAAAGCCGGCTTTAGCAAATTCTTTCATTCTAGGATAGTCTTGTTTCATGGCATCATAAATTTTATAAAAGTCCAAATCACAGCTTTTGGCAATCATATAAAACTGATTGGATATGGCAAAATTTAAATAACGATAGGTATTAGCAAATAATTTAGCTAATTCAGCCTCTAATGGTTGTAATTCAATAATTCCTGGGGTGAATTTCAAGAAGAATTCACTGGCCTGTTTGATGGCAATTTTATCAAAGCCAGATATTATTTGGGGAAATTTCTTTAATTCTTCGAGTGCAAAACCAACGGCTAGTCTTTCTGGACAAAAGGCTAAATTTATTTTGGCATTTTGTCCATTAATTAATTCATAAATTATTTTGGAGGCTCCAGGATAAACCGTACTTCGTAAAATTAGTAATGCTCCAGCTTTCATATATTGAATAACTTCTTCGACATTATCTTTGAGAATATTAATGGTTGGGTTTAAATAAGCATCAACTGGTGTACCTATAACAGTTATGACTACATCAGCAGTTTTGAGACAGTTTTTGTCAAGTGTTGCGGTCACGGTTTTACCAATAGTCGATTTCATTAACTCGTCAAGACCTTCTTCGATAAAAGGTTGACACCCTGAATTAACTAGATCGATTTTATTTTTATCGACATCTAGTAATGAAACTTTAAATAATCCAGTGGACCCCAATAACAGGCCAAAGGGTAGACCTACGTGACCACAGCCACCAACCACCACAACTTCTTGAAGTTTTAAATTCATTATATGTTCTTTCCTTAAACTTACTAACTAATATTGGTAATTTTAACATTTACGAGATTAAATTATTAAATCTTTAACCTAGTATAAATATTGTCAGAAAATTTAAATGCTATTTGGTGAATTGTAAGGAGGTATAATCGGTGTCGGTGCATTAGGTAATGAACGTATAGGTGGGTTAATGCGTGGTACGGTAAATTGGTTAAAATTGTTAAAATCATTGCCGTCCAGTGATTCATTGCCAAAATTGTCAAATTGTTTTTCGAGTTGTTTAAACATCATATTGAACTGATTATTCAGATCCATCATATTGTTAGGCATAGAGCCTGAATTAGGTCCAGGATTAGTATAGAAAAAATGACGTTCTTGCATATTGGGTAAATTATCAACGATTTGGGGATTAGCGACTTTGTTAAGTAAACTAATTCTTTTATCGATACTTAATTTGTCATTAGCTTTACCAAAAACAGTGTTTTCTAAACGATCTAACCTCAATTCGGGGGTTTGATAAGTATAGGTTTTCTTTAATATTTTGGACTCAAGAAAAGTGATTTTAGGATATTTTTTTATTCCAGGTGATTTTTGACTTTGATTGGCTTGACTTGATCCAGCAGATTTATATTCGGATTTTTGGTCGGTAGTTATTTTGGTTTTGTCTTTACTCGAATTATTGGGACTGGCAATTGAGCTTAAAGGATGAGATACTTTGGGAGTTTTGGAACTTATGATATTTTTTTC
>JAKAZS010000069.1 GCA_021815785.1 bacterium
AAATGGCTATAGGCAGCAAAGCTAGTAATAATGGTTATAATAATAAATGGCTATAGGCAGCAAAGCTAGTAATAATGGTTATAATAATAAATGGCTATAGGCAGCAAAGCTAGTAATAATGGTTATAATAATAAATGGCTATAGGCAGCAAAGCTAGTAACATGAGGTTTAATAATAAATGGCTATAGGCAGCAAAGCTAGTAACATGAGGTTTAATAATAAATGGCTATAGGCAGCAAAGCTAGTAATAATGGTTATAATAATAAATGGCTATAGACAGCAAAGCTAGTAACATGAGGTTTAATAATAAATGGCTATAGGTGGAAAAGCTGGTGAGGTTTTTACCGATATTAATGTAACCCCACTTACCGATGTATTTTTAGTTTTATTGGTAATCATGATGTTAATTGCGCCCCAAATTAACCAAACCGTTCTTAAAGTCATCCCACCATCAGCAAGTCAAAGTCCTCAAAAGCCTCAAAAAGATGACAAAGAAAAAATCAATGTTTTTGTAACCAGTACAGGTGAAATCAAAGTTAACGATAAGCCGGTAGCCACTGCAGACACCCAAGGAGTTATGGCTGCCATTAAAGAAGTTCAAAAACAATTTGGCAAAGATGACTTACCATTATTTTTAGGCGCCGATTCTAACGCCCTCGAAAAATATGTTGTTGCAGTAATGGACGCTGCAGCTGGCTGCGATATTAAACGTCTTCAGGTAATGCCTTTAACCAATAGTCCCAAAAAATAGTTTAATACCAGTTTAATTAAAAAAAAATAATTTTAATTGTTAAGCAGGCAACACCATGATTATTTGGCAGTTTCGTTGTTGCAATGAGCAAAATTCACCTTCAAACCATCATGTAAAGTAGCTACTTTACAAAATCTTTATAAAAAATTTCCTACCCAAAATATATAAAAAGTAGTAAAAATATGGGGCAAATATATTTTTTATTAAGGAGTTTTACTATGGAATTATTTTCAAGTATTGAGATGAAGGATCATGAACAAATTACTTTTTTTCAAGACAAATTAACCGGTCTGAAAACCATAATTGGTGTTCATAGTACAGTTTTAGGGCCAGCTCTAGGCGGTTGCCGTATGTGGACATACGAAAATGAAGCTGAGGCTCTAAAAGATGTATTGCGCCTGTCTCGAGGCATGACTTATAAAGCAGCTCTAGCTGGACTTAATCTTGGTGGTGGCAAAGCGGTTATCCTCGCCAATTCACAAACTGAAAAAACTTCCGAATTATTGAAGTCCTTTGGTCGTGCCGTAGAAGCCTTATCGGGTCGTTATATTACCGCTGAAGACGTAGGCATGTCCGTCGAAGATATTGATACTATAAGATCTCAAACCGCATACGCTGTTGGCGGCAGTAACGAAGGTGGCAGCGGCGATCCATCGGTTATGACAGCCTATGGTGTTTTTCAAGGCATGAAAGCTTGTGTAAAACATTTAAATTTAAAAAATGATTTAAGTGAATTAACTGTGGCAGTCCAAGGAGTTGGTCATGTTGGCTATCACTTATGCAGTTATTTACATGCTGCTGGCTGTAATATTTTAGTGGCTGATATTTATCCTGAAAATACCAAACGTGTGCAAAAAGAATTTGGCGTAAAAGTTTTAGATGCTAAAGAAATTCATCGTGTTCATTGTGATATTTTTGCCCCATGTGCTTTAGGATCTGGCTTAAATTCTACAACAATACCTGAACTCAACTGTAAAATTGTAGCTGGATCAGCTAATAATCAACTAGCAACTGAAGCAGACGGACAAAGATTAATGGGTCGCAATATAGCCTATGCACCTGATTATGTCATTAATGCCGGAGGTTTAATAAATGTTGCAGCTGAATTAGATGGTTACGATCAAGGCAAAGTCATGAAGAAAGTTGCTCAAATTGAAGAAACTGTAGCCAAAGTTTTAAATTTAGGCCAAAAGAAAAATATTCCCCCGCAAGAAGCCGCCGACGAATTAGTGGAATCAATTTTAGCACAAAAACGCGGTCGATACCTTGAATTCCCTCATCCGCAAAAAATGAAAAATTTAAAGTAAATATTTAGTTAAAACAACAAATTTTAAAAGAGCTAAAAACATTTTTTAGCTCTTTTACATTCTTTCAAAGTTAAAATCATTAGCCAAGTTTGATTGCTCAATAGTTCGATTAATTTTAATATGTGGCCAATTTTATTTAAATAATTAAAACGAATACCAAAATATTTACTCAAATAAATTCATGTAAATTCTTAGTTTTCCATTCAACAAAGCAATACTATATCTTATAATACAATCCAATAAAAAAAGAAGGAGTTAGCTGGTTGGCTAACTCCTTCTTGAGACAATAAACTACCCTATAGGTTTAGGCAGGATAATTACCCGATGCCAGATACTGAATCATGGAAAGATTCGAGCCGGTAAGCTTGTCAGCCTGCCATGAATCATCACTAGCAAGAACACCAGTAATGGTTCCAGCATTAGCCCTCTGGTTAAAGAGATAATGGTCATAGACATCCAGGTTATCCACCATGTAATACATGGCCAGACGCTTGTTACCAGTGATAATGAGAAGATTCTCATCATTCTGATAACTTGCCTTAAAACCAAGATTATGACTGCCAGTAACCACAACCGCCTGCCCCAAAGGATCCACCACCACGTACTTGCTGTGGATGATAGCAAAGGCATCCGGCAGCAAGTCGAACTCCTTCACGTAGTCAGCAAACGGACTGGTAATCGCATCGGCTACCACAAACAAAGGCGGATCGCCAGCCCGCAGAGTCGGAAGATTCCAGGGCAAAGCCTCCTTATCGCTCACAGCTACCCGAAACATGACACCATTCATATTGGGATAGTCGTTAACGATTTCACTCGTCACCGCTGGATAACCAGGGATAAAGAGCAAAGAGCCCACAAAGTTTTTAGCACTTTGAATAGCCGCAAAAACTTGAGCCATATCGGGAGGTGTGGCCGGATTGTTCTTGGGCTTCATCGTTTCGTCCGTATTCGGTGAAAACCAGACTTGAATAGTGGTGCCATCAGGCAAAGTAACCAGTGGCTTTTGCGTCCCATTAGCCTGGCGCAAAGTAGGGCCTTGCTCACTGTTATCGTTGACAGTATCATCCTTGAGCAAATTCCACTGAGCCACATAAAGATTGGCAAGCTCAGCCGACATAATGTTAATCACATTACTCGACTGCGTGCACATCCCCGTCGTAGTCCAGTTGACTGCCCCAGAACTTACCATAACGCCATTACCATTGGCATCTACCGACGCCTGGCACTTATTGTGAGGAATAGATGTCTTCACCAAAGTACGGTTGTAGATCTCAGCACCAGCATTGGTAAGATCATCACTGGCCTGCTGATTCTCCTGGTTGTTATTGCCAGTGGAACCAAGGATAATCGAAATATCCTTAGCATACTGCACCAGAAAAGCCAAAAGCTCAGGATCTGTGAACTCATACAGCGCCTGATAGACATGCCCATTGGTAGCAGCAGCCTTAAGCACCGGCTCTTCCAGAAGCGTTTTGACATTACCCATCAACTGGTCACGAATGGGATTGCCCGGCGTCTTGAGCAAATTGGTCAGTCCGTCAAAGTCAAAGTCACCATTGGGCAACTTGGGGCAATTACGAGCCATCCACTGGGTAGCCAAAATCCCACGAGTAAAAGCAACTTTGATGTAATCGCCAACCTCAGTGGTAACATTAACCACATTGGTGGTTGCCGTCATTCCGGCAATTGCCGACAAATTGTCAAAACTGCCACCAAGAGCGACAACTTCATAAACGTAACTGTGCCCAAGTTCAACCGAATAATCACGCCAAACGAAGTCTTGGATAGGCCACACATTGCTTGGCTGCGAAGCAAAACTGGAATTGTCCACACCATTGGGAGCGATGTGATTAGGCAGAACCAATTTGGTGTTAGTGGACTGATCAATACGCGTAATGGCAAAACCCAAACAGTTAGAAATGGCCGAATCGTTATCCGGTTCGATAACAATCATGGCTGTAACATCGTTGTTGTAAGCGATAGCTTTCATGTTAGGAGCTCCTTTTTAAGGTCGATATTTCGACTATGGTTAAGTTTTTTGCAATTGAATAAACTACTAACCCAAGAAACCAATAATTAAGTGATTGGGGTTAGTTAGTAAAACAAATACAACCAAACCAATGTCATCAAACATTGGTTTAAACAAAAAAATTAGCAAAAAAAATTAGATAGAGATTATTTTGAGCCTTAAGTAAAAAAATAAGAAATAGTGATTATAACCTAATATATTATTTTTAATTTTTGCAAGTATTTACAATTATTAATTTGCTTATAATCAACACAAAACAAGAATTTATGCATAATTTTATTTCTTGACAATTAGCATAACTCTATAGCAATTTAATCTTCCAGTATAAAACAAGTTAAAATGATAGCTTGTTTAAATTTAAAGAACTAATTTTGGCAATAACCTATATTCATTCACCCTAACCATTTAAGGAAAATATGACTCTAATTAAAGAACCTAATTTACTACTTATTCCTGGACCAACCCCGGTTCCTGAATGCATCATGAAAATAATTAACAGCCAGCCAATGGCTCATCGCAGTGTTGAATTTTCACAAATTTTAACTGAAACGACTAAAGACCTTCAGTGGCTTGGTTCAACCAGCAATGATGCCTTTATTTTGACTGGATCAGGAACTAGTGCCATGGAGGCAAGTATTGTTAATTTCATTAATCCTCACGACAAAGTCATATGCCTGGTTATGGGCGTTTTCGGCGAAAGGCTAGCGCAAATAGCGCAAGCTATCGCTAGTAATATAACTATCATTAAATCTGAACCTGGTTGTGGTATTGAAGCGAGTGAATTAGAATCCGTTTTAAAGCAAGACCTAAACTATAAAGCCGTTTTAATTACGCATAATGAAACATCCACAGGCGTTACCCTAAAATTAAAAGAAATTGCGGCTATCTGTCAAAAATATAACGTTTTAACCATTGTTGATGCTATTACCAGTTTTGCCGCCATTGACATACCTATCGATGAATGGGGTTTAGACGTTGTCATAACTGGCAGTCAAAAAGCCTTAATGCTTCCACCTGGACTAGCTATGATTTTTGTCAGTGCAAAAGCCTGGACAGCTTATGATCTTAATCAAAATGCTAAATTTTATCTTGACTTAAATAAATATCGCAAGTCTATGGCTAATAACACTACACCTTTTACTCCTAATGTTAATTTAATCGCCGGTTTAAACGAGTCTTTAAAAATTATTAAAAGAACTGGAAAAGAAGCTGTTTTCAATCGTCATAAAGTATTAAAAACCCTGGTTCGCAAATTTGCCCAAAAATTCAACTTTGACTTACTCGTAACCGATGAGTCGTTTGCCTCTAACAGTGTAACTAGCTTTAAAGCCCCAAAACAATTATCAGTTAATGAATTAAGAGCAAGTTTAAAGGAACAATATAAGATTTTAATTGCTGACGGCCAAAATGAATTAAAAGGTAAAATCTTTCGGGTTGGACATATGGGCTATATATTTGAACGAGATATATTAATGCTCGAAAACGCTTTAGTTAATATTATGGGAATCAATCCCCATAAATAATTTCATATCGTAAAACTATTAGTATTTTAAACACCATATTTACATTATCAATTGGTAAAATAAACAATGCGTTGCCAATAAAACAGTCTGGCTCTAATTTTTAATCCCCTACTCAAACTAAAATAATGATTATCGTCAAGAATTCACCTCACGTTTATCCCAATCATTTATATTTAACATTACTATTTATAATAATTTCAGCATTTAGCCATAACCTAAGGCAAAATGCGATTTTATGTGCACCAGTCAAATGCTTAGACTATTACCCCAACCTTACTAAATTAAAACAATCAGAAATTTATGGCAAAGCTTTTAAAATCATTATCAAAAACCGACAAAGTCCAGTTACCATTATAGCGCCACATGGTGGCTTAATTGAACCAGGAACATCTAAGCTAGCTCAAGCTATAGCTGGTCACCAATATAACTTATATGATTTTGAAGGCCTACTTAAAACGAATAATACCAAACTCCATGTAACTGCTACCCATTTTCGTGATCCTGACTTAATCCAGCTTTTAAAGAAATCGCAATTTGCCATTTCCATTCATTCATATGGGACTGAGGACAGTAAGGTAATTTGGCTCGGTGGTCTTAATTTAAGCTTAAAAGAATTAATCAAACAAAATCTTATTAAAGCTGGTTTTTCAGTCAATGACAACAGTCCAAGATACAAAGGCATAAGCCCAAAAAACATTGTTAACAAAACACCTAACTTTGGCTGCCAAATTGAATTGCCCAAAGATTTACTGGATTCAATGTATGTAGGCCAACATAAATTCAGTAAAAATGGTTTCATTATGGCCAATATAGTTTTTCATAAATTTGTCAAAGCTGTTCGCAAGGCAATTAAGGTAGAACTGCATTAATGTTTAATAATAGCCATGAAAGAATAATTGTTATCAATTTTATTTTACTTATTTCAATTATTTTCTTCCTTTATTTTAAACTGTCCCTAAATGTTCTTTTATATTTAATTAAATATAAAAGATGTATGGCTTTTTCTAAATTTGCCACATTTATTTTTTATTTGGGTAATTTTGGCATTCTATGCATCGTTTATGGCTTTTTTGTTGAACCATACTGGCTGGAAGTAAAATATATAACATTACAAAGTCCTAAAATCGAGCACAGCCTTAGAATTGTCCAAATATCTGACATTCACAGTGACCCACAAGTAAGATTAGAAAATAAGGTACCTAAGGTAATTGAGAAATTAAAACCGGATTTAATTGTCTTTACTGGTGATAGCGCAAATTCTCTAGCTAGCCTAAGTAATTTTCGCAACCTCATGCGTAAATTAGCCGATATTGCACCCATTTATGCAATTCGCGGGAATTGGGATATTTCAACTTCCCGTATACCAGATCGTTTTAAAGGACTAAAGCTTTGCGAATTAAATGATTCAGCCATTTTGGTAACAGTCAGAAACGATCATGTTTGGCTATGTGGCAAACCAACATCAAGCAAACGTAAGCTTAAAGATATAATAAAAAATATACCAAGCAATGACTATAAAATATTTTTATATCATTATCCTGATGCAATTTATGAAGCCAGAGCCAATAATATTGACTTATATTTAGCTGGTCATACTCATGGCGGACAGGTTGCTTTGCCATTTTATGGAGCCTTAATCACTGCTTCAAAATATGGAAAAAAATTTGAATCAGGATTATATAAAGTTGATAATACTTATTTATACATAAATAAAGGGTTAGGAATGGAAGGTGAAAGCGCGCCAAGAGTCAGGTTTTTTGCCCGTCCCGAAATTACCGTAATCGATATTAAAAGAAAGTTTTAGATTTAATGTGTCCAAAATATGCAAACCTGGCATAGATTAAAATATATTAACAAATTTACTATAATCAGAATTTTTCTTTAGGATAAAAAAATGTTTAATGAAACAAATGATAATCATATACAAGCTAAAGAACCAGCTAATATCCATAAAAGTTTTTGGGGAAATGTACTTGGTGACATAAATAATGCAACAAAAGCAGTCACCAATGAAGTCAAACAAGTAACCGTAGCAATTGGCAAAACCGAAGCAACCGCATTAACAATAACCGGCCATGAAATTAGTCATGTAACCAAATTAGCTTACAATAAAGCCATTCATGAGACCAAATTAGTCGGTAGTGAAATTAGTCATACCGCTAAATTAGTCTATGGCAAAGTCATTCATACCGCTGAAAAAGCCGTAAGCAATGAAGAACTTGGCTTAAAAATAGCTGGCCATGAAATTAGTCATACCGCTAAATTTGTCTATGGCAAAGCCATTCATGAGACCAAACTAGCAGCTAGCGAAATTAGTCACACCGCTAAATTAGTCTCCAGAGAAATCCATCATGATGCTAAAATAACTGGTCAGGAAATTAGTCACGCGGCTAAAGTAACTGGTCAAGATCTAGAAAAAGCTGGCCATGTGACATCTATCATTTTAGCTGGAGCTGGCAAAGAAATTATTGATCATCCATTAGTAATAACTAAGGATATAGCCTTAGGCCTGGCTGTTGGAGCAGTTGTATCCGTAGCTCCAGTTGTAGGCTTAGTATTTTTAGGACTTGGTTTAGCCTCTGTAATTGAAAACAGAAAAAAACTAGTCGATAACGCATTAGCCCTTAAGTCCTCAATTGGAATTGAATATAACCCAGCCGGAACTAGTTTAGCTCAACAAAATGAAGCCAAACAATGCCTTGAAGATTTTGGCAGTGGAAGCGCTCAGTTAGCGGCCGGGTTAGCTGGTGGTATTACTGGTGCAAAATTTGGCGGACCAATTTTAGAAAACATAACCCAATCGTTATTATCAAAATTGCCACCTGAAATTAGTACCACCCTCGAATTTGCCAGTTTAGCTAAATTTACCAATCAAATAACTACTGAAGAAAATATGCCAATAACCGTAACGCAAGAAACACCAGCTGTCACAAGTTCTAACGTTGAAACAGCCACACCAATAACTCTAACTCCTGATAGTGAAACTATCGATCCTACGTCGATAGCCAAAGAACCGATAAAAGCCATTAAATTAATCAATAAAATCAATAAGACATATCGAGACATTAATGAAAAAGCTGACCCTCATTATAAATTAGCCAGTAAACACCTAACCCCAATTCAGGTATTAAAGATTTTTGATTTTAGTCATCATTCTTCGGCATTCTTAACCAGTTCAGCTTTAGGTTTAAATTCAAATTACATAAATTAATAAGTTGTAATCAAGATAATTTGCCAAAATTGCAATTTTATTTAAATTAAACTAAACTTTAACTTGATAATTTCAACCAGGAAAAAAATCTAACGATGCTAATAATGAAGAAGTTAAGTTTAATTATGATAAGTATTAACCTATTAACTCCGTTAGCCTGGGCACAAAATAATTATAATTTGCCCCAGAATTCTAACACTAATATGGAAGAACCGGTTAATAATCAAACCAATCCTTATTACAATTACTATACGCCAAATAGCCCCCAGACTTTAAATCCTGATTATGCTTACAACAAGGCCTTACAAAGCTCACAAGGTTATGCACCTAAAGCCACCACCCGTCAACAACCAGGCATACCCATCAATCGTCAAACTAATCAACAAATTAATCAACCGCAAAATAATTCCAATACTGATATAAAAGCTTTAAGAAAAGACTTTAACAAAGGCTTACAGAGCAATCAAAACGAGGGAATTAAAGTTCCAGCCTTACTGTTAAGTTCAACACCTAATTTAGAAGGCTATCATATAAAAAAATATATCGGCCTTGTTCAAGGCGTTATGGTTCGTGAACCTAATATGTATCAAAATATCCAAACCAGTTTAACGACATTCATGAACGCTGGCGGGGGATCGTTAAATTCATATATCCAGATGTGTGGTGAAACCAGGCAGGATGCCTTAGATTCTATGGTAATTAGAGCCGCTAAACTTGGAGCCAATGCAATTTTATCAATTCGTTATAATGACTCATCAGTATCTGTATCTAAAGATCAATTTGCCAATGAAGTAGCTTGTTATGGTACAGCCGTAATTGTCGAAAAAATTAAATAGTAATTTAGTTAAAGCTATACATTAATAAAGTAATTCTGCTAATATTACTAATTAATATAGTAATATTAGCTAAAAAAACATAGCCGGCTAACGATTAACTACTCAATTCTATTAATAAAATCAAAAGAAATTAAACCGGCCTCGTATCTATTATAAAAAATAGTAATTACTGGTAAAAAAAACAAAGTAAGGATAACGATTACTCGTTACCCCCACTTTGTTAAAAGCAACTGCTTAGCTGACCGACTGAATCATCCAGAAGTCAGAGCACAGATTGGCATCCAGGACATACTGATAAGGCATCATGAAATAGCCCTTCTGTCCCCACTTGGTACCCCAGGAGTTACGCACGATAAACATCTGCGTCTTATCGTCATAACCAACCAGAACTACCGCATGCCCACCCAACACACTTTCATCAGGTCCAGGCATAGGGACAATACCAGTCTTGGCGACATCAGGCGATTCAAAGCTGTCATAGACAGTAAAGCCAAATACCACCGGGATCCCCATAGCCAAAGTTCCCTTAAGCTGATTGAGATCCTGCCGGACGCGCATGTACTTAAGCGCAAGGCTCTGCAGTGCGGCCTTATAACAAGCAGTTGTAGGCTTATTAGCAAACTTAGAAATGATATACGGCCACAACTTCTCCGAACACACACCTTGTTTGGCTAGCGTCTTCATACCGTCACGGATTTCAGCACCGCTATCAGTAGAAACCGAACCTTCGATCACCCGTTCATTATAATAAATAAATAGACGGGACGGAACGAAAAGCTCGGCCAATTTCTGGCGAATCATTTCAAACTGGAAAATTCCAGCCAAAGCGTTGCCAGTACAGCTTCCCAGATTACCCTGGTTATAGATAGCCGGACATTGAGGGCGCAAATCGACCAAGTTGGGCAGATTAGTTGTCTTAAGAGCCGTAAAGACCAAATCGCGCTTATCGGGCAGACTGGGAATCCATCCATAACGCTTAATTTTACGAACTTGGGGCTTAGTGTTTTTGATACTCATGGTACACCTCTTTCTTTAGGTTATGATTTATGAATCTGTTTAATTAACAAAAGAACATAAACTACATGGTTAAAACCAGGTAATTTATGTTAGTTAAAGTTAAGACAGCTATGTTTAAAACAAATTATTTTGAATAGAAAAAAAAATATATATATACACTCACTATAGAATTAAATTTATGTCAAAATCAAGTTACTTAAATTAATTACTCAATAAATAAATCTCCAAAAGCCAGCAATAATAAACATTTTTAGCAAAAATTGGCAAACAGCTTTACAAATAAATTCTTAAAATAAGCAATAATAATATTTGTCCAAGCTAGCGCAAGCTATTGAAAGCTCTAGAGCATTAAATCCAAATGTAAATTCACAACCAAAAATATTAGGTTTTAAGCCTTATTGTCATGATATTAAAAAAATAAAATTTACAATTCAAGGCGTTTTCAAGTGGATTTTTAAGCCATTTATATTTTATGACCGTATCAATGACGTACACCTGGATATCGAATCGTCAAATATTTTATATAAGCAAGCTTGGCACTACAGGTAGCGTACGAAAAAAATTAATTTTTCAAAATACGCTATATGTAGTAATCTAAAAAGCAAAAGTTAATCAATCATGGCTTAAAGATATACATTAAAAAAAACATTAACTTGGCTAAATTTAAAAACTAAATATCACAATTTAAAATGCATCAGCTAAGAATTATTTATTCTTGGTTAAATTTAACACACTCACTTTAGAAAGGGAATTTTATGGTATCGACGCAAGGCAGTTTAGAAAAACAATCTATAATAGAATTAGACAATAATCACTTGGATACAAATTATCTAGCTACAAATAAGGATGCAAATATCGTCAAAGAAGACTTTAGCAGCCGTTATTATGAATCAACTCAGGAAACTTTAGTAGGTCTATATGGCAATCGAGATCCAATAACTGGTGAACCAAACGAGACGGTAAATGATATCATTCACCGTGTAGCTACTTCAGTAGCCTTAGCTGAACTTAAATATATTTTAAGTCCTGCTGATATAACCACTTTAAGCCTCGAAAAAGCCTTAAGAACACCACAAGTTGTCCAGTGGCAAAAACGTTTTGCTCAAGAAATTGGCAATCAGAAATTTTGGGCAAATACTCCAGCTAATATTAATGCTTCGCCGCAAGTTGCCTTAGATGTTTTAAAATACTGGGCTTATGGTAAACTCGCCAAATTTACCGAAGAAGAAATTTGGGTAAATTCAGAGCGCTTACGCTTAAGCTATGCAAATAATAAGGTAGAAGGCTTAACCGCCAATGAGATTGAAATGGGCAAACTAGCCGATAGCCTTAAAGGTAAAGGATGTTTAGCAGCTTGTGGCGTAGCTTATGTAATTGATACCTTAGAAGGAATCCAAGAAGCCGCTCGAATTGAAGCTTTAGCAGCCAAAGCTGCTATGGGAATGGGTTTAAACACCTCAACCTTGCGCCCTTGGTCGTCCATAATTTCAAATGGAGCTGCAGCCAGCGGACCTGACCGCTTTTACGAAAAAACTATTGCTAAAGCAGTAGAAGCAGTAGCCCAAGGCGGTAGACGCGGCGGTGCTCTTATTGAAATCAGAAATAGTGATCATCCAGATATTTTATTTTTTATCGATAAGAAAAAACTAATACCACCACCAACTATGTCTAAATTATATAAACAGGCTTTAAGTCATGCTACCCAAAAACCACAAGAAAGTAAAACTAGTTTCAAAAAGCGTATTTTAGATCTAGCCGAAAAACAATATGGAGAGCTTTATCATCAATACTTAGAAAAACAAAATTATTTAAAAAATACCAATGTTACAGTTTTAGCTATGCCTGGCTTTATGGAAGCAGTTGAGAATAAAGCTTTTTATCAGACGACTTTTAATAAACAACCATGGGCTGGACCAGTTTATGATCCACGAAAACCACTTATGGATCCTAAAACCGGTTTTGCCAAAGTAAACAAATTAACCAAAGAACAGCTATACGATGAGTATTCAGTGGATATCAATCAATGGCCTGAAGCCATTATTGCAGCTCGCCAAATTCCTAATGCCCAGGTCGAAATTACCGATAAAGCAGTAAAGGCACGTGGCTATTTTTATGCCCCAGAAGTTTTTGCCCGTATTGTTGAAGGCATGAAAGACTCCGGTGAACCTGGTTTAGCCTTTTATGAAACCGTTAATAATGCAAACGCCAATAATCATGCTTACGACTTAAACACCTGTAATCCTTGCGGCGAGCAATTTTTACCAGCAGGCCCAGGCCTTGATGGTCGAACTTATATGGGCAATTGTAATTTAAGTTCGCTTCATGCCGCCCATGAAGATTTCTTTAATGAAGATGGCAGTTATAATTTTAGCGCCATGAAACAAACAGCTTCAATACAGCAACGCTTTATGGATAATGTAACCGATGTAAGTTGGTATCCAATTCCAGCTCAAAATATGACCGCTCGGCTCGAGCGTCGAAATGGTGGTGGCTTTGCTGGCATTGCTGAATATTTATCCAGGCTTGGACTTGGTTTTGGCAGCAACGAAGCCCTACAAGCTACTGAAGAATTATTTGCGCAATACACCGAAATATCTTTAGAAACATCAATTAACTTAGCTAAAGATCGTGGCGTTTATCCGCTTTGGGAAGGAAGCCGTTTTGCCAAAAAAGGTCTAAAAGTACGCAACAGCTGTATGACCAACAATGCGCCAACGGGAACTTTAGCACAGGCATTACAAACTACCTGGGGTGTTGATCCACATAATGGTATCGTATTTTCTCGTAAAGTTCGTTCCCGTTATGTTGATTTTCTAGCTCCAGGCTTTAAAGAATTAATGATAAAACATAATGCTTGGCCAAACACACCCGACGCCGAACAAGAACTCATGCAAAAAATCAGAAATAATAACAAATCAGTTCAGGGTTTGGATTGTATACCACAAGCAGTTCAACAAGCCTTTCCGATAAGAGTAGAAGTATCACCAGAAGCTTATATTAAGCATTTAGCTGCTATTCATGATGGAGCTAAATTATGTCCAGAAACCTTTAATTCGGTTTCGAATACCTGTTCAATTCCGCTGGATATGAGTGAAGCGCAAGTTTATGAAGCAGCGATGCTAGCCTGGAAACTAGGCGTAAAAGATATAACTTTCTATCCTGATGGTAGCAGATTAAGTCAACCTGTTGAAAAGATTGCTGCTACTGATTATGATCGCGAAAATAATCTTTTAAGTTTATTAGGACATCAAGAAAAACGTTCAATCAACACTGAAGAAACTACTGGTCAAACATTTAAAGTTCGCGTTGGCACACCAGAAGGCATGTCCACATTACATGTATCTTTAAACCATGAAACTAACCGACAAGGTGAGTTAATTGAAGTATATGCCCGTATGGGTAAACCCGGTGCTATTGAAGGGGGTTTGTTTGAAGCTGTAGGGCGCTTGGCGTCAGCATTTTTACAATATGCTGCTGAATTTGGTGAAGATGAACGATCCAAAGTTGAAGAAACCATTGTTAAACAATTGGTTAACATTCAATCAGGCTATCCAGCTTTTTATAAATTTAGTGAAACCGACAAACCAGCAGTTATTCAATCACCTTGTGATGGACTAGCGAAAGCCATGCAACACTATCGCAGGCTCAATCAAAAAACCACCACTACCACGGATACTATCACTTTATCGACAACTCAAAGTTTAGTCAAAACAGAAGATGTTTTGGTAACAACTAAACCAGTCAAAACCTGTAGCAAATGTGGCAATAGTGGTTTAGTTAAAATAGATGGCTGTCTGGTTTGTGAAAGCTGTGGTTATTCTAAATGTGGCTAATTTAAGTTAAATAATTTTCCCGCTCCCCCCAAAAAGATCTAAAGTTAAAAGCTTTAGATCTTTTTGTTGTAACTGCTTAAATCAAATAATCTCGTGCCCACAACCATCTGGCCACAATTTTTTTTTAAACACTACTATTTTAGGAATTAGCCGTTGAACAATTTCATCATTTTGATTATAAGTCAAACGTTGAATTGATACGATACCACGATCTGGTTTAGATTTAGATGGTTTAATGGCAATAACTTCCGTCTCTAATCTTAAAATATCATTTTCCCTATTTGGCTTTGGCCAATTTACTTCACAACCAGCACCAATCAAACCACCAATAATCGGCAAACTATTAACCAATAATTTCATAGAAATGCTAGCTGTATACCAGCCACTAGCTGCTATTCCTTGAAAAAATGTATCTTTGGCTTTATTTTCGTCAATTTGTTTTGATCATTTATCTTTAGTAAAGGCAATAAAACTATAAGCTTTAGCAAATTGATTCAAACTCATACTAATTTCGCCATTACCTAAGTTTTTAATACCATTAGCGACTTCACCCACTTGAGGAATATCGGCATTTTTTACCGGCAAATTATGATTTAAACCAAAAGGATTGCGCAAAATAACGGTTTGGGTTTCTGGGTTAAACCCTACCACTGAGTAGGAATGATCAAGAAATATTGGCCCATTTTCACCAACCAAACCTGGAACTTTAGCTATTGTCGCAGCAACGACAGGCTCACCTGCGTTAAGTTTATGCTCCAGCGCTTGACTAATTTGATCTAAACCAACCTTTTCTTTACCTTTTAAAAACATGGTATCGGTATTTTTATCCGTAAGCAATTTTAAGGCGACTTGTGGTTCTAAGCCATTTTTAGCTTGTTCTGGTAGAATTTTTATTAAAGCAGTCTCAAGAATATTAGCCCAGCGGGTTGGATTATTAAGTTTGTCAGCTGCAATTTCTTGATTAGTTACATTAATTTTCAGTTTATCATATCCGGGAAAAACAACTGTATAAGAACCATCTTTATTCTGACTAATCATCTTAGAAATCAATTCTTGACCTTGATGGCTTATAGCTAACGAACTCAAACTTGATTCAAACCAACAGTCTCCATAATTAACCGATTGAACTACGCCACTGGCTCCTTTTAAAGTATCAGTAACTTTTTGGGTTTCACGAATTTGTTCAGGTGTTTGCTTATCCATCACAGCTTGAAGTTGGTCGGTTGGAGCAACATCAATACCAATGCCTTTTAAATTTAAGGAATATCTCAATTTAGCATTAGCATCATTGCCAGAATTAGCAATTTGTTCTGGGGTAATGGGATGAATGGCTGCTATTGCTTTATGATAAACTTCATGATGAAGACTAGAAGTTGGATGTTTAACAGCTTTTACTTCAGGCTTTTTGATTTCATTTAACGGTTCATGTTGCATGGAAAATTTACTCATTAAAACCCTTACTAATGATTTTATACCTCTAGAATATATACATATAACTAGAGTCAATGATAAAATCTTTAAATTTAATCTTTACTAAATTTCAATAAGTGTTTTTAAATATATTTATTAAATATT
>JAKAZS010000005.1 GCA_021815785.1 bacterium
ATCTAAATGTAATTCTGAGCAAGTTCTTTGGATGGCAGACTGCTATTCTTTAGCAAAAAAATTCCCCGATCCTAAATTATGGCTTAAATTACTTGAACCAATCGAGTCAGAAGATCCCAACGAAATAAATCCATTTCATTATTGGCTTTGGATGGAAATTTGGAAAGCTGCTCAAGTAAATAAAAGGGACAGTTCAAGGGTTTTAGTCAAGAAATAATTGCATAGAGAACATAAAGAAGCTAGCTTTTTTATGTTCTCAAGCATATAATATTATTTTTTGTAGAACTTTATGCCAAACTCTTATGTAAAACAATTAGTCAGTGAAAATAGCCAACGCTCATTTAATTTATTAATAGCTGTGGCTTTTTTGTTGATAGTTATACCGTTCACTTTTATTTATCTCTTAAAAATAAAGTTACCGTTATTTTTTTACTTTATTTTATTTGCCATTGCCCGTGTTATTTACATTATTGCTAAAGCTTACAATAATTTATCACTAAGAGCTTCTCAAGGTTTAGAAGCTGAAGAACTGGTGCGCGAACAACTAATTAAACTACCAGCACCATGGAAATTTGAAGCCAATGTTAAACTAAAGCAATTGGGCGATTTGGATTTTTTTGTAACTAGTCCCAATAACCATAACTTTGCGATTGAAGTCAAATCTCATTATGGCGTAATTGTGTCTAACCAGAACACATTAAAACGCAAAGTTAAAGGACAAATTCAAGAATTTGAAAAAGATTTCTTAGTTCAAACGAAGTTAGAAAGTAATGCCATGGAAACCTTAACCAATCAAAGTGGGATAATACCAGTTCTCGTATTCACAAATGCTAGTCTTGAACTAGACTCAGCCAAAATTAACGATGTATACATCCTCACAATTAAAGATTTAAATAATTTTCTCTTAAATTATACAACGACTTTAATTACCAAATAATTTAATGAGTAATATGGAAAAGAAATAAAGACTTACTAAAGCAGCTAAAACAATAAGCATCGAAAAAGCGGTTGGATCAGGGGTTATAATTGCACTTACAACCGTTGCGCCAAAAACTGCATACCGCCATACTTTTATAAGCATGGTCGAATTGACGATTTTCGCCAGTGAAAGCATAAACAGGACGATCGGCAATTGAAAGCATAAGCCCATATATAGCAAAATAGATGTAACAAGTGAAATATAGAAATCTAAACGCTGATTAACCGGACAAATTCCTTGACCAAAATTCAAAAAGAAATGGAGCATGGCTGGGAGCAAACAGGTATAAGCAAAAACAACACCAGCATAAAACAGCAATGGGGAACCAACTAACAATGGCAATACCATTTTGCGTTCATGGGCAGTTAATCCAGGTTTAACAAAAAAATAAATTTCTCCTAAGATTAGTGGTGCAATAATAATTATTGCTAAATAAAAAGCTACTTTAAAAAAAACGAATAAAGGCTCTTCAATAGATAATGATTGAAAAGTAATATTGCCTGCTGGGGCTTCTAATAATTTAAGTACTTGTTTTGTAAAAAACAAACTTACTAAAAATGAAACAGTAACATAAATTAAAACTTTAATAATGCGGCTACGTAATTCATCAAGATGATCAATAACCGACATATAGGCTCTTGGATCACCTTCAAAAGATGATTCATAAACATTAGTACGATCAAAATCTTGAGGTGAACTATTTCCTAAATCCATTTTTAACACTCCACCAGTGATTTAAAACTATAGCTGCACTTATCGTAACGTTTAAAGATTCTAAACTAGGATTAGTGGGAATTTTAATAATTTCATTGGCCATAGCCAGTAAATCTGCATTAACACCATGTCCTTCATTGCCTAACACCACGGCTCGGTTCAAATTAACATTGGTATCATAAATCGACAGCCCAGCTTTAGCATCTAAAACACAAATGCTAATATTATGTTGTTTTAAATAATCGATAAGATAATTGCACTCAACATTACATACAAATGGAACCTTAAAAATATTTCCCGTAGAAGCCCTTACTACCTTAGGATTATAAATATCCACACACCCCTTAAGCAAAACTATTCCCGAAACATCAAAGCCATTACTTGTTCTAATCAAATTACCTAAATTGCCCGGATCCTGTACACTATCTAATATTAATAGAGGCCCTTTACTTAAATTCAAAAGACATTCTGCTAAAGTAGTATTAAACTTATGGGCTACAGCAATAATTCCACATTCATTAACTGTAGTTGTAAGACTGGCAAAAATTTTATCTTCAACCAAGCAAACATTGCTTAAATTTACAATTGCTTTATCTGGCCAATCCTTAAAGTAAGACTGGCTTACGATAATACTTTCAAGTTTATAATCCTGACTTAAAGCTTCATTGACACAATTTACACCTTCAAGTAAAAATAGATTATGTTTCTGCCTACCAATTTGAGTATGCAAATTGCGAATTAGCTTTAAAATCTGATTTTGCGGACTGGTTATGGGTGTTAAATTCAAAGAATTAAGCGACACTCGCTTTGACATTTTCAATTAACTGAACAAACGCAGATTCATTAGTAACAGCTAGATTAGCTAACATCTTGCGGTTAATTAAAATGTTTTTATGTTTCAATCCATTTACAAACTGATTGTAACTCAAACCATTCTGTCTACAAATAGCGTTAATTCTCACAATCCAAAGCCTGCGAAAATCTCGTTTGCGTTTTTTACGATCACGATAGGCATTTTTAAAAGCCTGCATTACGGCCTGATTAGCAGCAGTAAACAATCTTGACTTACTACCAATAAAACCTTTAGCATATTTTAATATTTTTTTATGTCTTTTTTGTAAAACATTTCCACGTTTGACTCTAGCCATCTTAAATTCCTCAATAAAATTTAATTAAAAATTAGTAACAACTATCTCTATCTAAGATATTTTTTGTAGGGGAACATACTAAGTACATGTTCTTGAACAACAGCATCAACAGCTCCCCAGCCTTTTAGGCGTCGTTTTACTTTAGAAGACATCCATTCATTCAAATGTCGTTTTCCAGCATGTCGTTTAAGAATTTTTCCGGTTGCAGTTATTTTAAATCTTCGCGCTGCAGCTTTATTCGTCTTCATCTTGGGCATTGTTTTCGTTCCTAATCACTATTGTTGGTTTCTTAACCTTATGGGGGTTTGGCGAAAGTATCATAATAACACTTTTTCCTTCCATTTTGGCTTCTTTATCAATTATAGCAAATTCATTTAAATTGTCAGCCAGTCGGTTTAACAATTCAATTGCCAAGTTGGCGTGTTGAAATTCACGACCTTTAAGCATAATTGACACTTTTATTTTATCACCATCACTTAAAAATTTTTGCGCACTTTTTAATTTTACTAAATAATCATGTTCTTCAATTTTGTAACGCATCTTAATTTCTTTAACATCCATTACATGCTGTTTCTTTTTAGCTTCACGAACTTTCTTTTCTTGTTCAAATTTAAATTTGCCATAATCCAAAATTCTAGCTACCGGTGGAACTGAATCTGGTTGAACCAATAATATATCAAGCCCTTTTTCAAAAGCAATATTTAACGCTTCTTTAGTTTGTAAAATCCCAAGCTGATTACCATTTTCATCAATTACTCTGATTTCCTTATCCCGAATTCTTTCATTTAAAGGCGGTAAGTCTTTTCGCTGATCAATTCTACGCGGGTCTTTAAAGTCTGGATTATTCAATTATGTGTTAAACCTCATTTTAAAATGTCAAAGGAACGACTTGAACAGCCACAAGTCCAAGCAATAATGCTAAAACTGTGTAGGTAATTGCCAAAGGAACGACTTGAACAGCCACAAGTCCAAGCAATAATGCTAAAACTTTGCAGGTAATTGCCAAAGGAACGACTTGAACAGCCACAAGTCCAAGCAATAATGCTAAAACTTTGTAGGTAATTGCCAAAGGAACGACTTGAACAGCCACAAGTCCAAGCAATAATGCTAAAACTTTGTAGGTAATTGCCAAAGGAACGACTTGAACAGCCACAAGTCCAAGCAATAATGCTAAAACTTTGTAGGTAATTGCCGAAGGAGGGACTTGAACCCACAAGAGCTTACGCTCACTACGACCTGAACGTAGCGTGTTTGCCATTTCACCACTTCGGCACCATGAACTATCAACAAATAGCTGGGGTTGATCGCAATATTTAAAATTAAGCAATGTAATTAATATAGCTACAAACTACCCTTCAGATGTAAATGGCATAAGAATAATTTGTCGGGCACGCTTAATAGCTTTAGTCAAAGATCTTTGATGAAAAGAACAATTACCATTAATACGTCCAGGCAGTATTTTACCGCGTTCGGTCACATACTTTTTAAGACGATTGGTATCTTTGTAATCAATTAAATTTATTCTATCGGCACAAAAGCCACAAAGCTTACGTCGTCTTTGCAACATGTCATTCATCGGTTTCGAAATCAATTTTTTGTCCTCTCACAAATATAAATATCTAACTATACATTAACAAAATTCAACAAAGCAATTAAATTGTTAAAATGGTATTTCATCTTCAGTTGCAAATATTGAATCCATGTCAACATCAGCACTATTCAAATCAATATTGTTTAACTTAGGAGCTTGGGCTGTTTGCAATACAGCAACCTGTTTAACAGCTGGCATTTGCTCCATACTGAGACTACTCGTATTAGCTCCAACAGGTAAACCTTCAACTGATTGAGCTTCAATTTCGGCATTACGTTTTTTACTACCATCTTGAGCTACATAATTATTGATCTGCAATCGGCCTTCAACAGTTACATAATCGCCTTTGTTGAACTGTGTTGAACAACGCTCAGCTAAATCCCTCCAAGTTATAACCTTAATAGGACTTGGATCAGACTTATTTTCCTGACGCATTGATTCAACAGCAATGAAAAACTCAGTTTTAGCTACATTAGTTTGAGGAGTATACCTCTTTTCAGGCTGTTTAACAACTTGTCCAGATAAAACAATTTTACTTAAACTCATAATTTACTTTTTATCCTTTTCCAACCTAAGCTTCCAACGCATAGCTGGATTCACCCTTAGGAATACATGCAATCATTGATCGTAAAATATCTTCGGATAAATTCAGCATTCGTTTAAAAGGTTCAATGACCGTTCCTGCAGCTTGGAACTTAGTTAATACATAATAACCATCACGCATTTTACTAACTTCATAAGCTAGGCGTCGGCGACCTTTTTTCTCACTTAACACTTCAGTTGAACCCAAATTCTTTAAATAGTCTTCAATTGAAGTTATAACCTTGTCAGTAGAATCCTCGTCTAAATTAGGTCTTACAATAAATAAGACCTCATAATCTTTTTTAAAATCGCTTTTTCCTTTGCTCACTCCATTAACCTCGTAATATATCGGCTTTGTTAATCAAATTTGCATCTATACAAACAGATGCGACAGGGTGAAATACTCAAATAATTTACCATATTAATGATAATATTATATTTTAATCAGATTAAAAATTTAATGTTTTGTATTAAAAATTTTTATATCCAATTGAAATATATAATACATCATTATTATAATTTTTTTGTGAAATTGCGTATTTTTTCTATTGCCGTATTTTCAGCTTTTCGGTAGTATTTATGATAAAATTTATTTAACCTTATCCATTTTTCAGATAAATTAATTCTAAGCAAATGAAAATCCGCCTTTTTTTAATTTTAAGCCTATTTTTTTTATTGACAACGGTAAGCGTTAATGCGCGCGAGCCCTGGCGAAACGATACCAGTAATCTTCCTTCGCCAACTGGCACAATTGGCCTGCCTAAATACAGCAATGCCAATGCTAACACCAACACATGGTCATCTACTGGGCAGGTTAATGGTTTTAATCCCAGTTTTCTCCAGCAACAACTAACATATAGCATTAATGCGGGCACGATAATAACCGGAATCATGGCAACACCTATATCCAGTAAATTAAGCCAACCAGGTACAATTATTGCAATAGATTTACCGTTAGGCTATAAAAGCAATAATACAACTCTAATTCCTCCAGGATCCAAGATAATTGGCGTAGTAATGAACACATCACCCTCGGCTACATTAAATCATGGTCATCCCGGGCGGATTGAATTAAGCCTCCAGACTTTAGTCTTTCCTAGTGGTAAAAGCACTGAATTTCACGGATTTATCAGCCATAATGTCAGCCAAGATCAAATCAAAGAAGCTCTTACTAAAAGTGCCGGATTTGATGTAAAAGATTATCCTCAATTAGGAACATCCTTCTTACGCAGTTTTACATTAGGGATTGGCGCCTTTACCAAAAAAAACAACCAGGGCGGTGATTTGAATATTGCGGCTGGCACTATGATACCAATAAAATTAACGCGTAGACTAGATTTAGCTCAAATGATTAATTTTCAATATTCACCTAATAATAATTCACTACCCGCAAATTACAGCCAATGGGGCAATACAGTTAAAACTAATTCAAACCCATATAATGCTTATTCAAGTATAAATAATCCAAACAATAATTCAGCGCCAAATCAAAGTCAGCTGAACCCTAACATTAATTCTTATAATCCCAATTCCAATTTAACTCAAAATCAAAGTCAATTTAATTCCAGCCTTAATCCTTATAATGCCAATTCTAATGGAAGTGCGCTAAATTTTCCAAATACAAACAACCAAGTCAATTCCAATACTAACAATACAGCTTTCACCCAAAATCAGAATCTACCTCATAATCTAGCACCATTACCACCCAATAATATTGACAATTTAATCAACCCAAATTCAAATGCTAATTTATACAAACAGCAATTAGACAAAAACCCCAATAGTGTATTTGACATTCCTGTAGATGGTTACCCGACAGCTAATACCCATAAAATCAGCCCCTAATTTTAACCAAATTAACTTATTAACGTTTTACTCACGGCAAAAGGTTTAGTAGATTATTTTTAATCAGAAAAGTCCGAAAATCAGCCCGCAAATTAATTCCATTGGGAGCAAAGTTTTGCGGACGAAATATTTCTTGCCTTTTCAGGGTCGAAACCCGCTTAACTTCTTCATAGGGAAGCCCTTGATCAGTGAAGAATTTAGTTAAGGAATTAATTTTAATTTTATTTGCATTAACTTTGGTAATAATGGTTATCGACTCATATTGCAAGGTTTTAATAATTTGATTACTGTATGAATCATAGTAAACCTCACGAGCTCTGGCCACTTTAATTACATTCTCATTATTGGACTGAATAATTTTCATGTCATAGGTTTGAATATTATACATTTGATTATCGCTGTTAATGCTTCGATATTTTGGCAAACAGATACAGTCCCATATATCGCCATTATTATCAATCTGGACACCATAATGATTTGTTTGGTCAGCTGCTTTTAGTCCAGGCGGATCAACCTTAGGCTGTGATGATTCAAGTATAGTTACATACTTGCGGTGAAAAGATCAACTAAGCTATTTGGGAATTTGATACCAAATAACATTAACACTAGCTGGTGGTAAATTGTTCAAGTAAAATTAGCGCCAGATTACTTCCAGATTAACAACCTCCTAAGTTTTTAACTTGATTTAGTTATTAGCCCAATACTCATAAATTTATTCTCTAAAAAACTCAAAAACAACATCACGTCGTTAATAAATATTCTTACTTAACTTAACTAGTCATTCTCAATATCAGCTAATTTGGTGATTCGCACCTGCCAATTACTAAAAGCTGCAAGCACAATGCCAATAACAATACCACCCAAATGTGCCTGGCTATCTATCTGAGGAGTAAAATGTTCAACTATAAATTGAATAACTAAAGCCATTAAACAAATTCTAATTTCTAAATTTCTAAATTTCTTATCTAAAAATTCATTACTGTTAAACAATGCCATAAGATAAGCTCCCCAAAGAGCCATTAAGCTAGCCGAGCAGCCAACTACATACAAATGACTGTCATACAAGCAATGAAAAATGCCGCCAAATACTGCACCAAAAATCCACAAAATCAAGAAAAAATTTAAGCCAAATATTTGAATAATAATAGGACCAAACCAAAACAATCCTATTAAATTAACTGTTAAGTGAATTAAATTAGCATGCAAAAATGAATAAGTAAATAAGCGATATAAATCATTGATATTAGTAATTTTAGCTAAAGCAAATTCATTAATCACCCTTAAAAAATGTTCATAATGAAAATTATCCGCCAAAATATTAACCCTAAAATCAAAGAAGGCAACTTCGTAAAAATATACAAAAATCATCAATAAAATCAAACCAACAACAGTTTTAGGAAATTTAATTATTCCGGTAAATGTATTAACGATAAACACACTCCGATAGCATTTATTTAAGGTCAATTGAAAACTTTTAATTATATTGGTATCTAATAGCTTTTGATCATGCGTCAATATCAACTCTTCAAGATGATTACAACTACGGTACCAGTATATTGAGGCCTTCTCTGATTCCAAAAATTTTCTAGCCTTGTTCAAATAATTTAAAGCTAAATCAATATCTTGCTTATTTGCCAATGCTAAAATGTAATTTTTATAATAATTTGTAAGTTTAAATTTATTATAACGAGCTTTATCCAAAAGCTTAGCCGTTAACTCAACAAAGCCCAAATTAGCATAAAAAGGAATTAGAAATAGCGCTATCTTAGACACTGTATTAATTTGACTGTCGAGTTTGGCTAAACTAAAACAGTTAAGTGAATGCTCATAATCACCAAGTTGCAAATAAGCTCGTGCAGCCGATAAGTGAAAGAAATTAATTATTGGACTTTGCTGCTCTTTTAAAAGATTGTAATTTTCAATGACTTTTGGCCAGTTTTTCGCCAATGCTAAAAAAACCATATCAGCAACAACTAAATTTTGACTGGCAAGCGGATGAAGCGGTCGTTGACTTATACTTTCAATTATGGACTTAGCTTCGTCATTTTTTTCATGAATTATCGCAATATAGGCTTGAGCCAATTCGGCGTAATATAAGCCTTGCGAGCCAGGTAAAAATATTTTCAATAATTTACCGTAATAATTAATAGCCTGTTCGTTAGGCAAATAAATTGCATAATCAAATTTTTGCTGTAAAAATTTAGGCCAATAAAAATTAATTGCAAAGACAACAAACCAAACAAATATCAAATATAGACTAGCAAAATATAAATTGGCTAAGTTTATAATCAATAAAATAATACTACCAATAATTGACTGTTCCATCCATAATAAATATTCTTTAGATTTAATATTTCGGATCAACAAAAAAACGATTAAACCATCAACGAGTAAAAGAAGATAATTTAAATTAATTAAATTCATTATTTCTTACAAGCATCGACAAATTTACGGGTAATTAATATAGGTCGGGTAATTGCCGAACCAACTACAACTGCCTTAGCTTTGCATTTAAAAGCAATTATGATATCATCTGGCGTTGACACATGTCCTTCTAAAATAATTGGAATAGTAAGTTCCCTCGCTAAAATTTCCAGTAAAGCAAAAGCTGGTCCAGAAGCTATTGCTTTAGTTTCATCAGTATAACCATACAACGTAGTAGAAATAATATCACACCCTAAATTACTAGCATTAATAGCTTCACTATAAGTAGCGATATCAGCCCATACCGGAAGCTCTAAGTCGTTATGAATATAGTCAATTAAGGTTTTTAAATCACAATCAGAGCCACGGTAGCGAATTGTTGCGTCAATAGCAATTAGATCGCACCCAGCATTTTTTAAGGCCAAAGCATCATTAATAGTACGAGTAATATATACTTTATGATATTTATCAGCTTCACTAATATCATCTTTAGTTAAACCGATAATAGGAGCAACAGTTTGATGCCTTAAATATTGAATATTTTTAACACCTTCAAGCCTTAAAGCTTTAGCACCTCCAAGCAGACAAGATTGTGCTAAAGCATTAATATGAATCGGCTCATTTAGCGGTTCACCGTAACTTGCCTGACAAGAAGCTATAATACCACCATCAATTATTTGTAAAATATATTTTAGTTTTTCTTGATAAGTCATCCTGATTCTTGCCAACTATTCTCTCAATAATAATATAGCATGCTTTAGCTACAATAAAAATAATAATCAATGTTAATTTTTTGTACCCATAAACATACACCTCATTTAGATTACAAATGTCAATTGAAAATTATTTACATTTTAAAACTAGCATATTTAACTTTGACCATTTCCTGCATTGTATATTTAACACCTTCTAAACCTAAACCTGAGTCCTTGCGTCCTCCATAGGGGATATGATCACTACGAAATGTTGGTGGATCATTAACTAAAACTCCAGTGGTATCAATATTATGAATCGCATTAAAAGCAATATCTAGCGAATTAGTATAGATGGAAGCTTGAATACCATAGTTCGAGTCATTAACATAAGCTATAGCTTGATCAATACTATCATAGCTGTTAATACTAACAATCGGACCAAAAACTTCTTCACAGACCACTTTCATTTGACTAGTAGTATTAGTTAAGATGGTTGGGGTAAAAATATTATGATCTTTTTGTTCGCCTTGTAATAATACCTTAGCGCCTTGTTTTATAGCTTCATTTATAAATAACGCTGTATTTTGACAGGCTTCACTATTAATCATTGGACCCATTTCAACACTATCATCTAAAGGGTTGCCATATTTAATTTGTTTAACCGCATCAATAAATAATTTAGTAAATTCAACCGCAATATCTTGATGAACATAAATGCGTTGAACCGAAATACAAATTTGTCCAGCATGAGAAAATGCTCCTTTACACAACCCCTGAACAGCCAAAGCAATATTGGCATCACAATGTACAATACTAGCAGCATTGCCTCCTAATTCCATAATACATTTAACACCATTAGCCACATTTTTTGTTATATTCCAACCTACACTAGGCGATCCGGTAAAAGTAAGTGCTTTAATTTTAGGGCTTTCAACTAACCTATTAGTATCACTACCTTTAAGACATAAAACAATTAAGGCATTTTCCGGAAGTCCAGCCATAATTAAAATTTCCTGTAAAACAAGCGCTGTTATGGGTGTTTGACTGGCCGGTTTAAGAATAACCGTATTGCCGCAAGCAATAGCTGGAGCAAGTTTGTGAGCTACAAGATTTAAGGGAAAATTAAACGGCGTAATGGCTAACACTATTCCTAATGGTTCATAAGTCAGATAAGCCATACGGCCATCACTTAAAGGACTTACATCCATGGGAATTTGCCTACCTTCATCCGTCAAAATTAATCTTGCAGCAATTTCAAAGGTATTTACCGCACGAGCAACTTCCATTTTCGCATCATTAATTGGCTTACCACCTTCGAGAGCAATAATATTAGCCAATTCTTGGCTACGCTGACTTAACAGTCCAGCCGTTTTAATCAAAATTCGGGACCGTTCATAAGCTTTTGATTTGGACATTTTATTTACAAAACAATTTTGAGACAAAGTCAGGGCTTCCTGGACTAATGCTTCATTAGCCAAGCCAACTTTAGCTACAACCGATTGATCATAAGGATTCAAAACTTCAAAAAAGCTATTACTACTTTTACTGCCTACTTTCAAACCATATTCTTTAATGGGGTTATTTTCGATAACTTTAGCCATCAGACACTCCTTAAAATTTCTCTATATTAAATATCCTATTGACACTGAAAATTCCGGTTACGCTTTAATAAAATAATAAAAATTGCACGATCTTGATTATGCCAAATTTATAGTTTATAAAAATATCTACAATTATCACATATTTAAATTTTAGTTATAAGTAAACCATCTAATATAACCTTATTGAACTAATAATTAGCCAGAAAAGATTAAAAAATAATTATTTTTACCAAGACTAAAGTCAAAAGCCTAATCTTAAATTTTTACGAATCAACCATTTTACAGTGAATCTGATTATATTTGTCTAAAGTGTTGGAGTTTTAAATTTTATCTAATACTTAAGCCTAAAAAATAAATTAAAATAGAACCTATTAATACTCCTTAATTTACAATTTTATTAATCTCTTAAACAGACCACTTAATGACTAAACGATTAACTAATTTGGCTAAGATCATTAAAACAATGTTAATAATTTGTTTGGCTTCAACATTGCCAGCACTAGGTTATGAACGAAGTAATCATCTGGTTAGTCCAGATACCAAAACCCGTCTCAAACAAATTGAAATTAAACGCAAAGAATTACAAAAAAAACTATCGCTAACCAAAAAGAAAGAAAGAATAGCCATTCTTCAATTAAATTTTTTAAAAAGTAAATTGAATAAAACTACCAAAGTTTTAAATAATAGCAAAAACGAATTAAATCATACCGATTCAGCCTTAAATCAATGTCAGGAAAAATTAGCCAAAACTCAAGATAATTACACCGATTTTACCAAACAAGCCTCGTATCGTTTACGCCAAATTTATGAAGGTCATCGCATTGGTTTTATCGAAATGCTTTTCCAGGTGAATTCACTACCCTCATTACTTGATTTTCTCTATTATCAGGAAAAAATTGCTAATGAAGACAAGAATTTACTCGAATCGTTAAAGGCTAAATCCGATGCTCTTAACCAAGCCAAAAACAATTTAGGCAACAAAAAAAGTTGGTTAGAAAACTTTGTTGATGAAGTTGCCCAAAGAGCTAGGGCCATTTTTCAAGCCAAAGAAACTCAAGAAGAAATGGCTCGTAAATTACAATCACAGCGTGAGTTTTATGAACAGGCCGAACGTCAATTAGAAATAGAATCAAAACGTTTAGAAACCCATATTAATACAATGGAATCAAACTATGAAAAATCGACAGTAACCAAACGAGCAGGCACTGGTCATTTTAAATTACCAATCACAGCTCGCATGTCATGTCCCTTTGGTTGGCGGGTTCACCCAATTTTTCGTACCCGTAAATTTCATACTGGTGTAGATTTGGCCGGAAAAAATAAAACCCCTGTACACGCAGCTGACAATGGTCATGTTTTATTTACTGGCTGGTATGGTGGCTATGGCAAAGTAGTCATCATTAGTCATGGCAATGAGCTTTCTACTTTATATGCCCATATGTCACAAGTAGCTGTATCAGCTGGTGAGAATGTTAATCAAGGCGACATAGTTGGTTACGAAGGCAGTACAGGATTTTCTACGGGACCTCATGTTCACTTTGAAGTACGCGTAAAAGGCAAACCCAATAACCCCCTTAATTATGTTAGCAATTAATACTGTCAATATAATTAAGGACACTAACAGCAGCAATAAAACCGCTAGGTTCTGTGTTATCTTCACTGATTTAAGCCAAATTCACCAAATAAAGGCTGCACCGAAGCATTAATTTCATCACTACCCTGATTAAGCAAAGTATAAAAATCATCTTCTTCAAAATTATCCATCTCAAGTTTTTTCGCTAATTCATCAATAGTCATTTTCAAGTCCTTTTCAAGCAAAACTAATATTGCTTTAGCCCGATCAGCCCAAACCACCAAATCAATAATTGCTTGATTAATATTAGAATTATCTTGCAATAATTTATCGATAACCCATGATGGTAAAGTATCCAGATTAATACTTTTACTATTTTCATTAGGTTCAATCGTAACAACTAATTTTTGATTAATTAATTTATACAATAAATCAATTAATTCGTTAAGGCTTAAATTAAGCGATTCAAAAGCTTTGGCAATGGTATTAATACCATTTAAGCGGTCAATAATAAATTTAAGGAAATTATCACTGCTTTGCGATAATAAATTATAAGCATCAGATGTTGGGATCAAAACCGAATTAACCGTTATACCAAGTTCATTTAAAAAAATTCGCTTCTTAACATATTCAACCCCAGACTGAATAATACCAGCAGGTTCCATATTAATAATTAGGGGAAAATTTAAACCGCCAATATCATTATTTTCTTCATAAAAAAAATTTGCTTCTTGCCAGAGAAAAATTTCTAATATGGCATCTAGCCCAATTAACACACCTAAAGTAGCATAGACAGGCATACCATCAAGCAAAAAGACTTCAGCTATTTCAATGCCTTCTTGTATAGTAAGTTTTCCATTAAGTTTACTATTAAAACTTAAATTTAACAGTGTAGCAAAATTAATTTTCGAAAAATCACCAGATAATTGCATAATTAAAACTTTAATTTATAAGTCAACTAATTTTATTTTATAAAAGTAAAATTAGATTACCATATATAATGGGAATTGGTAAATATAAGCTAGAATTTACCTGATAAAAGCTTAAAAAATTTGGAGGATGGCATGGATCAAAATCAAAACCTAGAAGTCAAGTCTACTGATTTAGACGGTCTCTTAGACGCTCAAGAGGATGAAAGTTCTAAATGGTATACTAAGACTATCATTCAATCAGAACTTGCTGACTATTCACCAGTTAAAGGCTGTATGGTTATCCGACCATACGGTTATGCCTTATGGGAAAATATCCAGCGCGTCCTTGACAAGATGATTAAAGATACCGGTCATCAAAATGCCTACTTTCCTTTATTTATACCAGAATCATTTTTAAATAAGGAAAAACAGCACGTTGAGGGTTTTGCTCCAGAATGTGCCGTAGTAACCCATGGCGGGGGTAAAAAATTAGAAGAGCCTTTAATTGTCAGACCAACATCCGAAACCATTATTAACCATATGTTTGCCAAATGGGTTCAATCATGGCGCGATTTACCATTATTGATTAACCAATGGGCTAATGTTGTACGCTGGGAACTAAGAACCAGAATGTTTTTGCGCACTACAGAATTTTTATGGCAAGAAGGTCATACCGCTCATGCTAGCGAAGCTGAAGCCAGGCATGAATCGTTAAAAATGCTCGACGTTTATAAAACCTTGGCACAGGACTACCTTGCCTTACCAGTTTTAACTGGGGAAAAAACTGAAAACGAGCGCTTTGCTGGAGCCGTCAACACCTATGCGATTGAAGCCATAATGCGGGATGGCAAAGCTTTGCAGGCAGGGACGTCACATTACCTGGGTCAAAATTTTGCCAAAGCCTTTGAAATACAATTCCAAAATGCTGATGGCGAATTAGAATTTGCCTACCAGACTAGTTGGGGAGTATCAACTCGGCTAATTGGCGCTATTATTTTAGGGCATGGTGATACAAAAGGATTAATCCTGCCCCCTAAAATTGCGCCAATTCAAGTTGTAATTGTGCCAATATATAAAAATGACAACGAGAAAACCACTGTTTTAGAAACCTGCCATAATTTAATTAAAAACTTAAAAGAGAAAATACGCATTCACCTAGACGATCGCGATAATTATACCCCAGGCTTTAAATTTAATCATTGGGAACAACGTGGTATTCCGCTAAGATTAAATATTGGCCCTAAAGATGTCGCCAACAACTGTGTTGAAATGGTATTACGCATTGATGGTCAAAAAATCCCGAAAACCCCACTAGCTGATCTCGAAAATATTTTAATTGGCTATTTAGAGAAGGAACAACAGCGCTTATTTGATCGAGCCTTAAGTTATCGTCAAGAAAACACCCATACCGTAAAATCAATAGCTGAATTATCTGAACTAATCGCCAAAAGCCCTTGCTTTATTCAAGCTTATTGGCAAGGGGATTCTCATAATGAGCAACAAATCAAACAAGATACTGGTGCCACCATTAGAGTTCTCATGGATAGTAACGTTATCGGAAAATGCATCTTAACTGGCAAAGAAACAAGCAAAATAGCCATTTTTGCAAAAGCTTATTAGAATGTTCAAAACTTATTCTTGAGATGTTAATAATATGTAGTACTTTGAAAACAAGTATTATTAGTTATTGATAAAAAATACACCACCTGAAGTTACAAAATTACTTAACTCGATAAAATTTAAATTTACATTACAAAAAAATAATATATAATAAACTTAGATATCCAAATAATTTTAGGTAAAGCAAAAATGGAATCAGCTTTCTGGATGATAATTACTTTTTTGATATTTTTTGGTTTACCTAGTTTATTTTTAGCTGGTTGCTATAATTTATTAAGCCCGCTTATTAAAGTTCTGGTTAAACGGCTTGAGCCAAAATCAGATGATGTACTTAAAATCAAAGACTTTAATGACTTAATTGCCAAACTTAATTTACTCGAACAAGAAATTCAGGAACACAAACATAAACTTATCCTACTTGAAGATAGTAATAATTTTTACCATAATTTACTTGAAGCCGAAATGAAGGCGGCTAAATCCAATACCAATTAAACTTTTTAACGAATATTTGGCATTTTACGATTAGACTATAAGTAACTTTCACCCCCATTAATTATATGAAAACATTTTTAGGTATTGATATTGGTACTTCAAGCGTTAAAATAATTGCTATTAATGAAACTTTAGATTTAATTGGTGAATCGAGTTACCCTTATCCAACCGATTATCCCAAACCATTTTGGAGCGAACAGGATCCTGAATTATGGTGGCAAGCAACTAAAATTGCCTTAAACCAACTTTTAAGCTTACACAAAATCTTACCCGAAACAATAGCCGCAATTGGTTTAACTGGGCAAATGCACTCGCTGGTAGCAATTGATCACCATAATCAAATAATTCGTAACGCAATTTTATGGAACGATCAACGCTCCAGCTTTGAAACCAAATACATTAATGAAATAGCTGGTGGGCAAAATAAGCTTATTGATTTAGTAGCCAACCGTTCCATTACTGGATTTACTCTAAGTAAATTATTATGGCTTAAACATAATGAATCAGCTAATTTTGCACAGATTCATAAAATTCTATTACCTAAAGATGAAATTCGCAGGCGTTTAACCAATGATTACGCCACCGATGTAAGTGACGCCAGTGGTACTTTAATGTTTGATGTTAAAAATCGTAAATGGTCAAATGAAATTTTAGAATTATTTAAAATCAACCCCAAAATTCTACCTCACGTGTATGAATCAGCTCAAATAACCGGATATGTTTCACAATTAGCCCGCAACGAATTAGGCCTAAATATAAACTGCCCAGTTGTTGCTGGAGCTGGTGATTGCATAGCAGCAGCGATCGGGTTAGGTGTTGTCGATGATGGGATTTTAGCCATTTCACTAGGCACAAGTGGAATTCTCATGGCGAGCACCTCTAATCCGTTAATTGATTATTCTGGCCGTCTTCATAGTTTTTGTCATGGGATTGAGCATAAATGGCATATTATGGGGGTAAATTTAACTGGCGGTGGCTCTTTGAAATGGTTTAAAGAAGCTTTATATCCAGATGATGACAAATTTTATGATGCCATTGATCATAATATTAAGGATATAAATCCAGGATCGTCTGGACTTTTCTTTCTGCCTTATCTTAATGGCGAACGAACACCACATTTTAATGCTAATGCTCACGGTGCCTATATTGGCTTAACACTTAAACATAACAAAGGACATTTTTTAAGGGCTTTGATGGAAGGTGTTGCCTATAATTTACGTCAAACGCTTGAAATTATGAAAGAAATCCCTATTCCCATATCCCAAATTCGCGTTACCGGAGGCGGTCTTAAAAATCAGCTCTGGCTTAATATCTTAAGCGACATCCTTGGCTATAACTTAATTAAACTTAAATCGGACCAAGGCCCAGCCATTGGTGCAGCCCTTCTAGCCGGACAGGGCAGTAATTATTTTAACAATATTGAGGACAATGCCACTAGGCTTGCCAAGAGCATTGAAACGGTTCAGGTAAATGAAACCAACCATCAATTTTATCAACATAGTTACCGAATTTTCCAAGACTTATATAAGGCCTTAGAAAACCCTTATAACGAAATTGCTAATTTATATAACAATACGAATTATTAACAAAAATAGCCAAATAAATTAAAATATAAAAGTTCAACTATCTTTTATTATTAATTTAAAACTCAACATAAGAAATTTAGTTATATTTGATATTTTAGTGTTAATGAAATAGGATTTTAAATGTGGCTGAAAACATACTAGTTTTAGTAAGTGATCTTATTACCCAAAACCGCTTTGATGAAGCCTATGTTATATTAGCCTCACACTGTGAACAAAATCCTCAAGATCCTATCTTAGAGTTTAAGGCCGGTTGGCTTAGTTACCAGATTGGCCGTTATGAAGATGCCGAACGTCATTTAAAGAGTTCGTTATCCTCACAAATGGCTAATCCTGATGCCCATTATTATTTAGGCTTAACTTTATTAAAAGAAAATCGCCCCAAAGAAGCCATGCCTGAATTTCGCGAGACCTGTGAACGCAAACCCGACTTTGCCGTTGGTCATTTACACTGGGGCATTTGCCTTTATCAGTCTAAATCTTACAAAGGTGCCTTAGGTCAATTCAAACAGGCTATAGCTCTAAATCCAAATTTAGCTTCAGCCTTTTACTACGCTGGAACCGTAAGTCTTGATTTAGGTATTTATGAAGACGCCATAATGTATTTTGAAAACAGTTTAAAAATCGATCCTGATTTATTTAATAGTTATATTAACCTTTCAGCAGCCTATTTAAACATTGATAACCCTGGTAAGGCCATAGAGATTTTAACCAAAGCTGCCAAAATTAATGATAAAGATTATTTATTACATAAAATCTGGGCACAATGCCTGTTTAAACTAGGTCAACATCAAGAATCGCTAAAGCACTTTCAAGAAGCCTTAAATAATAATGCCAAATCTTTAAAGGCTCAAGATCGGGCCTTATTATTTAATGATTTAGCAGTAAATTTATTTAGTCTCAACCTTATTGAAGATGCCTGTGAAAAACTATTCGAAGCCATCCAGGTAGATAATAACCTGATACCAGCCAGATTAAATTTAGGTTTAGCCCAAGGAGCGCTGGGTGAGTATGAATTATCCCAAGGCACACTTTTAGCTATTGAAAAAGCGCCCAGTGATATTTTGAATTATTATGGTGGCATTAATCATTTAGTTATGGGGCATTACGAAGAAGCAAGCATAATGCTAACCCAGATAACTAATGAAGCCCTTCCGGCAATTAATTATTTTAAAGGTTTAAGTTTGCTTGCTAATGAAAATTTAGACCAGGCCTTGCTTTTTTTCAATAAAGCCAGTCTTGATAACTTTACCAATTATTTGGCCTATGATGCTTTAGGCTGTTTATATACTATGCTCGGAGATTACCCTAAATCCATCGAATCTTTTCAATTAAGCCTTTCGCTCAACAGTAATTTTGCTATGGCACATTTACATTTAGCGCAAAGTTTATTGATAACGGAACGCTGGGATGTAGCTATTTTAGAAATATACAAGGCGATAGAATTGGATCCGGATTGTATGGAAAATCAAAAAAAATTAATTGAACGATTGATCAATGCTGAAAAATATGAAATTGCCTTTGCCTTAAGCAATATGTACGCCAAAATTATTACTATTGATTTTGAATTTGCCATATTTGAAGCTAGAATATTAAAAAATCAGGAAAAATATGAAGAAGCTTTAGAAATTCTCAATACCATTATTACGGCTCAAAACGAAACTGGCGCTTACTCAGTAAAACATCCGGCTAGTGCCCATTTATTATCTGGGCAAATCCATCTTCATTTAGGTAGAGCAGCTGAAGCCGATTATATGTTTCGAGCTGCAGCCAATTTAGATGATAATGACGCCCAACTTTATTATTCATGGGGCAAAACATTGTCAATGCTAGGATTGAATGAATTTGCCGTCGAAAAATATGAAAAGGCGAATCAACTTGATCCTTATGATCCAGCAATCTATGAGGCCTGGGCCAACGCATTAAAAACCATCGGTAAATTTGACGTAGCTGCGCAAGTGTATAAAATGGCTTCAGAATATATTTAATTTTTATGATAAAATAACCTTATAATTGAACTGGTAACTATATTTTAATCAAATAAATCCAGGACTTAATCAAAATGATAATTACAAAATACCCTAAAATATTTTTAAAAGAATTAACCATAACGCTAATTTTTAGTTTAGGGCTTATTCTGCCAACCAATGCGACAAATGTTAACGATGAATTAAGTACTATGGAAATGTACTATTTTCACCATTGCTATCGTAAAAATCCAACCATCGAAAGAGTCGACCGTCTGGAAAAAATGGTTTTTGGTTCCACTGATGATACTGATGGGATTGACAAAAGAATTCAAAATCTTAATGGTGTTTTTGCTGCGACACAGTCAAGCCCAAGCAATAATACTCCTACAAATTCTGTGCCAAGTCCTGATACTTATTCGAATCAAGAGGATAAATCTCCTAATAATTTGCAAAAAGAATCTCCCTCTCAAGGCAGACTTCCGGCAAATAACCTAAACCAAATTAATCAATCTAATCATTATTTGCCAGCAACTCCTCAAGAAACTGCCCAACATAACAATTTTAACAAGTCCAATGCTTTACCAAAAAATGATTATCCAATTGTGTCAACAATGGAGATGAAAGTATTTAATCAAACTTACCAGGATGAACCAATTAAAGAACGACTAGATCGACTCGAATTAAAACTTTATGGTACTAAGTCAACATTACCTGATTTAAGCGAACGAGTTGACAACTTAATGAGTACTATGGACCTTAATAAACCCAAGTCAAAAGTAGCAAAAAAACATAGTGACTGGATGAGCGAAGACGAATTAGAAGCTCAAAATGCTAGCTTGGGAAACAATGCTGTTGATCAAGCCTATAGCCAGCAAGCCAATATGGGTATGGGTGGCTCGAATATGGGTATGGGTAGCTCGAATATGGGCATGGGCGGCTCGAATATGGGTATGGGTGGCTCGAATATGGGTATGGGTAGCTCGAATATGGGCATGGGCGGCTCGAATATGGGCATGGGTGGCTCGAATATGGGCATGGGCGGCTCGAATATGGGTATGGGTGGCTCGAATATGAGCATGGGCGGCTCGAATATGGGCATGGGTGGCTCGAACTTTAATAGCAATTTTTTAAACAGTGATAATTTTTTTGGCAGCGACAAACCTAAAAATCCTAAAAAACTGGCAAAATATGACATGCAAAAATATGGTATTAACCAATGTGTCACTAGGTTAGAACAAGAAATTTTAGGTAAAACCAACCAGAATCAACCTTTAGAAACCAGGGTGGCCAAACTTGAAAATATCATTTTCCCTGACGGTAAAAATCCCAAAAAAACAAATGTTGGCAAACGTGTTGAAAAATTATTAGCCGTTGTCCCCATTGACAAGAGCAACAAAACCAACAATAACAATTTTCCTAATTTTAATCCCAATAACCCAAACCAAGATATGAGTCTCAATAGCCTGGGCAATAATGTGCAAATGCCAATGCAACCTAGTTCAGGGATGAGTTACAATTCCAGCTTCGCAAATCCCATGTCCAGTATGCAATATTCAGGTTCTAGCTATGGGTTTGGGGGGCTTGGCGGCATGGGCATGGGTTATAACGGCATGGGCATGGGACTTAGCGGCATGGGCATGGGTTATAACGGCATGGGTATGGGACTTGGCGGCATGGGCATGGGTTATAACGGCATGGGTATGGGACTTGGCGGCATGGGCATGGGTTATAACGGCATGGGTATGGGACTTGGCGGCATGGGTATGGGACTCGGTGGCATGGGTATGGGCGGTGGGGGGTTTAATAGTGGATTTTCACCTTTTGGTAATGGTTATGGTTATAGCAGCGGAATTGGCCGCACTGGGCTAGGCGCAGGTTTAATTTACCCGTAAATTAGAAAAAACTTATTTAACGAATTATATTCTTTAAATAAGTTTGGCTAGTTTTAATTTACAATGACTAATGTTATCTAACTTAAAAGTTATTAATTCTTAGGCAAGGAGATAAAATGATTCGACTTAATAAATCAGTTGAACTTTTAGAATGGGGTCTTGGTTCCAAACAAGGCAATCAAAACTGGAATAAAATTGGCAGCGGCAAAATTATCCAAAAACCTAAAATTAATGATGGTATTGCTGAAATCATTGTAAGCGTTAACGGTGACTTTGTTAAAGCCAATTTAAACGACGAATATATTAAAATAGCTCAATTAGGTGAAGGTCTAACGGCAAATGCTAATCAAGCTGGCGAAGTTGGTATGGGTCGAATTAAAAAAATTGACAAGACCAACAATCAATACTTAGTTACCATTGAATTAAAAGGTGCAGCCAAGTTCAGCAATTAAGTCCAAGGCATTAACCACTAGTTTTTTCACAAGCCATCTTTAATGAATTAACAACTTCATGTTGAATCATACTTAAAGCAACATTAACAAGACCTTTAGGTATAACTGATCCAGGAATGGTTTTAATCGTATAAATTGCTTTACATATTTTACCTTCGGCTTGAGGCAGTAACTGCCAACTACCCTCAAGATATTGAAAATTGCCATCCAACATATACCAGGAAAGTCTATTTGGTCCTTGGGATAAATCATTAACTGTATGTTGACAAGTTTGTTTAACAAACATTTGGGGCTTTAAAAAACTTTCAATATAAACCAGGGATTTATTACATTTTAAAACATTACAAGTTTCAATCTTGCTAAATATCACTGGATAATTTTTAAAATCCGTCAAAATAGCCCAAACTTTACTGACTGGGGCATTTATCTGCACTTCAACTGTTGCTTCAACAACTTTTCGCTTGTTTTGAGGTGTATTAAGTTGTTCTTTCGTTAAATTTATGGATTCCATCAAACTACTTAAAGTAATACTATTAATGTTATAACTTACTAAATCTTTAGCAAATAAATTATTTAAAGTAATAAAATTCAATATTATCAAAGCAATTAGGATTTTGTTCATAAAATTCCTTTCTATTTTAATTAGTATTTAAAGTCAATTCTTTTTCAAGGATAACTTTTTGACCACTTAAAGTTTTAGCTAAATTTATTCCTTTAGGACTGATTATTGAGCTTGGACCCGTATTAGCAACAAATAATACATATTTGTGATTTTCAACAGATCTAAATGTTGCAAATGCAATCATTTGTTCACCGATTATAGAATTATGAAACCATGACAAATCACTTAAATTAACAATTATTGGCGAATTGGTTGACTGAAAATCCTTGCTTAATTCTGGATATAATACTTCAAAGCATATTAGCACATTTATCTTTATTTTGCCAATAGTTAAACTAATGGACTTGTCACCAAAACTAAATTCACTTCCAGCTGGTGTACAAGTTATTTCTTGAAGCTCTTGAGGTAATAACTTAACCCAGGCTGGATTAAACTCACCAAATGGTACTAAGTAGCGTTTATGATAAATCTCCTTATTCAAGCCCAAATCATTTATTCCATAAGCACTATTATATATCTTATTTACAGTGCTATTTTTATACATAGCACCAGTTAATATTTTTAATCGGTTTTTCCAACACAGAAATTTATATGTTACCACAGCCCCAATATTCCCAATCAAATTAGTCGGAGTAGCATTTTCTGGCAATATAACCAATTCATCATGACACTGATTTAATAAACAAACATTTTTTTGTAAAATTTGAGCAAAGGAAAGCTGGTGCTGATAACGTTCTTCAACCGTAATATTAGGTTGAATTAAAGCCACTTTGATTTTTTGAGTATTGATATTGTTTTCGGGCAAACTAAAGATAATAAGGCCACAACCAAACCAACAAATAAAGATAATAAATGCCGTTAATACTATCTTTAAGTCAGGTTTAAATAACTTTATTTGAAAATTATTCTTATTATTGCCAAACTGCCGATAAAGATCATTAACGAGAAAAGCAAAAGCCGTATTGACCATAAGAATAAGCAAGGTTAAGGCTTTGTCGCCAAAAAAATAACAAGGTTCAATGATTACAGGGTTATGATATTGCGTATATTCAAAAGAAGTCCAGCCTACACCAGACAATTTATATTGGTTTAAATAACTCATTACTACAGTAATAATTAAAGGTACAGCCAATAAATTAAACAGCTTTATTTGCCTAGTTAAATTAAATCCGACTTTGGCTATCATTAAAGCTATCACCAAGATTAAACTTTGATGAATAACTTCAAAAAACCAAGCAATTATTGGTATTAAATCAATCCAGTATTTGTCTATGCCACTTAACCAATCGAGTGGACTTAAACCTAAAAACCAATTTAAATAAATTAAATTATAAATTAAACCATAGATAAGACCTAAACCTAAAGCTTGCCAAAATCCAGTAAACAGCAATAAGATAAAAGGTGTTAAGGCAAACCAAATATTATTAGCAAAATCCAAGGCTCCAAAGTGAATTCCTGGCGCTGATAACCCAGCTATTGTCCCACTTAATATAAATATAGCAATTAAGCCAAATTTTTGCTGGCGTACTTTAAAATAAACTTTTAGAGCTAGGGTTAGTTTAGCTATACCCCACTCTAAAAGTTTATTAATATCGCTATTTTGTAAATAGTGCAACAATTAGGTAATTAACATTATTTAGTTTACTGGCGCTGGTGTTGAAGCCGCTTTAGTCTGTGGCTTCGTTAAAAGTTCACGGACTTTAAGGTCAATTTCTTTTAACATTTTAGGGTTGCTTTCTAAAAATTGCCGAGCAGCATCTCGACCTTGACCAATTCTTTCATCTTTATAGGAAAACCAGGCACCAGCTTTTTTAACTACTTCTAAATCAGAGGCTACATCTATTAAACAGCCAATCGAATTAATGCCTTTGCCATAAATAATATCGAATTCAGCAACTCTAAATGGTGGGGCTACCTTATTTTTTACGACTTTCACTTTAACACGGTTACCATACTCTACGTTATCTTTTTTCAAGGTTTCCGTTTTACGAATATCTAAACGAACTGAAGCATAAAACTTTAAAGCATTCCCACCGGTAGTTGTTTCGGGATTACCATACATAACCCCAATTTTTTGCCTTAATTGATTAATAAAAATAACGATAGTACGGGTTTTATTAACCACAGCCGTTAATTTCCTTAAGGCCTGACTCATTAATCTGGCCTGCAAACCAGGCAAACTATCACCCATTTCACCTTCAATTTCCGCTTTAGGCACTAAGGCTGCCACTGAATCAATAATTACCAAATCAACGGCACCAGAACGAACCAATTGCTCGGTTATTTCTAAAGCCTGTTCGCCAGTATCGGGCTGAGAAATCAACAACTCATCAACATTTACACCAAGAGCCCGAGCATATTCTGGATCCATTGCATGTTCCGCATCAACAATGGCCGCAATGCCACCTAATTTTTGTACTTCAGCAGCTACGTGTTGAGCTAACGTAGTTTTGCCCGATGATTCCGGTCCATAAATTTCAATTACTCGACCTCGGGGCAATCCACCAACACCTAAAGCCACATCCAAGGATAAAGCTCCGGTCGAAACGGCTTCAACCTGATGTTGACGAGCATCACCCAGTTTCATGATTGAACCATCTCCATATTGCTTCTTAATTGAATCAAGCGCCATGCCTAAAGCCTTTAAACGTTCAGGACTCGTTGTAGCGGGTCGATTAGTAATCATTTCAGCGTCCACGGGAGGACTATTTTTACTTGCTTTACTGTTTTTTTCAGACGCAGTATTGTCTTTTGTTACCACAGCCATACTCATTCTCCTTTAAAACTAGGTATTAGTCATTATTAAAACGACAAATTTAACTTAATCAGTATTATATGCTTAATCATAAGGTTTTTACAGTACTTTCAACAAATAAGCAATTGCTATTCATTGTATATTTAAAATAATCTACTCCAAATTGATAAGCACAAATAATAACTTAGTTCAATTGCTGTTTTAAAGCTTTATCTTTGGGTATATAAGAATTAAATTGTAGTTTTAATTCTTCCCAATATAAAACTCTATAGATAAGAACGTATTTTTTTTAAAAAAGTTCTAAAAAATTAATAAAATTAAAAAAAATTAATGGACTACCAATGAAAACAACAAGCAAACTTGCCAAGATAAAAGAAAATGATATATTCGAATCATTTTCAGCAACTGAATTTTCCCGATTGCAAAATTTACTTGAAGAACTTGAATACCCCAAACATCATTTATTATTTACACCAGGCAGTCCATCCCAGCTAATTTACTTCATTGATCAAGGTCGCATTCGTTTAAGCAAATCATCGTCAGAGGGAAAAACTTTAATCTTGGCCATTTTATCTGCTGGCGACATTATTAGTGATGCAGCCTGGGAAAGTCCTGAACATGACTCTCAAGCTGAATGTCTTGAAGATTGCCGTTTTTATGCTATTAACAAAGATGTATTTCGCAGCTTTATCAAAGAAAACCCTGAATTTGGCATAAGTTTACTCCATAATTTAGGAGCAAGACTCAAACAGGCTCAATCGCGGATTGAAGACCTAGTTTTTCGCCAAGTACCTAGTCGTGTCGCCCGATTAATCTTAAATTTAGCGGAAACTTATGGAAAAGTAACTCCAAATGGAATAAAAGTAGAATTTCCCATAACCCACCAAGAAATAGCCGATATGGTTGGCTCGTCAAGAGTTACTGTAACCCAAATATTAAATAAAATGCGTTCCAGCAATTTTATTAATATTGAAGGCAAAAGAGTAACAATTCATAATTATAATGCCCTTGAAGAAATGGTTAATCAGGCCTAAATTAATCTTTAAATCATATTTATTTTGACTAATAATAAAAAAAATAATTAATTAAGGCGAAAAATTAATTGCCAAATATGCTAAATTAATTTTATCCATTTAAATAGATTTAACCAATATGAATACTTTTAATTAATATGGACAAAAACAAGTTAAATACTTAAGCTAATGTGCCCGTAGCTCAGACAGGATAGAGCGTTGGTCTCCGAAGCCGAAGGTCTCGAGTTCGAATCTCGACGGGCACTAAATAAATTGATTAAAGGCCTTTTAGCTTAAACCAAACTCTATTTAGCAGTTTTGACGAATAATAAATAATCATTGGTTAAATAGAAATTACCAAAAAACGGATCCTGTCTTACAATAAACTTATCGGTCGAATTTTTAGTATTTAATTCAAAATAATTATGCTTTAAGCAATAATTAATAAATCCTAGCTTTTTAAAATATGTGGCCATATTATATTTGCCTGTAGTATTTTCAATCGCAATCAACGTTGGTTGATATTTATTTAAATCCTCGATCAGATTGCTCATCATCAAAGCCTCCTGTTTTTCAATATCATGGCAACTAAAATATTTACAGGGATGGTCCTTAATATAAGCAAATAAACTTTCAGGAACAAATATGCTTAAGTATCTTGTTCCTAATCTGCAGCCATATATATTCGGAAACGAATCGGTTCGACCTGATAATACCATTATATAATCCTGAGGCTTACAATATTTATTAATAGTATTTTTCAGCAATTGGTTCACAGTTAATGAATCTCCATAACGCAGCATTGATGGAGACAGCATCAATAGTAATATTAAAAACAAAACTTCAGAAAAACTGATAAATTTAAACTGAATTCTCTTCAAAAAAGCAATGTTATTAATAAACCAATTAGTTACAAAATAAATTTCGATTATAGCTAAGGCATAATAGCCCTGGAGCATCAATAAAGTATGCGTACTAAAGCCTTTAGCCTGCCATAAATATACGACAATTCCAGCTATCAGCCAAGCCATCAAAGGATCAATAATCAAGAATTTTTTGCGTAAAAATATTCCCCATAGAAGCACTAAAGAAAGTGGTATTACAAATAAAAATGGTACTGGTGTCAAAGAAGGACTCGAAGTCCAGCCATAGCATAAAGTTAAAATTAAATCTCCTAATGCTATATCAAAAGCCTTATAGCCATACACTAACAAAGGAATAAAATTACCGAATAATTCTTTACTTTCAACACTGGGTAATAACAAAAAATGTATTAAATAGAGTATTAGTGTAACCATTAAAGAAATGTTTTCCAAAGTAAAACATTTCTTTAAATTTTGAGTTTTTAAACACCAAACCAACTCATAACCTATCAGAATCAACCCATAATTTGGCTTAATAGCAATAGCTACGCCGGCTAAAAATCCAACTAATACTGCCTGAATAGGTATTATGGTCTTATGGTCAAAGCGAAAAGCTTCTAAAAATAAATATGGCAAAAAAAACAGCGTAATAATAAATTCTCGCTGCCCAATCAAACCACTTGTAAAAACATAAAACAAACCCAAACCACTAAGTAAATATCGATATTCTTTACCGGCATCTTTCGCTTGATTAATAATTATGTTACAAAAAATAAAAATGCTGGCGAGCATAAAAATATTAAATAATGAAAACACTGGATAAGCTGGACCATGAAAAGTCTCGCTTAACCAAGCGGGAATCGCATTAATATAAAAAATCATCGGCAAATTTGTTTCAATAAAATCGATATAAGGAATTTGACCATGAATAAGCCTAAAACCAGCCTCATAATGTACCGCACAATCATCAGGGATATAATCGGGCCGGATAATTACCTTAATCAATAAAATCAAAATACATAAATAAATAAAATTTTTTAAAACTGATTTATCCATATTATAAATTTAATAATCCCTGGCCAATCATTAATTTTCTGCAAAAAACGGTATGTTTAATCCTTTTCTTCTAATATTTGTAAATGCATTTGTTTATTTAATTTACGTTGAATATTACTAAACAACACATAAAACACTGGTGTTATATATAAAGTTACAATTTGCGAAAAGGCCAATCCACCCAGCACAGTTAAACCTAAAGGCTGACGACTTTCCGATCCAGCGCCCCAGCCAAAAGCAATTGGAATACTCCCCATAAGTGCGGCCATGGTTGTCATCATAATCGGACGGAATCGAGTTACACAAGCCTGATAAATAGCCTCAGTAGCTGATTTTTTATCAATGCGTTCAGCTTCAACAGCAAAGTCAATCATCATAATGGCATTTTTCTTCACAATACCAATTAACATGATTAGCCCTAAAAAGCCGTAAATATCCAAATCACGTCTAAATAAGATTAAAATAATCAAAGCGCCTAAACCAGCCGAAGGCAAGCCCGTTAATATCGTAACTGGATGGATAAAACTTTCATAAAGAATACCCAAAACAATATATATAACAATTATAGCAATTGCCAGCAATGTCCACAGATTTCCGGTTGAATCTTCAAATGCGGCAGCCATGCCTTGAAAATTTGTACTAACCGACTTTGGCACAATGGGTTTAGCATCAGCTTTAATAGCTTCAACAGCTTCTCCTAGAGAGACCCCTTTAGCCAAATTAAAAGAAATTGTAACGGCCGGAAATTGGCCAACATGATTGATTAATAACGGTCCTACCCCCTGGGAAAGCTTAGCTACCGACAATAAAGGAACCATAATACCAGTACTGGATTTAATATAAATCATATCTAAACTACTCGGATTTTTATAAAATTTTGGTTCAACTTCTAGAATCACCCAATATTCATTCACGTCAGAATAGATGGTTGATACTTGTTTAGTTGCATAGGCATCACCTAAGGCATCTTCAACCTGAAGCATCGAAATGCCCAAACGCGAGCATTCATCCCTGTCGACATCAACAAACACCTGGGGATTATCAACCTGTAAATCTGAATTAACGTCTTTAAGCTTAGGATTTAACTGCAATTTAGCTTCAAGAGCTTTACTAACATCATATAACTCATCCAGTTTTGGGCTTGATATACTATATTGATAAAGTCCTTTAGTGACTTGGCCACCTACGGTTATCGTCGGTGGATTTTGCAAATAAACTTTAATGCCAGATACTACTTCTAGCTTTGGAGCCAATTCTTGTATAATTGCATCAGCATTTAATTTACGAGTATTTTTATTTTTTAAGACGATTAATAACCTGCCAGAATTTAAGGACAAATTAGGGCTAGCTCCAGTACTCGCTGAAACATTCGACACCCCAACACTAGACATAACCGATTGCACGTTGGGATCGCTTAAAATTATATCGGTTAATTCTTTATGATGAGTTATCATCGCATCAAAAGAAATCCCCTGAGGTGCTTGAGTTAAAGCTATTAGCTGACCAGTATCTTCATTTGGTAAAAACCCTTTAGGTACGATCAAGAAAGCAAATACGGTAAAAATTGACATTACGAAAAATGCTAATAACACGATTTTCTTGTAATTAAGAGTAATTGACAAGGTGTTTTGATAAAAACGACTTACCTGTATAAAACCCAGTTCAAAAAAATGTGCTAGACCGGAACTTTTAGACGTACCTGATTTTAAAAATCGGCTACACAACATCGGGGTTAACGTCAACGATATAATACCAGAAATTAAAAGGGCTATACTAATAGTTATGGCAAATTCGTTGAACAATTTGCCTATTATTCCTTGCATTAATAAAACAGGAATAAATACTGCAACTAATGATAATGTCATGGAAATAATGGTAAAGCCTATTTCGGCCGACCCTTTTAAAGCCGCTTCATATGGCTCCAGCCCAAGCTCAACGTGCCTAACTATATTCTCTAAAACGACAATAGCATCATCCACCACAAAACCCACTGACAATGATAAAGCCATTAGGGTTAAATTATTAATACTAAATTTAAATAGGTACATTGCCGCAAAAGTACCTATAACTGCTATTGGCAATGTAATCGAAGGAATAAATGTGGCTGATAAATTACCTAAAAACAAATAAATCACCAAAACAACTAAAACAATCGTAATCATTAATGTCATTTGAACATCAGCAACTGATTCTTTTATAGATTGAGCCCTATCATAGAGAATTTCAAGTTTGACTGATTTAGGGATTTGATTATTAAATGTCGGAATAAGTTTTTTTATATTCTCCACAACTTCAATAGTATTAGTTCCGGGCTGACGCCTTACGGCTAAGATGACCGCGTTGGTTTTATTAAACCATCCGGAAACTTTATCAGTCTGCACGCTATCAACAACTTCACCTAAGTCAGATAACCTAATTGGCGATCCATTGCGGTAAGTAACGATAAGCGATTTAAACTGACTAGCGTCATAAAGTTGCCCATTAGCCTGAACGCTATAAGACTGATATTTTCCATATAAGGCCCCGGTTGGCATATTAACATTGCCAGCATTTATGGCTGCGGCAACTTCATCAAAGCCAACGCCAAATGATGCTAATTTACGCGGATCCATTTGAACATGAACGGCAAAAATTTGGGGACCATTAATCTGAACTTGAGCAACGCCATTAATACGCGAAATCCTTTGACCAATTAATACCTCAGCATATTCATCAACTTTATACATGGGCAAAGTATCGCTACTTACCGCCAAATAAATAACTGGCTGATCCGCTGGATTAACCTTAAAAAATGTCGGGGGAATTAACATTTGTGGTGGCAATAACCTTAAAGCAGCCGTAATTGCAGCCTGCACATCTAAAGCTGCTCCATCCATATCACGCGACAAATCAAATTGTAAGGTAACTTGAGTCAAACCTAAGGCACTAGAAGATGTCATCGACTGCAAACCAGCAATTGTGGCAAACTGCCGTTCTAAGGGTGTGGCCACCGCACTTGCCATCGTGTCAGCATTAGCTCCTGGTAAACTAGCATTAATCATTATTGTCGGGAAATCAACATTGGGCAAATCATTAACGGGCAATAACGTATAGGCAATGACCCCAAAAAGGACAAAGGAGAACATTACCAAAGTAGTCATTATGGGTCGTTCAATAAAAATTTTCGAAAAATTCATATACTTCCTTTGCTAAACATCCTAGTAAAAAAATTCAATTTATTAACTGAAAAATACTGTTGAATTCGATCTAAATAAATATAAAAAACTGGCGTTATAAATAACGTCACTAATTGCGAAACAATTAGACCACCAACCACAGCCAGTCCCAATGGCTGCCTGGCCTCAGAGCCTGAACCGAAACCAATCGCAATGGGTAAACTACCCATTAGGGCACACATCGTTGTCATCATAATCGGGCGAAAACGAACTATACAAGCTTCTTTAATTGCCTGTTCACAAGTAAGCTGATTTCGTCTTTGCGATTCTACCGCAAAGTCAATCATCATAATAGCATTTTTCTTAACTATACCAATTAACAAGATTAATCCTAAAAACCCATAAATATCTAAAGGCATTTTAAAAAGCATTAAAGTTAAAATAGCCCCTAAACCAGCTGACGGCAAACCAGACAAAATTGTAATCGGATGAATATAACTTTCATATAATATGCCTAAAACAATATAAATAATTAAAACAGCAATAAGGAGTAAAATACCCAAATTACCAGCCGACTTTTGAAAAACCTGAGCCTGTCCTTGAAACACACCACTGACATCATCGGTCAAGGTATCACTAGCAATGGCATCAATTTCATTAACTGCCTCACTTAAGGCTATTCCAGGTTTCAAATTAAAGGAAATCGTAACGGCCGGGAATTGCCCCAGATGGCTAATTTGTAATGGGCCAACACCAATATCAATTTTAGCAACGGTATCCAAAGGAACCAGTCCACCCGCTGGTGTCATTATATGAATCATATGAAGAGAATCAGGACTTTCATAAAACTGTGGCTCAACTTCCATTATAACCCAAAACTCATTAGCCGGAGTATAAATTGTTGACACCTGTCTTGATGAATAGGCACTGTTTAAAGCTCCTTCAACCTGGGCGATACTTAAGCCTAACTTATAACACTTATCGCGATCAATTTTAACCTGTACCTCCGGATTAGTAACTTGTAAATCAGTGGTAACATCAGATAATACTGATACTTGTTTGAGCTTTTTTTCCATAATATTAGCAACTTTATAGAGGTTTTTGGTATCACCAGAGGTTAAAGTATATTGATAAAGCCCTTTAGTTAATTTACCACCAATTCTTATTGATGGTGAAACCTGTAAAAACAATCTAATACCAGGAACTTTAGAAAATTTTGGACGCAAACGTTCAATAATTTTATCGGCCGATAATTTGCGCTGTGCTAATGGTTTTAAAGTGATAAACACCCTGCCACTGTTAGCCGCTTCATTAGGTCCACCAGCTCCTACCGCCGAAATAAATCCTTCAACAGCTGGATCTTGCGAAATTAATTTGGCAATTTCTTGTTGATGCTTAACCATCGAATCAAAAGAAATCCCTTGGGCGGCCTCAGTTGTTCCAAAAATCGAGCCGGTATCTTCACTAGGCATAAAGCCTTTAGGAATAATCATAAATAAGCGTACCGTAGCAATAACCATTAACACAAAAACCAATAGAATAATTCTTTTATGACTTAATGCCAGATCTAAAAAATAAGCATAAAGATTACGAAAGAAATGAAAAGTATTGTCCGATAGTCTAACAAACCAAGTATTGTTTCGTGATTCGCGGGAGCTTAAAAATCTACTGCTTAACATTGGCGTAAGTGTTAAAGCCACAAAACCCGAAATAATAATCGCTACTGTAATAGTAACGGCGAATTCATTAAATAGCCGGCCAACAATGCCGCCCATAAATAATACCGGAATAAATACACAAGCTAAGGATGTCGTCATTGATACAATCGTAAATTCCACTTCACGACTTCCTTTTAAAGCTGCTTCTAACGAATTCTCACCCAATTCTTTATGTCTTACAATATTTTCGAGAACGACAATAGCATCATCAACAACAAAGCCAACACATAAGGTTAATGCCATTAATGATAAATTATTCAAACTAAACCCAAGACAATAAATGGTACCAAAAGTTCCAATTATTGAAACTGGCAAAGCTAAACTTGGTATAACCGTAGAAGAGACGTCTGCCAAAAATAAAAATATGATCAGCACGACTAAAAAAACCGTAATTAACAAAGTTAACTTTACATCATCCACAGCTTTACGAATGGATACCGAACGATCATATAAAAAATAAGCCTGGACAGAATTGGGCAACATATTGCGCAATTGAGGCATAACTTTTTTAATATTATCAATAATCTCAATAGTATTAGTTCCTGGCTGACGAAAGATAGCCAAAACGATACAGCGGTTGTTATTATACCAACTGGCAATTTTATCAGTTTGTACACTATCAATGACCCGGCCAACATCCTTAATTCTAACAGGATAGCCATTACGATAAGCTATTATTAATGGTTCATAGGCTTTAGCGTTAAACAACTGCCCGTTAGCAACAATATTAAAACTTTTATAATCACCATAGAGGGTACCACAGGGATTATTTACATTAGAGTTCTGAATAGTCTGCATCACCTGCATTAGACTTAAACCACAAGCCGATAATTTACGCGGGTCTAACTGAACCCGAACGGCATAAATCTGTGAGCCAAATACCGAAACCTGCGCCACGCCAGTAACCATTGAAATCCGCTGAGCAATCCAGGTTTCAGCATATTCGTCAACTTGATACAATGGCAAAGTTGGCGAATTAACTGAGATAAATAATATTGGCATATCAGCCGGATTCACTTTATGAAAAACCGGCGGAGTAGGCATACTGGTGGGAAGTAAGGCTCGAGCTGCTGATATAGCAGCCTGCACATCTTCAGCCGCACCATCGACACTACGGTTAACATCGAACTGTAAAGATATCTGTGTTGTACCAAGTGCGCTTTCCGAATTCATCGATTCTAATCCAGCAATGTTCGAGAACTGCCGTTCTAAAGGGGTGGCTACGGTTGCCGCCATGGTATCAGCACTGGCTCCAGGCAACTGAGCACTAACGAGAATAGTCGGAAAGTCCACACTGGGCAATTGATTAACCGGCAAATTGAAATAGGCAAACACGCCAAACATTATGACACCAAACATCAGCAATGTTGTCATTACAGGTCGTTCAATAAACAATTTAGAGAAATTCATAATTTAACTAAAAATAATTATTTTTCAAATTCTTTAATAGTCACTTTAGAGCCAGGTCTAAGCATAACTTGACCATCCAGAACTATTTTATCACCTGGTTTAATACTGCTTTCAATTACAGAATATTCATGATAAGTTCGATCAACTTTAACTGTCACTGGATCAACTGTATTATCATGCTTAATTAAAAAAACCGTAGACCCTTTTTGACTGGGAACAACGGCTCGAGTTGCTACCACTGTCGACAACGTTTTTTCGGGTAAAGTTGCAATAACACGAACAAATTCCCCTGGCCATAACTGCAAATCATTATTCGGGAAAGTAGCTCTAAGCCTTATTGTACCTGTAGTCTTATCAACCGTATTGTCAATAAATGAAACGATGCCCCCGCTTAATTTTTCTTTAATATTACCATTAATTAAAACTTCAACAGATAACGAACCCATTTTAGATGCAGTCATAACTTTTTGCAAATATTGCTCGGGAATTGAAAAGGTGACGTAGATAGGTTTGACTTCGTAAATAACGACCAATGATGTTGTATCATTAGCTTTAACAACATTACCTTCATAAACATTTAACGCACCAGTTCGACCGGCTATTGGTGAATAAATTTTAGTATAACCTAATTGAATCCGTGAAGTTTCCGCTAAGGCTTTATCTGATTCTAAAGTTGCTTTTGCCTGTTCGATAGAAGCCATATCTGTCTCAATTACCGCCTGAGCATTTTGAATAGCTGCATAATCCGATTCAATTGAGGCTTTAATACTGTCAAGATTAGTTTTCATTTGATCATATTGTTCAGTGGAAACAGCTCCTTCCTTCGACAATTGCAAATAACGTTTCACTTCTGCCTCATCATAAGCCAATTGCGCGTTATCTTTATGACGATTAGCCTTAGCTTGGTCTAATGCAGCCTTATCTTTATTTAAACCACTTATTGCAGCCTTAATATTAGACTTGTCTTTGTCAATATTAGCCAAAGCCTGATCAAGATTAGCTTTATAAGATCGAGAATCAATTTCAAAAATTAATTGACCACGTTTGACATAATCACCCTGTTTAAAATTAACTTTCGTTAAAATACCACCAACTTGAGCAACCACATTAACCACTGAATAAGCCTCAACATTGCCAATATTGTAGATTGAGGTAGGAATGGATAACTCTTGAGCCAATCCGGCTACAACCGGAACAATGGCTTTAGTCAAGTCTTTAGTTTCGGTCTTAACTTGAGGTTTAAATAGCCAATAAAAACCATAACCGGTAAGGAGTAGCAAAGCTATGACTACTAACAGGGGGATTAACTTATGGGTCTTGTTACTTTCTGCATTAGGGGACAGGTTAAGATTATTAATTGGGCTTTCTTGACTTTTATACATAGAAATTGAATATTATCGCCAATGAGTTTTTGTTACTTTAAAGTTACTTTAATTATTAATTTTTAAAATAATTATCAATATATCACAATATAATAATTATCCTACATGATAAAACATGACGCTGGATAAATTTGTGTAGATTAAACACATTATATTTATCAATTATTAAATTAAACAAACATCGTTACTATTTAAAATTTTGGTTTATGCATCAACTAAACTTATCCAAAAATACTGAAAAAAAACTAATCAATACTTTTAGTTATCAAACTTTTGCCCAAAAACTTTTAGAACCAGCTACTTTTGATTACTTTGCTGGGGCTAGTAGTGATGAAATTACTCTAAAAGCCAATCAGACTGATTTTCAAAACCTTAAAATTGTACCAAGCATGTTAAATGATGTTAGCAATATTAATCTTAAAACTACTATTTTAGGAACAACCATTGCTACACCAATTATGCTGGCACCAGTGGCCTTCCAGTCACTAGCCTACCCTAATGGCGAGATTGAGACTGCAAAAGCCAGTTCCTTGCTTAAAACCATAATGATTCTTAGTACTTTATCAACAACCAGCCTCGAAGATGTGGTTAAATTTAACCCGGAATTTTCCTGGTTTCAATTATATGTTTTTCAAGACAAGAAAATCAATTTAGACTTAATAACTCGGGCTAAAGAGGCTGGTTACAAAGCCATAGTTGTTACTGTTGATTCTCAATATTCCGGCAAACGAGAACGTGACTGGCTCAATAATTTCAATTTACCCAATCACCTTAAACTTGCCAATTTAACTAATTATCAATTTGCCAAAAGCCAAAACAAAACATCATCTTGGCTACATAATTTTATCGACGACAACTATGATAAAAGTTTCACTTGGAACGATTTAGAATCATTAATCAATTCAGCACAATTACCGGTGTTCATTAAAGGAATTTTAAATGTTAATGATGCCCATAAGGCAAAATCAATTGGCGCATCTGGCATTATCATTTCTAATCACGGGGGTAGATCAATTGATACAGCTATTACTAGTATACAAGCCCTGGAAAATATTGGTTCTAAAGTAAATTCCCCAGAATTTGTCATAATTCTTGATAGTGGGATAAGAAGAGGAACCGACATCTTTAAGGCTTTAGCTTTAGGAGCTAAAGCAGTGTGTATTGGCCGACCTTATATTTGGGGATTGGCAATCGAAAAGGCTCAAGGAGTTGTCAAAATTGTCGATATCCTTAATGCTGAATTAACTACAACTATGGGATTAGCGGGTGTAAATGATGTCAACAAAATCACTAGTGAATACCTGTCACATGCATAATTTTAGTTAATTTCATTCGTTTTAAATCTTGAATTAAACAACCGCGTTTTTTATAGTTGTTAACCCTATATAGTTAAATAATAATTTTTGCCCATCCTTTACAAATCTTTATTTCTAAAACACCATACACCTACTATTAAAGGGATAATTATCCAAATTAAGAGCACGACCTCAATTATTAACTGCCCCAACCAAAGACTTAAAACTGATTTAAAAACATAAGCAGTGATACCCATTAAGGCAGCTATATTTAACGACAGCAACACTAATACACGGGCGCAACTGACTGGATTAGCCAGAACCAAGCCTAGCACTAAATACTCCACCGGATAATCATTTAAGGCAATAGCCAAAAGCAAAATAAGCCCATCGTAAATAAAAGTAAGATATAACCAGGTCAACAAAGCAAAAGCAAATCCCTTGGTTTTATCTTGAACCAAACTGGCAAATAAAAAGCCTATGGCCGATAACCCAAGTGTCAACAAAATGCTTGATAAAAGCAAAAGTAAAACCATTGGTAGTTGTTCAGCTAAACCCTTGCCCCAGAACATAGCTCCGATAGCAATTCCTAAGATTAATGACATGGTCAAAGGGATAACCAGAGATGCATAACAGCTTAAATAGACTTGAGTACGGGATATTGGCTGAGTAAGCACCAATGCCATAAATGGTCTTAAATTAAAGAAATAAACAGTACTCATAGTTAAACTTACCAGTGAATTAACTAAGATAACTACATTTAACAAACCAGCAATACTTTGTGCGGCACTACCACTTATTAAAAATAGACCAAGCGAAAACAAAAACAAAAAAAATGTATAAACATAAAACCAAAATGCTTTAAAATTTTCTTTAAGTAAAAAAGCCAAAATCGCAATTGTTTGGCTAACCTGACATTTATGGAATAATTGATTCACCATTCTTTAACCTGCAATATTTTAACCTGCAATATTTTGACATTCACCTAATAAGTGGGCTAATGCCAACTCAATATTATTAGCTTGATAGCGTTTTTTTAACTCTAAACTGGTACCACTATATTTTATTTGTCCTTCTAAAAGATAAATCAAATTATCGGCTAACTCATCAACTTCACTAAGCACATGACTAGTCAACAAAACCGAGTGACCTGAAGCCACCATGGATTTTATTTTTTTCTTAATAATTATTGTTGCAACAGGATCAAGCCCAACGGTAGGTTCATCTAATATATATATTGGCCGAGGAAATAAGAACGCAACTGAAGCCACAATTTTTTGTTTACTACCACCAGAAAGTGTAGAAAATGGCTTAGAAGCAAATTTATCTACACCAAGTTCATTAGCCAAATCAAGATTTGCAGAGTGATTAGGATTTAAAGCACACAGTAAAGATAACAGACTCAACCAATTTTGATTATCCGGCAATGCTGGTATTTGAGGCATGTAGGCAACACATTCTTGGGTATAAGTATTAATATGCCAATCTTTGCCTTGAATTATGACTTTTCCCGAATCAGGAAGAACTAATCTTAAAATGCATTTAAGCAACGTTGACTTACCGGAAGCATTAGGACCTAATATAGCTGTAGTACAACCACTATAAAACTGTGTATTTATATTATCTAAAGCAATACTATTTCGATATTTTTTGACTAAATTTACAACTTCAATTATTGGCGTTGCCATATTTTAGCCTTCATTAGTGGAGTAGTATCAATTAATTCAGTTGGAGCTAGGGAAGGAACCATCAATTGAATAAGATCGATAAGAGCTAAAAGTGGGCTATTCAAAAGGATGGCAATTGCCGGATTATTGTCGATTATAATACAGGAAATTTTTACTGGCTGAAAAGGGAGATCAGCTATACAATCATGGTTCAAATCAAAACCCAAATTATTAGCAAAATAATTACGGGCAAAAGTTTTGCAATTATGCAATACACACATGCTAGATACATCATAAGTATTACCAACAAAGTTATTAAGGGAAAATTTAGTATTTTCTGAATAAGAACTAAGTCTAACCCCAATACCATTTTCCCAAATATCATTTTCATTAACTGATAAATTAGCTGTACCATCACATTGAATACCAACCGTATTATTTTTAATAATATTATCGACGATTTTACTGCCTGAAATTTCTTTCAATAATAAGCCATAAGCTGAACTGCCTATATTTTGGGTAAACGTATTATGCTCCATAGTGACATTACTAGAATACATCACGGCGACTCCAGCACCATTTTGCCAGAAACTATTATGACTATAAGTATCTTGATTAGAAAACATAAAATGCAAGCCATAACGCAAATTATTATGACTTTCATTATTTGAAATTATACTATTTGAAACAAATTCAAAATAAATACCATCTCGATGCTTACTAATATTGTTATTAACAATTTCAATACTTTTACAATGCCACAAGTGAATACCGTTTCCAGAATTTCCTTCACTTACCGCTTGCCCTATAATTAAGTTATTTTTTACAGTACAATTATGGCAATTGGATAAATAAATTCCAAATAAATTATTAAAAATATAATTATTTTCAATAATAACGTTATTTGAATTTATTACTTTAACTCCAGCTCTATCTTCAGTAGAACTTATCCCACAATTATTAAGGCTAAAGCCATTTATCGTAACATTATTACTACAGATTGTCATTATTTCATGCATACCATTGGTAGTAAGCCGAGGATGGTTTTGTCCAATTAATTTAATAGCCTTATCAATAATAATACCTGATACTACATATTCTCCAGGTTTTACATATATACTATCACCAGTACTGGCCTGTTTAAGATTTTTTATAAGCTCTTTACTTGTTGCCACCGTCCAGTTTTTAGCACTAGCCTGGGGTATCAAAGCAATTAAAATCGCAATTAATAACAATTTCAACATAAACTTCACTGATTTGAAACAGTACTGCTATAAAATGATTTATCTAATGCTAATTTTAATACCGACCAGGAAAATATCATTCGACCCATATTTTGGTATGGAATAATTTCCTGTTTATTGGCAAAAGTTAAGATACATTGTCCCATAGACCCATTACGCTTGTTAGTCAACAAAAAACAGGCTTGGTTAATATCAATCGGTTTATGCGGTGGCACAAAATTACCGGCCCACATTTTAGTAATATTATTTTTTTTACCTTGACTAAATTTATGCAGACAGGTCAGTGAATCGAATAAATAAATTTTACCATGTGAATTGCTAAGTTCACACCAGGTCTGGCGATCGACGATATTCATCTTGCAAAAAGCACAGGTATCAATACCCCAAGCTATAGCTTTAGGTTGTGGTGAAAGCAAATTTGCGCATGAATTTAAGGATAAAGTTAAACACATAAAAAGAAAGACACCAAGATTGGCCAACAGTTGATGACTGCCGCCTTTAAGCTTCATTTTACGATTAATACTGGCCCCATAAGCAAAAACTGTAGCCAATAAAGCTAGAACGACTCCAAAGCCAGGAATTGAAATAGCCGTAAAATTCAATAATTGCTTAACTCCTAAAAATGGTGGGTCATAAACCATTCCCGGGATTTTAATTGGTGCATGGGGATTTAAATTATGCCCATAAACATATTCCCAATGGTTAAAATCAACTAGCCCGACTATGCCAATAAGGACTAGAAATAGAGCACAAGGCAGATATAATTTTTGTAATTTAAAAATAATTGAAACAACCAAACCACTTAAAGGGATTAGCATTGCAATAGGTAATAATTTAAATTCAATTAATTGAGCTGGTACAATATCAGCCATGCCAATATAATGATTTAATAAATTAATATTTTGTAAATCGAAGGGGCTTCGCCCTTCAATCCCATGAAGCCAAATGTTTAAGCCTAATCCTTCCGGAAATTGTGGAGCCGATAAAATTATATACCACATTGGTACAAAATAAGTCCCAGCAAGGCAAAGTGCTGATATTGAAGCTAAAACACGCGTTTGCATAGTCATTAATCCGTTTTATCATTACCCATACTCCAAGATAATGGCACTTTATCCGTATTAGCGCCAACGACTTGAACATATCCTTGCATTTCCTGATGTAAAGCCGAACAAAAGTCAGTGCAGTAAAACGGATAAATTCCTGGGTGTTTTGGCGTCCAAATTACTGTTTTAGTTTCACCACTCATAACCCTAATATTAGGAATATCTCCACCCAAAATCGCAAAACCATGGCCAATACTCCAACTTTGTTCAAGGGAAGTCACATGAAAATAAACTTTATCACCAACTTTAATACCTTGAATATTATCCGGATTCATATGTGATCGAATTTCGGTCATATAGACATGTACTTCATTACCTTTTCGCGTAACTTTTACATCCTTTTCTGATTTAGTAACATAGGGATGAGTACTTTTAGCCAGGTCAAAAAACTTCACTGATTTAGGCATAAGCATACTAGCTAAAATTGCCTGGCCATAATGGGGTTCGCCATGAGTAGGAAAATCAAGTAATAATTTCATTTTAGCACCAGATATATCAATTAACTGAGCCGAATGATCCATATCTGGACCAGTTGGTAAATACCGATCTTTAGTAATTTTATTTAAAGCAACTAAATATTTTCCCCAGGGTTTAGACGTATCACCGCCAGGAATTAAAAGATGACCTGGTGAATAATACACGGGTATTTTATCCAACACTTCGCCAGATTGCACATTGTATTTAGTGACGTCAGAACTTATAAAATTAGTAACATAACCATTACCACTATCATCAAATTCATTATGTAATGGTCCTAGACCGGGTTTAGCTACTTGTGTTGCAATAATTTCACTGTATTTTAATACTGGTATATTATCAATTGATTTTTCATATGCTTGATTTTCAATTGCCGCTAACATTTTCTTAAAAGAAAATATCGTCACTTCAGCAGCAAGTTTACCACCAGCAGTCATATACTCACCAGTCGGATCGACATCCATGCCATGTGGCGATTTTGCTGTAGGCAAGAAATAAACACAGCCAGCATAATCCTTGTTTGTTAAAACAGTTTCCTGGGATATTACATTAGTTGAAGCAACCCTGCTATTAGGATCTAATATATTGTGACAATATTTAGTATTAAATGTTTCACCTTTGCCAGAATCTACTAAAGCTGCTAATTTTTTCCAGTTAACCGCGATAGTATAATCTTTATCAAATTGTGATGCGTTAACTTCTAATAAGGTATGTGCTTGTTCAGCATTATATGAAGTAAAAAAGCACCAGTCTTTAGACGGACCTTTGCCAAAGCGAGCCAGATCATAGTCATAACCTGGAACAAGGAGTTGAAAACCCAATTTCATATGGCCTGATTTTGGATCTATTTTAACAAACGACAATATTCCTTTAAAATTTTGCTTATAACTATTTATAGAAACGTCTTTATTTGGTACCGGAATACTAAATCTACCACCACCTACAGCATATTCAGTATTGGCCGAAATATAAGGCGAACTATGATTTCCCGCACAATTAGGTAATTCAATAGTTTCAACAGTTTCAAAAGCGGGCAGATCAATTCGCGCAATACGTGGGGTGTTATTACCATTAGCAAACAGCCAACGCCCATCAAGAATGGCATTAGATCGAGATATCTGCAAGTGATGTAAATCATCCCAAGGTAGAAAGCCATAACTAGTCATCAGAAGCGGCTTGGTTTCTTCACTATAACCATAACCACTGCATGGGTCTTGAGAAAATACCGGTATAACTTTAAACAATCGTCCTGATGGCAAACCATAAACATCAATCTGTCCACTATAACCACCAGACAAAAAGGCATAAAATTCATCATACTTCCCAGGCGGAACATAGGTCTTTTCCGCTGCGCTTAGGTTATCTTTATTCACGACACCACCACCACTACACCCAGTTAGACATAAAATAGTGATTAACAGACTACAAATTACCGTTAATCCACTAGTTATATATTCATTAACAAAATTCATTTTATTATTCATTTTTGTATACCATTAATTTATTTAGTTGTGCGTAAATACTCTAATATAGCTCTAGCATCATCTGTCTTAAGCTGTAAATTCGGCATCGCTGTCAAATACTGCTCTAATAATGCTTGACCCGAAAGATTGTCTTTAGTCATTCCTTCAGGATTTAAAATAAAATTCATAATATATTCTGGAGTTTTTTTACCAGCAATGCCACCTAAAGGTGGACCAGAAAACTTTTTGTCTAATTTATGACAAGCCATACATTTGCCTTCAAAAATGAGTTTACCAGTTTTAGCCAACTTTTTATCTATTGGATCTAACTTGACTTCTTTAATCGGGCCAACTCCTTTATCTAACTGAGGACTTGTAGGCTGTGACTGTTTTGGTACATCAGTATTCTTAGATTCAGTATTTTTAACTGTAGCATTTTCTGGTTTTTGGCAAGCACAAAGCATTACCATTGCCAAAAATAATAATCCTAATTTTTTCATAAGCTTTTTCTCTCAACTAACGGCTAAAAACTATCAATAAAATATTACTTATAAACTAATTTAAGTTTATAATAAGTTACAGCTTGACCATAATTAATTATAAACTTGACAATGCTAAGACTATTTTTTAAATTATAGGAATATTTTACAGCCTTATAAAAGGCCAACTAGAAGCCATTTTAAATGTTTTGTTAAAAAAAATTACACCTTTAAATAAATTTATTAAATCTCAAGTTCAATTTAACAATGTCCATTAATTTACGAATAAAGCCAATTGTTCGACTATTTTAGAATCAAAGCAACTATCGTTCAACTAATAACATTCATTTTTACAGCTTAGAAGCGGAATTATAATCTTAACAAAAAAAATACTTGTCAATAAACTAATAACCAATAGTAGTGAATTTATATTTTTATCCTAAAACCTAATTTCTAATCCTTGAGCTTACTTCCTTAAATCGTGTATGACAGATAGCAATTGCTAAGGCATCACTGGCATCATCAGGAGTAATTATGCTTGCTAAATTTAAAATTCTCGCTACCGCCATTTGAATATCATATTTAACCGCTTTACCATTACCGGTTAAATTAAGTTTAATCTGACTTGGTGTGTATTCAAAAACTTCAAGATTTTTAAAATTAGCCACTTCAATGATTACACCACGAGCCTGGGCAACAGGAATTATTGTTTTAGCATTTTTAAAATAGAACAAAGCTTCCAACGCCATTTCCATTGGTTCATTTTCAGTAATTAACGTTCTTAAATCCTGTCTTACCATACTTAATCGTTGTCCCATAGTTAAGTATTTTGAAGTATGAATGACTCCTGAGTCTAAATATTCAACTTCACCTAATGCCTTATGCCTGATTAAGCCAAAACCTACACGATCAATGCCTGGATCAATTCCTAGAATAATATTCATAATATTTTAAATAATTTATTAGATATAAAAGTTTTAAATAAAGAACAATTATAAATCAAGTTTTTATATTACTATTAAAACAAGATGAATGATACAGTTTATTTTAATACTAAAATATCTAAACAATATTTATTAAATATCGGTTTTGACCGACGTCTCCTGATTCTGTTTTTTAGTGGCATTGGTTTAGGATTAAGCGAGCCCGGCTTTAATCAAAGTTATTTAGCCTGGTTTAGTTTAGTGCCGCTATTTATTATTCTAAGGTCCTGTATAAATCAGATTCAGGCAATTTTGGCCGGGTTTATTTTTGGTTTTGGCTATTATTTAATTGCCATTAGTTATTTTTTAAATTTAAATAACACCCAAACGGTAAGCTTTGAGTCCTTACGGATACTACTGCAAAATGTTTTAACCTGGTGGATCTATAGTGCTGTCTATAGTACAGTTTTTATAATTTTTGCCCTTATCTTATATCTACTACCACTGCGCACAAGCTTTATTCCTTGGTTTAAACGTCCTTATTATCCTTTTTTATTAACAGCACCATTCTTATGGATATACCTTAACTATTCGCCACTTAGTATTTTATTTTATTTAAAAAATCTAACCGTTCATTTATCCTCAAGTCAATATCTGTTTGTGCCATTAATTCAAATAGCTAAAATTGGTGGCAGTCAATTAATTGATTTTTTTATTATTTTAGTTAATGCTAGTTTAAGTAATTTAATTATTCAAAATTTCCCTCTTGCTAAATTGTTTAGCCCGCGTATTGATAATCTTAAAGATGGTTTCGGATGCCTGCTTGACAATGCGATAATTTTGCTGATTTTATTCACGCTCTATACTTGGGGCGAATTACAAATTAATGAAGACAGCTTAAAATCAAGATTAACCATCAAAGATGAACCTAGTGTATATACCATTGTCATCTGTAACCGACTGATCGGTGAAAATACTTTGAACACCAGTCAGAAAATAGAATTAATTGAAACTTATAAAAATTTACTCAAAAAACATCCCGGCTGGCAATATTTTGTTTGTCCTGAAGGTCAGTATGCTCTTGGCGACCAAAACAGCTTATCTAATCAAACTTTGGCTAAAAATCTAACTTTTAGCCATAACAGTTCAATCAGTAATAACTTATTAACTTATCAAGTCAATTCCCATTCTGCGTCTCTAAAACCTAGCCCCTGGGGTAAAATTGGTATTATCAGCAATTTTGCTCTGCGTAATCCCTATTTAGCTAAAAATCTTACCCGCAATGGCGCATCTTTATTAATTACTTCTAATGAAATCGTCATACCAGCCAGTTCCAGTTTAAACGATCAACTACTGGCGATTAGCGTCTTTACAGCTATTGAGAATAATCGCTATGTAATTTTAGCCAGCAATACCGGTATAATTGCTATAGTAGAACCTAATGGTTTAATTGCTAATTTAAGTCGTGGCAATAAAGCAAATTTTATTTTAAATAGGGTAAAATTTTTATACAAGCAAACTTTTTATACTCGAGCCTGGTGGTTATGAAAAATTTAAAAACAATGATAATTTTAGGATTAATCCTCGCCGCAACTTTGACCAAAGCCTACGGCGCCTGCCCCGAAGCTATTTTTGGCAAGAACAAGCCAATCCAGCTGGAAGTAGCCGCAACGCCTAAAGCCATTATGGAAGGGTTGATGTATCGCACCAGTTTGGATTGCGACTCCGGTATGATTTTTTTATTTAATCCAAGTCAGAAAGTAAATTTCTGGATGTATCACACCTTAATACCCTTAGATATGATTTTCATTAAAGAGCATAAAATTGTCAAAATTTTTGCCAATGTTCCCCCTTGTAAATCCGAAACCAAAACCGATTGCCTAACTTACCCAAGCGGCGACGGGATTTTAGTTGATGAAGTCATTGAAGTTAATGGCAATTATTGTAAACTGCACAACATTAAGGTTGGCGACACCGTTGAATATAAAAGCCCCTAAACTTAATAATGGCTTCAGTTAAAAAGTCAAAACAACAACACTAAGCTAAAGCTTAGCGTTGTTGTTTTGACTTAAGTTAATAAAACCCTAAACCTGGACTACTTCTTTGATTTCCGGAATAGCTTCACAAATAGCTCGTTCTACACCCATTTTAAGCGTCATAGTTGAGCTTGGACACATTCCACAGGCTCCAACCAAATGTACAAAAACTTGTTCACCTTTAACATCTACCAATTCAATATTCCCACCGTCCATCATAAGCATTGGCCGGATTTTCTCCAAAACCGCTTCAACTTTTTCTTTCATAATAATCTCATACTCCATAATAATTATATTAGTATATACATATATATATTATAACTGGATTAAGACAATGAATTATTAAGGTATTTTTCATTATCCGAGCTATTTATGAACTTTATTTCTGAATATTTTGTTTATTTATCCAATGAATTTAAATTTATATAACATAATTTAGCTACATTCACTTTTAGGGGGTTATTTTATGGTTAAGTTTGCAATAAATGGTTTTGGACGAATTGGTCGAAATGCTCTAAGAGCATTTCTTCAATCTAATATAAAAGATATAACTTTAGTGGCAATTAATGATCCACTTCAGTCAATTGAACAATCGGCTCATCTTTTACAATATGATTCAGTATTAGGTAAATTAAATACACAAGTTAAAGTTGTTGGCGACGAATTACACGTTGGCGAACACAAAATAAAAGTTTTTAAAGAAAGAGAACCGGGAAATTTACCCTGGGGCAAATTAAATGTTGATATTGTTATTGAATCCAGTGGCGTATTTACAGATGCAAATCTAGCTAAAGCCCATATTCAAGCTGGCGCTAAAAAAGTATTAATTTCAGCTCCAGCCAAGAATGAAGATCTAACCTTAGTACTTGGTGTTAACGATGATAAATATAATCCAGAAAAACATCATATAATTTCCAATGCAAGCTGTACAACAAATTGCTTAGCTCCAGTAGCTAAAGTTCTTCATGAAAAGTTTGGCATCGTTAGCGGACTTATGACTACTATTCACAGTTACACTTTAGATCAAAGACTATTAGATACCTCTCATAGCGATTTACGTAGAGCTAGAGCTGCTGGTCAATCCATGATTCCATCATCTACTGGAGCAGCTAAAGCTATTGGCTTAGTACTGCCTGAATTAAATGGCAAGTTAAATGGTTTTGCCATGCGCGTTCCTACCCCTAATGTTAGTGTGGTCGATTTAGTGGCTAGTACCGAAAAACCTGTAAGTAAAGAAAGCATCAACAAAGCTCTAGAAGAAGCCAGTCATTCTTCACTTAAAGATATTATGGGCTTTAGCAATGAGCCATTGGTCTCGATTGATTTTATGCACAACAAACTGTCTTCAATTGTTGACGGTGATTTAACCATGACGGTTAATAATAACATGTTCAAAGTCTTATCCTGGTACGACAATGAATGGGGTTATAGTAATAGAATTATTGAATTAACCAGTTTTGTCGCAAAAAAAATGATGGTTAATGTAAAATAGTTTTGTTCTAATTAGTTAAGGTTAGCAGAATAATCAGCTAACCTTAACTATCAATACTTACTTTTAAGGATATTTAATTATGCAAACAAAACAAAATATAATGGATGTTAATCCCGAAATCTTTAGAGGCAAACGCGTACTAGTCAGAGTTGACTTTAATGTACCTTTAAAAGATGGTATCATTACTGATGATACTAGAATAAAATCCAGCTTGCCCACTATTGAATACTTAGTCAAAAACGGAGCCCGTGTAATTCTCGTTTCGCATTTAGGCCGACCTAAAGGGATTGATAAAAACCTAACCCTTTTACCTATCGCTAAGCAATTGCATAAACTTACCAATCAAGAAATTCATTTTATGGCGGAGCCAATTAATGAAAAAACAATGTCGACTATTAATGCACTTCCTAATGGCAGTATTTGCATGCTTGAAAACATTCGTTTTTATCCAGAAGAAGAAAAAAATGATCTTGAATTTGCTAACTTATTAGCTGAACTAGCCGATATTTATGTCAATGATGCCTTTGGCACTTCTCATCGGGCGCATGCATCAACAGCTGGCATTACTCAAAAAATAAAAATTGCCTTAGCGGGTGATTTAGTTGACCAAGAACTGAAAGCCTTAAATACCTGCCTTAAAAACCCCAGTCGTCCCTTTGCCGTCATCATTGGTGGCAGTAAAGTATCCACGAAAATAAGTCTTTTAGATAATTTAATTAATAAAGTTGATCTGTTAATCATTGGTGGCGCTATGGCGTTTACCTTCTTAAAAGCTCAAGGTCATAACATAGGCAAATCACTAGTAGAGAATGATTATCTGGACTATTGCCGTAATTTATTAAATAAAGCTAATGCCCAAAACGTAAAAATTTTGTTACCCCAAGATGTTATCGCAGCTAGAGATATTAAAGATGGCAAAAATGCTATCTGTTTAAGTATTAACAGTATAACTGATGATTTAATGGGTTTAGATATTGGTAAATTAAGCCAATCCGAAATAAAAACCGCATTACAAAGCTGTAAAACCATATTCTGGAATGGTCCGCTTGGGGTTTTTGAAGAACCAGGGTTCGAAAGTGGCACTTTTACAACCATTGACACCTTAGTAGCACTAACTAAAACCGGAGTAAAAACTATTGTTGGTGGTGGTGATTCCCTGGCGGCTTTAAAAGCTAAAAATATCGATTTTAAGACTTTGACTCATGTAGCAACAGGTGGTGGCGCAACTTTAGAATATTTAGAAGGAAAGAGTTTACCTGGTATTGATTGTTTGAATAATCACGAACCAAAAGCCCAAGTCAGTCTTGCCTAAATAATTTTATGCACTGTCCAACCATAAGACAATTTATGCTGTATTTATACTTAACAACATTAGGTATAAATACAGCCTTGGCTGATGAAACATATTTTAATGGCAATGTAGCGGTTACTCAACAAGAATATCAAGCCTCAGTGCTGGTTAATCAAGGGGTTAGCCTATTAAGGGAGAACCAAAATTCTCAAGCAGTTGAAACCCTAAGTCAAGCCATAAAACTAGGTCCTAAACTTTACCAGGCACATTATAATTTAGGCATCGCCTTAGCCAAAGTTAATCAATTTGATAATGCGGCAAATGAATTAAAAGAAGCCATTAATTTAAACCCTAACTTTAGCTCATCCTGGCTATGTTTAGGCGGTGTCTTTCAATCAAGTGGACACTTAAACGAGTGCATTAATACCTACAAAGAATTTTTAAAACGTTTTCCCGAGGATCGCAGTTGCGATCAAGTAAAAAAACTTTTAACCGGCATTGAAAGCCAATCATTAATTCAAGCCAAAGAAGCCAATACTAACAATCAAAGCAATTATCTTAATGAAATTCCGCTCAATGACAGGAATACATGGCCAAAAGCCCTAATGCCCCTTAAAGTTTTTATTGCTAATGGTCAAAGCATTAACGGATACCAGGATTTCTTCAAACCTACTCTAATTGAAGCTTTTCAAGACTACCAAGAAGTTAGTAAGGGGAAAATTAAATTTGTTTTTACCGATAATATTAACGAAGCCAATATAATTTGTAACTGGATTGATGATGTCGACAAATTCAAAGATGGAGCTGAAGCTGGCAACACCCAAATCACCCGCAATAATACAGGTATCATAAAAGCCACGATAGATTTATTAACGCTAAGTATCAACAACACACCAGCATTATCAAAAAATCGACTACACGCCATCTGTCTTCATGAAATTGGCCATGCAATTGGCATAGGCGGCCATTCGACTAATCCTGAAGACATAATGTATTTTTCGACTCCGCTTACAGATCAACATAAAGAATTAAGCCAGCGTGATATTAATACCATTAATTTGCTTTACCAAAACAATTAATTTCCCCTAACAACCAAAAAACCTAAAACCACTATAGACTAAACTTAACTTATCTTTCTAAAACTTCTCACTATAACAATAATACTTATTAGATCAACGTAAATCATTAATAATATATCGACAAATGCACACTCATCATCACAACATGGACCGTAATGCCAGTAAAAATAAAATGCTTAGCGTTTTAGCCGTAATCTTTTTATACATGTTAGCTGAAGTCATAACCGGTTATTATAGCCATTCATTATCTCTAATAGCAGATGCTGGTCACATGCTTAGTGATGCTGGAGGCATACTACTTGCTCTATTAGCTATTTGGTTTACAACCAAACCGGCAACAGCCGGCAAAACTTATGGTTATTATCGCAGTGAAATCTTGGTTAGTTTTATTAATGCCTTAGTGCTAGTAATAATTACGGCCGTAATATTATATGAATCTTATAATCGCTTTCGGCATCCTGAAGTCATTGCCAGTGGCTCCGTATTTTTTGTTGCGCTAATAGGGGTTCTGGTAAATATTTTTTCACTAAAAATACTCGGATCCGATTCAACAAGTTCTTTAAATGTTAAAACAATTTATCTGGAACTGTTAAGTGATTTGTATGCGACTTTTGGAGTGATTCTTTCATCGGCAATCAGCTATTTTACTCACTGGTATCAAATTGATGCAATTATTAGTGCCTTGATTGCTTTAGCGATACTTTATCGAACCTGGCTATTAATCTGTGAGTGCACTCATATTCTTATGGAAGGAAGTCCCGGCCATATTAATTTAAATGATTTACATAAAGCTATTTTAAGTATTCCCGGAGTTATTGACGTCCATGATATTCACGTCTGGACAATAACTTCCGGACTAGATTCTATGTCTGGTCATGTCTTAATTGACAATCAAATACCTTCTACTGAGGTATTAAACAAAGTAACTCAAGTACTTAATAATGATTTTCATCTTCACCACACTACGATTCAAGTCGAAAAAACTAATACTGACAATAAAAATGAAAAATGTGATTCTTGCCTATAAAAGCATCTTAGACCAGAACCTGTTAAATCCAACACCCCAAGCTAAATTAAATTTAAATCCTTATAAGCATTTTACAACAAACAAGGTAAAAAGTTGGTTGTAAACTAAAGCGTCATGATTTCGCCAAAATTACTAAGATCTAAATCCTCGATAAATCAATTAAGCTTTTGCAGAAACTTAATTAATTTATCAGGTTCATTAGTTATGATGGCATCAACTTTTAAATCCAGAGCTTTTTGATAATCAGCTAAACTATCAATAGTCCATACCCAAACTTGGTAATGCTGATTATGGCAAGCCACAACATCAGAAGCATTAACCGTCTCAAAATCCGGGTTCCAAGATACGGCTTTAATTTGCGCCAATTTATCCTCCACGTCAGCAAAATGCTGATGTTCAGTAAGTACAGCTAATTTCAGGTGTGGATTAAGTTTATAGACTTCTTTTAAAGCATCATATTCAAACGATGAAATTATTATTTTGGAATTATCTGGATAATGTTTTAAATTATTTAACACACCTTGAACTAAACTTGGTGTATAGCCCTTAATTTCAATGTTAATAATCAGCTTGCCCGAAATAAGGTCTAAAACTTGAGATAGTAAAGGTAATTTAATTTTGGGCATATCCTTAAAATGATTTGCTTTAATATTTAATTTAGCTAAATTCTCCCAATTTAAATCGTTCACTAAACCTTTACCATTAGTCGTACGATCAACAGTATCGTCATGAATCACCACAATTTGTCCGCTCTTACACTGGTGGACATCTAATTCAATAGCTGGGATATGTAAATCCAAACATTTTTGAAAGGCTGGCAAAGTATTTTCACAAGCCAAATGACTAGCACCCCGATGACCACAAACAATAGGCATAGAATCAGCAAAAACCTCAATTGGGATTAAAAAAAAAGTAAGTAAAATAATTAATAATTTCATAATTGCTCAAACTGCGTAAAAAAATGTAAATCAGTAAAGCCTAAAATTAACCCCATACCCGCATTAATTCCTTTACCTTAACGTAATCATTCTAGCATTTTCTAAGCTTTTATAGTATAATTAATTATAATTAAAATAAACAGGTAATCCTACAAAAAATAATTAATTTTCATCAATTCAGCAAACATTACAATAACTGGAGGGTTATATGGCTAGTTTAGAAATCAGGCAATATCCAGACGAAATTTTAAGACAACCAACTAAAAAAATCACTAAATTTGATACAAGTTTACGCAAACTTGTACAGGATATGTTTGATACAATGTACCAAGCTGATGGTGTAGGTCTAGCGGCTCCTCAAATTGGTGTGTCCAAGCAAATTCTCATAATTGATACAGCCGGTGAAAATGAAGCCAAACGCCCTATGGTTTTTATCAATCCGAGAATTTTAAATTCGAGTGGCGAAATGATTGGTCTTGAGGGCTGTCTAAGTTTTCCGGGCGTATTTTTTGAAGTTAAACGTGCAGAAAATATAATTGTTAAATTTCAAAATATCAATGGCAAAGATCAAAAAATAGATGTTAAGGGCGGTTTATTAAGTAGGGCTATCCAACATGAAATTGATCATCTTGAGGGAGCCTTATTTATTGACAAACCTATTTCAAAATTATCAGCTGATCTAGAATTAACTAAACATGGCTTTCTGGATGGTGATATCATTGAATGCGAACCACAAACTCCCCTTGCAATTAATGCAAACGAATTAGTGAATGCCTAATGTTTATATTGATCGTAAGCTAAGTTCAACCTAATTAAGCAGTAAATATAAAATTCAAATACCTCAATGCCTGCAAATAATCACCGTCAATCAATAATAATTACTTCTTTTGGCTACAAATCACAAAGAATTATCCAGGCAAATATGTTATTTGATGTTCGCTTTCTCGATAATCCTTTTTGGGAGCCTACCCTTAGAGATTTAACTGGTCTCGATTTTGAAGTTAAAAACTATGTTTTAAACCAAGTTAGTGCCCAAGAATTTATTACTGACGTATTATCCATGCTAACCAAGCAACTTGACAAAATAATGCTTAAACTTGACAGTGATTTTATTTTAGCCATAGGTTGTACTGGTGGTCAACACCGTTCGGTAGCTATTGTTGAAACGCTAGCGACTCAAATAAGTCAAAAATTTCCTGATTTTAATTTAATAATAAAACATCGTGAATTACACCTAGAAAAAAAATATAACCCCGTTGATATAAAATGAATTGATATGAAATCCTCGTTTAACTACAAATTCAGATATTTAATTTTACCCGGCTTAAAACGCTGGATTTTAACCATTATTATTGGAATTACCGGTATCGTTATTGGGGTACTATTGTTACTGGGCTACCACCCCATTACTTTATCAGGGATATTTATACGCGAATTAGCCGAACATGCTGCTGACGTTCTGCCCCATCGCATTAGTGGTATTATTGTAATTGCAATTGGTATCCTTGCTGTTTGCCTTGCCGTAGCCAGAGTAACTTTATCCGTACTAGGAGCCTATTTACCTTCAGACCGCGAAGCTATAGCTGACGCTTTGTTTAAGAAACGACATCTAGAAAGCGGTCCCAAAATTGTGGTAATTGGTGGTGGCACAGGATTAGCCAATTTATTAACCGGACTTAAAACCTATACTAACAATCTAACTGCCATCGTAACAGTAGGTGATGACGGTGGCAGTTCCGGACGTTTACGAGAAGAACTAGGAGTTATTCCCCCAGGCGATATTCGCCATTGCATAACTGCATTAGCTGATGAACAAAAAATTGTAACTGAATTATTCAATTATCGCTTTCAATCAGGCGAAGGTTTATCAGGTCACAGTTTTGGTAATTTATTTCTATCAGCATTATGTGCCATTACCAATGGTGACATGATTGAAGCAACTAAAGTTGCCAGTCGGGTCTTAAACAGTCGCGGTCAAGTGTTACCTTCGTCATTAACACCAGTGACTTTAATTGCCGAATTAGAAGATGGCCGGATTGTTCAGGGTGAATCACATATAACGCAAGCCAATAGCCAAATAAAACAAATTTTTTGTGAGCCCAAAAATCCTTTGCCCGTTCCGGAAACACTCAATGCTATTCTAAATGCTGATCTAATCGTTATTGGACCAGGTAGCCTATACACATCAATTATTCCTAATTTTCTCGTTAAAGCCATAACTAATACTATTAATCAAGCTAAAGGCTATAAAATCTTTATTTGTAACGTAGCCAATCAAAAAGGTGAAACCCTTAATTACACTGCATATGATCATCTTCAAGCTTTATTTAATCATACCACGAACGAAGTTAAACCCGAAAATCTGGTTAATGCCATTTTAATTAATGAAATACCGCAAAACCTTTTAAGCAATGATCAAATTGAACTTGTTAAAATTGACCACACTAAATTTAATCAGTCCAGTATTGAAATAGTCAAACGCAATCTGGTTAACGAAAAGAATTTAACGCACCATTCACCAGCCAAATTAGCTAGAGCCATAATGCTATGGTTTATGCGCAAGCAAAAAACCAGCGTCAAACCTATAACAACAAATACTCCTAATAAAATATTAGCACCACGAAAAATTAGTTGAACGGATTAACTAAGGGACAAAATACATTTTATTAGGCAGTTTAACACAGTCGATGGCATAACCTCCATATAAGTCGCTGACCTGATCACCGATATTTTCCACAATTTTAAAGCCCATATCTTCAATAGCTTTGCGAACATTGGTTTTAAAATCGTAGGCATGGCCTTTAAAGTCATTAGGTTTTAAAAACAAACCATCATAATCAACATTTTGTTTAACTAAGTTATAAGTTGTTGCAACCCTATCACGCTCACGTCTGCCGGTTAACAAAAAAATCGCATAACCATTTTTACGTTCGCGGCTTAAAAATTTAGCCGTTGGCTCAAGTAAAGGGGCAACATTACTAATCACCCATTCATGATAAGCTTTATGATTAAATTTTGGATTGACTTTATAAAAAGGCCGATTATCTAAAAGCGTTTCATCTAAATCACTAACAATAGCCAAATTTTTACTATCGGGATTTTGTTGACGATAATCATCACAAAATTTTTCAGCCAATTGCACCGTATTATCAAGATCATTGGTATAGCTTGGACTCAAAGCATATTGCAGCCCTTGAACATAATCGATTTCACTAGGTTTTTGAGCTAACGGCTTTATTTCACTAGCTGGACAAGCCTTAACATTAGTAAGACTTAAACATCCCCAAAATACTAAAAATATTAAATTTTGCCAAAATCTTCTAGAATCAATAACATTATCCATAAAACTAATATGCATTATTAAAGATTTTAAGCTACTTAGAACCACTATTTTTCCCACCCATGTAAGAAATACTGCCAGCAACAACTTTTTCTCTTAACTTGGATTTATGAATTTCAATACATTTTAAATTACTGGCTTCAGTCTTATTTGCGCTACTATAATTTCCCCAGTAACTAGGTCCAACAATTTCAATTTTCTTAGTGAAGGTATTTTTTAATATATTAGGTTCGCTAATAAGCAATAACACCATAGGAATAGCTAGAAAAATAAATGAAATTGAAAATATATCCATAAAAAATCACCAAGTTAATCATACTGATAACTTGGTAATTTAACTTATCTAGGTAAAATAGTCTATGGTTAAAATACTAATACAACTATTGCTTAAGTAAATCAATAAGATCATTGTACAATTGGGCAATCTGAATAATTACCGGAGCCGTCACGGGGTTTTGCTCAGAATATTCGTGAAATTCCTGAGCTTTAGTAGTAAATAGATTAATTAAACGATTGTCAAATGCTTCAATATGTTTGTTCATAAAAATTCTTTCTAGTAAAAACGGGGAAAATAAGAGTGTATTAATTTTGTCTTAAAAAACCAATTTCAGCAATAGTTTTAAGATTAAAAATACAAATATTAAAAACTTTTAATCTAGTTTTGTAATATAATATAGTTAAGATTCAAATTTGAATTTTTGTCAAAGGATTTAAGACTTTGGTAATTTATGCAAACCAGCAAATTTCATCATCTTCCAGTATTAGATCAATTACTGCAAAAAACGGATAGTTCTAGCTATATAGTTCTAGCTGGTAACGATATACTTAAGCAACGCTTTGTCGGTGATATCGTCATATTGAATGCACATTGTAAAGCCGGAGACTTTGTTATTGCAGAATTAGATTATCTAATTGACAACATTAGATTATTAAACGCAAATTTATCAGGAATTGCCCTATACAGTAAAAACAATGGTTCCCTTGAATTGGCCTGTAAGAATTTGGCTTCAGCTAATTTAACTCGCGATAAAATTTCCAAAAATTTAAAATTAGTTATCAGTAGTTGTGAAGACCTCAATATTCCCTTAATTTCTTTTTCTGAACTAAGCGACTCCACAGAAATAATCCAGCTGTTAAAACCAACCTTAATCCAGGAATTGCTGTTAAATAATCACAAACTTCAAACCCTGCTCTTTGACATTGTCATCAGCTTAGGACTTAAAGGGTTAGTAGAATATTGTCAAAACAATTTAAACATATCTTGCCTTATTCAAAATGCCAAATTTATAGCCCAAACCGACTCAAAAATCAGCGAATTAAAACCCAAAGAAAAACAAAAAATTCTTGATCAAGTAAAAAAAACCAACCCTCATCAATTAACCAATCTTACCATTGAATATTTAAATCATCTAACCATGCCTATAACCGTTAATGATATCGTAGTGGCCTATGTAACTATCGAAACAAACAACCATGGCGATCTTAACCAAAACCTGATTTATTTAAGAGCAATTAATTTAGCTACCAGTATTTATTTTAAAGTTAAAACCCAAGAAAGTACAATATTTACCAATAGTCAATTTAATATTCTCAATGAATTACTAACTGGTCGCGAATTGTCCGTTGATGCAATTGAAAGCCTGGAAAGGCATTTTAGTCTTGATCTTTGTGAGCATATTCTGGTTCTGGCCTGCAATACACCGCAACCGATTGAAACCGGACCCAGGCTATTGGATAAAAATATTATTTATACGGTAGTTGAAAACACCCATGTCTTTTTAATGTCATTTTATACAGCTTCCAAATCAGAGAATTTTCAAGATCTGATAATGAATAGTGTGGCCACTTTAAAATCAGTAATTAATCAAGACGTCTTACAAATTGGCATTGGTCGACCAGCAAAAAACATTTTTGAATTGCCAAAAATATATAAAGAAGCCAGACAAGCCCTTATCATTGGTTCGATGATTAATACCCAAGACTTTAACGAATTTGTTTATTATTATCCCAATCTTGGTGTCCGTCGACTTTTATATTTAATTATTGATCACCCCGAACTTAAAAATTATTACCTGGAAAATCTTCAAGCCTTGGAAAAATATGATGAAGAATGGGAAAGTGAATTAGTTAATAGTTTAAAAATCTATCTTGAACATGGTGCTAATTTAAATTCAGCAGCTAGAGCCTTATTTATTCATCGTCATACATTAAATTATCGACTTGAACAGATTGTTGATATTTTAAAACGGGATATTGATTCCCAAGAAGTATTACTCGATTTAAAAATTGCGTTTTTAATTAAAGAAATGCTCGGTAATGATTTTTTAAAGGAATAAATATTGAATAAATTCGTTATTGAAACCCGCAATTTATGTAAAAAATATCAAAATACGCCTGCAGTTACGAATATTAATCTGCAAATTGAATCAGGTGAATTTATCAGTATTCTTGGTCCCTCAGGATCCGGCAAGACGACATTATTAAGAATGTTGGCCGGACTGGAAGAATCTGACTCAGGTCAAATCTTGTTAGCTGATAATGATATCACTAATATTGCCCCATATAAACGCCCTATTAATATGGTCTTTCAAAATTATGCCTTATTTCCCCATATGAATGTTTTTGACAATATTGCCTTTGGCTTAAAAATCAAACGCGAACTTACTCAAAGCAAAATTAAAGACGTCGTTCTCAATGCCTTAAATTTAGTAAAACTTAGTGGTTATGACAATCGTTATCCACATCAGCTATCCGGAGGTCAACAGCAAAGAGTAGCCATTGCCAGGGCTATTGTTAACGAACCCTTGGTACTCCTCTTGGATGAGCCCTTATCAGCGCTGGATCAACAAATTCGTGATGAAATGAAAGATGAATTAATTTATTTACAAAAACAATTAAACATGACTTTTATAATGGTAACCCATGATCAAAACGATGCTTTGTCACTGTCTAAACGTATTGCGATCATCAACAATGGCATTCTTGAACAATTTGCCAGTGCCAGTCAAATCTACGATAAACCAGAAACCAAATTTATTGCTAAATTTATTGGTAATACCAATTTATTAACCGGTCAAATTATTGAAAAGTCAGCTAACGAATTAATTGTTGAAGTAAATACAGGAATAAAACTTGTTGTTAATCAATCAAACTTTAAGAGTCAATTAATATCTCTATCCATCAGACTTGAAAAAGTCACGCTCAATCTTAAACAAATTGCTGATAGCAAGAATCAGTTTCCCGCAACTATAATTCGTAGTCAATATCAAGGAGGCTATACTGTCTACAGTTTAAAATTAAATGAATCAACCATAATTAAAGCGATTGATACCAGTTCAGCAAACTATCAAATCGATAGTCAAATTTGGCTTAGTATTAATCCAACCGATATCATCGTATTTGAGGATTAAGCGATGAACATAAATCGTCGTATTTTTTTAAAATGGTTAAGTCTTTCACTAATAACCGCAACTGGTTGCAACAGTTATAAACCTAACCAAACTCACAATTCGATTTTAAATTTATGTAATTGGGCAGATTATATTCATCCGCAAATAATAACTGAATTTGAAAAAAAATATCAAGTAAAAGTTAACTATGATACATTTGCCAGCAATGAAGCCTTATTGGCAAAACTTCAAGCCAGTAAAAATCATTATGATATTATTGTACCAACTAGTTATATGCTAAGCCAACTGCTCAAATTAAATCTCTTAAACAAAATAGATAAAGAGCGAATTCCTAATCTTAAAAATATAAACAAACGTTTTTTTGACAGTAAAATAGATTTCAACTTAAACTTTAGCGTCCCCTTTTCCTGGGGTACAACTGGAATTGGCTATAATCAGCAAGCTATACAAAATTTACCCATAAATTCACAACTAAAAAAATATGGACCAACTGATTTTGATATTTTTTTTAATAACGGCTTTAAGGGCTATATGACACTATTAGACGATCCTCGGGAAACACTTGGATTTGCCTTAAAGCGACTTAATCATTCGTATAATTCAACCAACATTAATGAGCTTAACCAAGCTAGCAATGATTTAATTCAACAAAAACCACTGGTCATGTGCTATACCTGTGATCAAGTCATAATCCAGCTAGCCAGTGAAGATAGTTATCTGTCACTAGCTTTTAGTGGAGATGTGTATCAGGCTCGGCGTCAAAATAAAAATATTGAATATCGAATTCCCCAAAATGGCACATCTTTATGGACAGACAATTGGTGCATCCCTAAGGGAGCTGCCAATATTGATCTGGCCTACAAATGGATTAATTTTATGCTTG
>JAKAZS010000070.1 GCA_021815785.1 bacterium
TTCCGATCTCTTGACTAGCCTGAATTTCTAAGTTTGGTGAATTATTAGTATTTAAAAACAAATCACCACTAGCTTCGACAAGATTGTTATTAGCAATATAGCCAATTTCACTTGTTACATCAATATTATTAGCTAATATTAGACCAAGATTAGCTATATCATTTTGGGCTTGAATATTTAAATTAGCGATTAAATTAATATTGCCTGCATTTATGAAATCATGAGTTGAATTAATAGTTATGGTTTGCGAACTTCCAAAATGACTAATTCCAAAAACATTGGCATTAAATTGATTTATAAAATTCGTAGTATTAATTGAGGTATTATTGGTATTGTCAATTATTAAATTACCATAGTTAACTAAATTACCAGCTATATTTAAATTATTACTGGTATCATAGGCTGTTACATTATGGGGTATAACTAAACCATTATTAAAGTTTTGGATTAAATTTAAATTAAAATCCCCACCAATAGCTTGACCATTATTATTTAAAACCAATAAATCGTTTGAATGACTTAACACTTCCTTCACGAGGAGGGATTCGGCTGGCGTAAGATATGTATTAGAATTAATTTGAGTACTATGACTAGCCAAACTAATGGTTAAATTATCAAAATGATTAATTTCGCCAGCTAAAATAGAATGAATTGTTGAATTTAAATTAAATGAATTATTTAACGCATTAGGTAATATTGTGCTAATATCAGCTGAATGATTAAAGTTTATATTAGTTAAACTACTTTCATTAGCTAAAATATGGTTAACTGAGTTTAGAGCAGTATTGCCTACTTCTTGAGCTGAAATCAAGTTTGTCATTGCGTTGATTAAAAGCCAAAATAATATAAATATAAACTGTTTTAATTTCATTATAATAAGACCTAATAAAAGAATAGCTTGATTAATAATAGTAATACAAAATCAGCACAAAAAACACATTGACAACAAGACAGTAAAAGAGACTAAAGGCTAGCAAAAATCAGGATTAACAAGAGTCGGACAAAAGGTTTTCAGGGCTATAAACAACAAGGAGTTTGCGATTCAGTTGTATGAAAACCCAGTCAAGCCACTAATCCAAGTGTTTTAAAAGCCATAGCTTAAGTAAATAAATTATAGTATTATTAAATTGTCCATCTTCAAGAATTAAATGTTCCTGACCACTAACCATAAATATTTCTTTATCAATAGTATTTAGTTCGCTAAAGAGTTTAAGGGTAGACATTGGCTTTACTAATCTATCTTTATTGCCTTGTAGGAATAATACTGGCGTCATAAAAATACCTTTAGCCGCCTTATGATTTTTTCTCATAAAACTATCAAATTCGATTAATTCAATTGGTGAAAGTTTTAAATTGTCGAGTGGATCACCTATCCATGAAGCTTTTAATTGAGGATTTAACGTTGCCTGATTAATAACTTTAAGACCAACATAATAAGGTTTAGTTGGGCCAAGCAAAAAGTGTAAGGCTACATTTAAATCCATTTTGGAAGTTTCATATCTAGTATTACTGGGCACACTTGCTATTAAACCATCAACAAGTTGGGGATAATGATAAGTAGTTTGCAGAGCTAAAGCTCCTCCCATGGACTCGCCTAGAAGAAAAACTGGTAGTTGCGGAAATAATTTATGCAAAAATTCCAAATATACGCTTGTATCTTTAATTGAACCAGGAAAATCAAGACTATGTTTGCCACAAACATCTTGTCTTAAGCCAAACCCTCTTACATCAAATGCATAGACAGCAATTTGGTTATTTGACATAATCTTACCAAAATCACCAAAACTGCGACTATTTAAACCAAGTCCATGAATACATAAAATACAACATCTTGGAGAATTAGTATTATTATAAAAACAAGTAATTGGCAAAACTAATTCTTCATTAACCTTATTGGCAAAAGTTACTTGGTTAATTGTCAACAACAATGTGATAATTAATGATAATATGTAAATGTTTGCCACGAAATTACCTTAAATATTAAAACTATGTATTAATTTTATTATTATGACTAAACTTGAAACAAATATTAAATTAAAAAGAGATAAAAATTTAATTTCTAACCCAGTGCTAGCTTTTATTGATATGGGTACAAATTCATTTCATCTTATCGTGTTTAAAGCTAAATATAATAATTACGAAGTATTGACAACGGTTAAAGAATTTGTCCCTTTTTTTCGTCGCAGTTTAAATGAACATTTTATTAGTACTCAAGGTTTAAAAGCAACTGTAAATACTTTAGCCAAATTATGTTTAACGGCTCGAAGCTATGGTGCTAATGTTATAACGGCTGTTGCTACTTCAGCTGTACGTGAGTCCAAAAATGGTGAAGAGGTTTTAGAAACTATTCGTAAAACCCTGAAAATTGATGCAAAAATGATTTCTGGCAAAGAAGAAGCCCGTTTAATATATTTAGGTGTTTTATGGAATATGCCTAATTTGGATGATAAGTTTAGCATAATTGATATTGGTGGAGGATCGGTAGAATTAATTTTTGCTGATAAACAGAATATTCAATTTGCCGAATCCTATAAACTAGGCAGTGCCAGGTTAACCCAAAGTTATTTTGGTGATGGAATTATTAAACAAGCAAAAATCTTCGAATTACATCAACATGTTAAAGGAGTTATTGAGCCTGCTTGTAACCGTATTGTTAAATTAGGTTTTAACTCTAATAAAAATTTGTTAATTGGATCTTCAGGAAGTATCGAAGCTATCGCTAAATTAAATTTTTTGGCCAAAAAATTAAAATTTGATACTTTAAATCATTCCCTGCATACCTTAACTGAATTAGAAGAAGTTTTAAACTTTATTGAAGAGTGGTCAATTAAAGGCAAACGAATTAAAGGTGTAAGCACTGAACGGAATAAAACCATTCTTGCTGGTGCTATTGTAGCTATTGAAACCATGCGTTGTTTAAATGTTAAGAACATTATGATTTCGCAAGCAGCTTTAAGAGAAGGTTTAACCATAGACAATTTAATTCAGCAAAATCTAATTGGTGATAAATTCGATTCTTTTAAAGATTTTCGTAAAACCAGTGTAATTGATTTGATAACTAGATATACAAATGATTTTAGTCATTGTCAACAAGTTGCTAATTTAGCCTTACAAATATTTCAACAGACCACCGGAAAATTACATAATTTTGGCGACAATGAAGAACATTTATTATGGGCAAGTGCCATGCTTCATGATATTGGCGTGCTTATTTCCCGCAACGGCCATCATAAACATTCATTTCACTTAATTAAATATTCAGGACTTCTTGGACATAGTGAAGAAGAAATTAATTTAATTGCCAATATTGCCAGATATCATCGAGGTAGTTACCCGAAAGAATCACACCAATTTTACACATGTCTACTTGATTCACAAAAGGATTTAGTCTTGGTTTTAAGTGCTATTTTACGCATGGCTGAAGCATTAGATCGGTCCCATAAACAATTAATAGCTGAAATCAAAGTTTTACCTACAGTTTCCAAACTTAATGCTAATTTAAAGCAGAATTATTGTTTTTATCTTAAATTAAAGCCAAATGCCATAATTGACTCTGAGATATGGGCATTTCGGGAAAAACGTGAATATTTTGAGAATATTTTAAAGACCAAAATTGAACTTATCGTTGAATAAAGATTAAATTTTAAATTTTTGCGTAATATCCGCATAATTATGCTTGCCAAAACCTTAAAGTTTTATTATACTTTTCTCATATTAAATATTCTCATATAAATTGAGGCTGGTATCATGAAAAGTGTTTTAAAAGCAAATTTTAAATTAATTAAACAAATTAAAAAAGTAGCTAATATTATTAAAATAGCCAAATCTTCAAATAAACAAACTGAAAATCATTGTTCCGACGGCGTATGCACCGTAACTTGGAAACCTAAAGCCAGTTAATTTATTGTAAAAAGTTTAAGCTGGTTAATCAATGTCGATTTTTTAATTACGATTGTATTTTTAACGAACAGACTATTTACAATTTTTTTGCTGATGAGCGAAGTAAAATTGGTCAGTTTTAAATAAGTTAAAATGGTAAAATATTCTAGAAAAACCAATATGTTTAACTCGAATATTTATGAATTTTGTAACTTTATTAATATCTATATTACTTCTATCTGGCTGTTCTATCTTTAATGATTTGCGTAGAGATACTTTACTTAAAGCCAGCCAGAATTGGGAATTAAATAATCATCAAGGCTTAAGTTATCTAAAGACTAGTGATTTAACCAAAGCCCAGGCAAAATTTCAACTGGCACTTAACGAAGCAAAAAACTGTGGCGTAAATGATTTACGTATCGCGATAACCCTTAATAATATTGCTGGGGTTTATGAATTACAGCATAATTATCCAGCGGCAATTGATGTTTTGGAGAAAGCCAGTAACATTGCTAAAGCTAATCAGAACACCACCGTATGGTTAAATTCACAGTATAATTTAGCGCGATTACTTGCCTTGGATGGTCAAAATAAACTTTCACTAATTTTATATAAGGAAGTGTTTAGTGAATTAAAATCTCGCAATAAAGCCTATGGGTTAAATATAAATAAAGTCTATACCGAATATTTAGATTTACTGGAAAAAAACAAAAATCAATAAATTCTAATATCAGTGCATTAATTATATGATATAGTTAAATATTTTTTTTATTGTTGCTGTTATAATGAAATAATAGTTTTAAGAAATTTTGCATTTAACCAGAATTTAAAATTGTCAATGTTAATTTTCGGGTAAATAAATAGTATAAACAAAAAAAATAGTTTTGAGGATTTAAATGAAACACCTATATATATATTTGTTATTTACGCTAATGTGCTGTCCAATTGTTCGTGCCGACCAATCAACAAGTGATGCAGTTGGTGATACTGGTTCAATAACTTTAACGAGAATTTATGGCAAAGCCCAGGAATTAGATAGGTTAGGTCAACATCAAGCTGCGACAATTCAATATAAAAAAGCTATTGGAATAAATCCAAATTTTGTTGATTTTTATATAGGCTTATGTAAATGTGCCATTGAACAAAAAAGTTGGTCAGATGTTAGTATGTGTGCCCAAAACATTTTCAGGCTAGATCCTGCATTAAAACCTGATTATACAATTGACTATGGTGAAGCGCTCTATCATTTAGGTAAATATGATGAAGCTGAATCTAATTTAAAAACTGCGTTAACCTACATTGATAAAAACATTACCAGTGAAAAATTACATAAAGAAATCCAGGCTAAAACTGACAAAGAGCAAATGGCTATTACTAAAAAAATTCAAGAATCTCAAATGACTAATCCTCCAATAGCTACAACACAGCCACAAGCTCCGTTTAATCAAATAGCTCAACCTGTAACCACTAGCCAACCCAATACTGAAAATACAAATTCAACTAATGCAGAAGCATCAAATGGTTTTCATACGAAAAAACGTAGTTCTGAAGATGCCCAGTCAATTGTTAATAAATATCGCTTAAGTTTTGAGTCGGCTTTAAAATCCGAATGTATATTATTGGCTCAATATGAAGGCTATGTTAAAAATGATGATATTCGCTTTAATCATCCACCTCAAGCCAACTATCATATAAAGAAATTTTTAAAAGGCCCACCATTAAATCCGAGCCTTCCAGTTAGATATGATTTTCATATTCCTAAAGAAACTGACGCTCCGCCCAACTGGAAATTTTCAGCCGACAAAATGCCTAAACCAGGAAGTTTATGGATTATATTTATTGAAAATGCTGTCCCTAAACATGGAATGTATGAAACATATGAAGGCTCATACGGTAGACAAGAAGCCAATGATGATAATTTAAATAAAATCTATGATTTAATTGATAAATCTAGCGGACAATAGTTTTGGAGTTAAAATTCACCATGAAATTAAAGTTATTAACCTTAGCCTATTTAATATCCAGTTTTACTATGCAAAATATCTATGCTAGTGAAAGTGAAAGTGATTTAAATAAACGTATAAGAATTCATGATATTTTATTAAAGATTTACTTAGCTAAACATCAAATTAAGTTAGCAATTCAAGAATATCAAATATTGTTAAAACTTTCACCTGATAATCCGGCTCTTGAATATGCTTTTGCTAATTATCTCTATAAAAACAATAATATCAAAGAGTCGATAATCCATTATCGTAAAGCCTGTGAATCAGCTCCTGACAATGCCGACTACCAAGCAAGGCTGGGTAGCATCTTATTATATGTACAAGATTATGATGGTGCAGTTTCTGCCTACACTAATGCTTGTAGAATTGGTGGGGCTCGATTTCAGCCTCAATTAAACAGTGCTATGCAATATCAGGCTCAAAAGCGAGCTGCTGCAACAGCCGAAGCCAATGCTAAAAAAGCTAAAGAATAAATTTACTGATAATAATATACAATTAATTGGTGTTTTAGTTTTTTTCATCATCAGTAATTATCTGTTTACGACCACGATGCTTAGCTATATAAAGCCTTTTATCAGCAATTTGCACCAATGTATGCAATGACTCACCATCAACAGGAAATTCAGCAATACCACCACTAAAGGTAACGTTAAATTCTTCTTGTTTTTCACCTTTAAAAACAATTTGACTAAATTCTTCTAAAATACGGTTTATAGCTTTTTGCATGGTATATTTGGTTTCATGACGAAAGGCCACAATAAATTCTTCGCCACCCCAACGACCACGAAGATCTTCAGCTCTAAAGCGTTTAGATAGCAATTGACCTAAGGCTGATAAGACATTATCACCAGATAAATGCCCATAGGTATCATTAACATTTTTAAAATGATCCACATCAATTAAACAAATAGCTAGAGGAATATTTGTTCTTTGGGCTTCACCTAGCATTGAATTTATATTCTCAGTAAAGGCTCGTCGTAAAAACAGTCCAGTAATGGCATCTTTATCAAAACGTTCACGAATCATCCGTGACCGCTCCAGCCTTATTTTAACCCTTGTTAATAATTCCTTATTTTCAAAAGGCTTGGGAATATAATCATCACCACCACAGGCAAAGGCTTCAATCCTATTTTCAAGTTCAGTCTGAGCGGTTAAAAAAATAATTGACAAATCACGCCAACGTGGTATTTGACGTAAATTACGACAGACATCAAATCCTAAAATACCCGGCATCATAACATCCAACAATAATAATTCCGGTGAAAATGACTGCATAACATCAAGAACATATTTAGGATCGGCTAAACCACGTACGATCATGCCGGCGTCTTCAAGGACAATCCGTGCCAGATTTAAAATGTATTCATCATCATCAACAACTAAAACCCTTGGTCTACCACCTTCACGAATATTAATTAAATGCTGAACAGCCGTTTGCAAAGAATTAAAATCGATCGGTTTATCTAAATATAGTGAAGCCCCAGCATGAGCTGCTTCAGCCTCATCTTTAACCGAATCACAATCAGCAATAAAAGCTAGCGGTAAACTTTCTAAATCCTTAATTTCGCGAATTGCCTTAGCCAAGCGAAAAGATTCTTTAGGATTACTAGCTTGCACATTTATTAATGCAGCATCAACAGGATGAGCGGTGGCAATGTTTAAGGCTTCAAGGGAATTTGAAGCTTTAAGGACTTCAATAGAACTTGATTTACCAAGGTTTTCAATAAATTTTAAAAATTCTATATCTTCGTCAACAACAATAATTTTCGCAACAGAAGTGAATTTATCATTATTTTTGTTATTATCAGTACTGCTTTCAGCAATTTTTAAGATTTCCTTAACTTCATCAATCAATAATTGATTTGCTTCATCCATAAGATGAGTAAAGCTTTCAATTCTTTCTAAATGATTATCATTGGGGTTATTAATTACAATGACAGAACTAGACTCCATTTTAGCCATAACTTCAGATATTTTGCTCAAACCAAGTGAACCGCCCGTACCTTTAATTTTATGCGCTTCAGCCCGTAATTCAGTTACACTATCAATGTCCTGATTATTTAGTTTGATTTTATAAACTAAATCAGCTAATATTTCTAATTTTTTTGGTAAATCTTTGGCATATTTAGCTACTAAAGCCAAATACGAGTTTTCAAAATCTTTAAGTTTTTGGGCTGATAAATTATCATTATTAGTTAATAAATAATCAATTTGAGCACAAAAAATAAAGGGAATAAGCGGTTTAGAAGCCACGATTTTAACGCCAAATTCATGCATGAGAACTGGTTTCAAGCGATCCGAACTTTCCTTATTATGAGCAATAAAGGCAATGCGCAAATTATCATAAACCGTCTGGGCATTCCTTAAATGATCAAGATATTTATTATGATCAGATTGAGTGCCTAAAACTAATATATCCGGGATATTGTCATGGATATATTCCTCATAATCATCTTTGAAATTTAAAATATTGGTACTATAACCACGTTTTTTTAAAACCGAACTTACTAAATCAGCAAATTTTTTATCGTCATCAATAATTAAAACATTTTTACTCGACATGTAATTAAAATAAAATTTAAAGTTGTAAATCTTTCCTCAATTTACGGGGATTCACCCAGTTTAATTCGTTTAAAGCTTCATCAAAACTAACCCTGGAACGACTGGAATAATTAATAACTATAACACATTGTTCAACTTTCATTAATCCTTCTTTAATTATGGGCAAACAAGTTCTAGCACAATCAAAAGTAATTTGGTCCATTTTCTGCGCTGCCTGTAAAATCTGCACTACACTCCCACCATGTTTTTTGCGTACACCTATAGCTACATCTAAATCAGCTTGCGTTATAATACCAGCTTTAACCAATAAGTCAAATACGGCCTCTAATTCTGGTGAAAACCCTGATTTAGTAACATTCGGTTTACTGGATTGAGTACTAACCGATTTAACTTCTTTGACTTTATCATCTTCATTAAGCGACCAATCATTATTATCAAGAAATTGATCAATAACACTACCACGTTCGTGGTATTTTTTTAAAATTGCACCCGCTTTTGATAATAGGATTTTTCCTTCTTTAACTAATTCTTGAATTTTTAAACTTGCTTTTAGCGAATTTTCATTTATCAAACCAGCACTTACTAATAATTCACCAATTAAAACATTAGTCGGTTTTGAAACTAAATCATAATCCATTAATTTATTTTGATTATAAGCTGGTAATTGATTATACGACTGGTTAGCATTAAACACTGGAATTTGCGTCATTGACTGATTGGGATTACCTGAATATGGGTCAGGATAATTAGGAGGATAGCCCGGTTGAGGCTGTTGATAGCCTTGTTGAGGCTGTTGGTAGCTTGGTTGAGGCTGTTGGTAGCTTGGTTGAGGCTGTTGGTAGCCTGGTTGTGGCGGTGGGTAGCCTGGTTGTGGTTGTGGGTAGCCTGGTTGTGGCGGTGGGTAGCCTGGTTGTTGGTAGCTTGGTTGTGGCTGTGAATAATTAGGTTGAGCATAACCTGGTTGAGGCGGTGGATAACCAGGTTGAGGCTGGGGATAATTTGGATTTAAAGTAGGAATTGGACCAGTTTGTGATTGGGAATAATTAGGATCAGAAGCATTAACCTGCGGATTATCACTGGATTTTATATTACTATTGACAGCCGGCTCTGGTTCTTCGATTACAGGCTCTTTAAATTTTAATTCTTCAGGAATTTCACTTAGTGTATTACTCTTTTCCCCTGTAGTCATAACTATTACATCATGAAGAATATCCATTTGTTCAGCAGGATATTCTTCACTAAAAATTACTTTAGATTCTGTTGCATCATTTTTATACATTGTCCAAATAGGGTGATTTTTACTTTTTTCCCATTGAACCATAATTAAGTACTCAACCACTTGATTATTTAACTCAAGGACAAAAGGCATTTCCACAATAGTACCCATTTTGCGTAAGGCGCTATCTAACATAGCCTGGAGTTTTTTAATATCTGGGGTTATATTTTCGCTTTGAAGCCTTAAATGTTGATTAATAGCTTGATTGGAAGCTTGATTCTCTTGAGCCGAATGACGTTCATTTTGTTTCCAGGGGTTGGGCATATTTATTTTCTCGATTGGCTAAATGTCATAACTACTTAAAATTATTCCCGCTAATTAATTTTCATAACCACAAAATTAATAAAAATATTCTGCATAGTAATTCTAATTTGGGTTTTAGTTTAAATTTAAAATTTATGAATTTTGATAATATTTAACTAATTGGGCAAATTCAGATAAATCAGCTGAAGTTTTGCGAATATCGGTACCATCAGCATAAACATGAACAACTGGCTCAATTGCATCAGGTAAAATTAAAACCCAATCATTTTGTCTGGTTTGAATTTTAACCCCATCAAGTAATTCCATTTGTTTATCCTGGTGTTTTTCGACCATTAAACGCATAATTCGACCTTTTTTCTCCCAAGGGCAATGAACAGCTTCTACCTGATAAATAATTGGCGGTAAAGTTGCTATGGCTTCATTTAAAGATCGATCTTGATAAATCAAATGTTCGATAACTTGACCAGTAGTTATCATTGCATCATAGCCATTTTGAAATTCTGGAAAAATAAAACAGCCATTAGCGCTGCCACCAAACACGACATTTTGGGTACTGGCTGTAGTGCTACCAATTTCAGTTTCAGAGGCTTTGCAACGGACAACTTCAACATTATATTTACTGGCAATACGTTCAATAGCTGAACTGGCATTAACGGGTATAACTATAGTTTTATTTTGCTTATCCTTTAACACAATTTCAGCAACTGTAGCTAGCAGTAATTCACCTTTAATAATCTGACCTTGATTATCAACCAATACAATCTGTTCGCCATTTTTACCAATTTGCACACCTAAATCAGCGTTTAACGCTTTGACAACATCGGCAAGCTGTTTACGCATTCCTAGCCTTTCATCGCGTCGGGGTGGAAAAGCTCTTATCGAAGAATTTAAGACGACTGTATCAATACCTAATTGCCCTAATAAATCTGGTAATAATACATTGGATTCAGCCATAGCATAGTCTACTACAACTTTGGGGGCTCGGGTTGATATAGTACCAGTTTTTGTTTTTCGCGTGAAATTTGACCCCGGGATAACGCAATAAGCTACGGTATCTTCTTCAAAAACTTTACCTTTGATATGTTTAATAAATTCATCAGTATAATATTCTCTAATTCTACTGGGGAAATTAATATTACCAACATCATAAGGCATACAACGCGGAAAATCTTCTTTGAAAAATGTCGATTCGATTTTACGTTCCATTGATTTAGTAATAGCTACACCAGTATTATCAAAAAATTCAATGGAAACTTTTTCAGGCTCAGCTTGGGAAACTCGAACATGAATTAAGCCATTAGCCTGTTGCGTTTTAACATAATATCGAGATATCGGTAATTGCATTGATTCGAGATTTTGAACCTCAATTCCTACCGATACTAAACCCGAGATGATTGCCCGCGTTATCATTTGCGAAACCCGCCAAGAGTCACGGCTAACTAAAACACTGCCAGATCCTAAAGTCGCTCCATAGGCGGCGGCTATTCTTACTGCAAATTCGGGCGTGATTTCAATATTAGCAATGCCTCGAATTCCATGAGCACCAAATAAAGTTCTGGGCGCACGACTGCCCCAAATTAAAGATTCAGTAACTTTAGACCCTGAATCAATATTTTTACCCGGCCAAATACGTACATCTGGCTTAATATGAGCTTCTTGACCTATTAATGTATTAGCACCTATTATGGCTCCTTCCAGAATTTCGGCTGAATTATGAATAGTTACATTGTTACAAACAACACAGGCTCTTAAATTGGCATTATGGCCAATATAGGTGTTAGACCAGACAATACTTTGTCGAATTGAAACGCCTTCTTGAATTAAAACATTATCGCCAATGACTGAATTGGCTTCAATTGAAGCACCTGAACTTATACGACAATTATCACCAATTAATACCGGAGGAATGATTTTAACCGTTGGGGCTATTTGGCAATTATTGCCAATATAAATACCCGGATCACTTTGGGTGGTAGTTAGTTTTAATTTAACTTTTTCTTGGAGAATATCGGTATGCGCCTGGCGATACATTTGTAAATTGCCAATATCACACCAGTAACCATTAGCAACATAGCCGTACATAGGCTCATTACGTAATAACAGTAAAGGAAATAAGTCTTTAGCAAAGTCCTGTTCTTTACCTAGTAAAACATATAATAATACTTCCGGCTCCAGAATATAAATTCCCGTATTTACGGTATCCGAAAAAATTTCACTAGCTCCGGGTTTTTCCACAAAACGTTGAACGCGTGAATCTTTGTCGGTAATAACCACCCCATAATCTAATGGATTTTCGACAGCTTTAAGAATTATCGTGGCTTTAGATTTTTTTTGTTTATGATAAGCTAACGCCGCGGATAAATCAATATCGGTTAAGCCATCACCCGAAATAACTAAAAAAGTCGAATCTAATTCATCTTGAATGGCTTTAACACAGCCAGCGGTTCCTAATGGTTTACCTTCTTCCGTAGCATATTTAATATTTACCCCAAAATCTTCACCAGTACCAAAATAATCTTTAATAGCATCAGGTAAATAATGCAAAGTAAAAACAATGTCTTTAAAATTATGTTCACTTAACAAGTTGACAATATGTTCAGCCATTGGTTTATTAAGTACCGGTACCATTGGTTTAGGCAGATTACTGGTTAAAGGTCTAAGTCGGGTTCCGGATCCACCTGCCATTATGACTGCTTTCATAAAATCTCCTCAATAATGTATTAATTATTCCTAATAGCTATATTCTATTGTTATTTAAAACATATAAAGGCTATTATAATATTTATTTAGGGAAATTGTTGAATTTAAAATACTTTTTTAAATTTTAAACTTTCAGCGCAATTTTAGCTTTACCAATTTTAAGGCTTTCACTTAAAACCTGTTCATAGACATTGGCTGTTTGTTTAGCAATGACTTCCCAATTATAAATTTTGTTTACTTTGGCATGAGCTGTTTTAATTAAGTGTTGTTTAAGCTTTTCATCTTTCAAAACCTGCAAAATTCCCCAGGCTAGACTATTGGCGTCTCCAGCATAAGTAGTTACACCAGTATGCATATGTTCAACGAAGTCAAGCAGTCCACCGGTATCGGAGCAGACAACGGGGACTTGAGCAGCCATACCTTCTAAAGCAACAATACCAAATGGCTCGTACAAGCTCGGGATAACAACAGCATCAGCAATTTTATAGATTCGCTTTAATTCGTCATCATCAACATAACCTAAAAAACTTACATCATCGCCAATTCCATAATGATAGGCCATAGCTTTTAAATCATCGAGATAATAACCTGTTCCGACCATAAGAAAACGGGTTCCTGGCAATTGCGGGATTATTTTAGCCGCAGCTTCAAGAAGGACATGAGCACCTTTTTCGCGGACCATCCGTCCAACATAAAGGACAATTTTCTGATAAGGCCTAGCTAATTTATTGCGCATATCATGATAATCAAAACTGATATCAAAAGCTTTGGGATAAGTTCCATTGGGAATAATATCAATTTTATTTAACGGCGTATTAAACAAATTGTTTAATTCATAACTCATATGTTTTGAATTAACAATTACCCGCCAAGATTCATAGGTTAAACGCCATTCAACCTGGTGGATATAGCGTTGTAAGTCATTATGGATTCCATGCATACGGCCTGATTCAGTCGCATGGATTGTAGTAACGATAGGAATACCAAAAGCCGATTTTAAGACCCAGGCGCTATCGGTGACCATCCAGTCATGAGCGTGAATTAAATCAAAAGGTTTGTCTTTGTGAATAGCTAATGCATATTGTAATAAACCAAAATTTAAACGATTGACCCAAGATACGAAATCGGGAGTTGTATCAGTCTGGGTTTTGACACGGTGAATGTGAAGGTTACCCTGGATTTCATGTTCGGCAGCACCGGGATGATCAGCTGTTACTACATGAATTTCATAATTCAAATTGGCTAATTCCAAGGCTAAAGCACCAACTACGCGAGCCAATCCACCAATAATTCGGGGTGGGTATTCCCAACATAACATAAGTAAACGTTTAGCCATAAATTTTCCTTATATAAGTAATTTAACAGTATAAAAAAATATTGTATAGCAAATTAGCTTTAACAAAGTAATTATTGAGTTAAAAACTAAAATAAAACTTAAATTGTTTTTGGCAAATTAAATTTAGGCCATTTGGCAAAGTAATTGTATACCACTTTTATTAAACCGATTTAATAATTTACGTGTTTTAATTAGGCTTACACCAAACTTGAATTTTGACTAGGTTCATTTAATTTATGCCGGAGTGAGCTTTGAGCCTTTAGATTATATAATTGGCCGAGGAATAAATGGGAGGGACCCAAGCTTTAGCTTGGGAGGGAAACCGTTTATGCCGCAGGCTACAATTAAAGGCCGGGAGCCGCAAACGCAGTGCAGCGGGGCGCAACTAGCCCACTTGACGACTACGCTAAAATTAACAAAAAGGCGACGACGCTCAACTTTTGTGTTTATGCCGTCTAACGAGTCGTCGCCTTATATAACGGATCTTCCTGATTTTTAAAGCCACCAAAACACCCGAAGTGTTTTAGCTGACTTGCAATCAGAAGTTTTGTCGTTAAAATAAGTACCCACTAACATTTAAAATAATTAATAATCATCTTAATGCAAATGGTTTTATTTATGCTACTAATGCTAGTTGTAATTTTTAAGGAAGTAGACTTTGTACGTTCAGGAAAGCAAAACAACTATCAACGTAAAAGACCTATAGCTCATTTACCCTACGTGAATCATATCGGGAAAACGACAAAGTTTGCAAGAAAACTCTTTGCTGCATATCGCATCTTCCTTTAGAAAAAATCGAAGCTATTAAATTGGCTTTAAGTGGTAAATTGATTAGTCCACAAACTGATAACGACTTAAGTAGAATGACTTATCAAACTGGCAAAACAGTTGGGTCTTGTTTGGTTGTTGACAAACTCTTAAATGAACTTGGTATAAGCACGGCTCTGGGCAAATCAAATATGGCAGATTTGGTTAAATGGCTAATTTTTGCAAGGCTCAATGAACAGGGTTCCCGATTATCCAGTGTTCGTTTAGCAGACAGGCATGATGCAAGTGTATTTGGTCTTAAAAAATTTAATGAAGATAATTTATATAGTGCTTTAGAATGGCTAGCTGATAGGCAAGAAGATATTCAGCAAAACCTGTTAAAAACAAAATACAAAGGCAATAAACCTGAATTATTTTTGTATGATGTAACTAGCAGTTATTTTGAAGGTGTGAAAAATGAGCTTGCTAATTTTGGGTATAATCGTGATAAGAAAGCTGGCAAGAAGCAAATCGTAATCGGGATGCTTACTGACAAAGATGGACATCCAATTGCTTGTGAAGTGTTTAAGGGTAATACTTCTGATATAACGTAAGCGTTCCACCGGCGTTTTATGATGGCAAAAGAAGTAAGTAAATTCTAAAAATAATTTATTAATTTCAAGTTTGATTTTTAACCCAATTATCAGGCAACAACTCATTTAAATCAATGTAATTATTATTTTTTAGTCTTCTTAAAACATCAACTGAATATGCATAAGTATCTACACTATTAATTTTACAAGTATTTACAATACTGGCCAATATTGAAAATGTTTGACCGGCATTTTTATGACCTAAAAACAGCC
>JAKAZS010000071.1 GCA_021815785.1 bacterium
ATTTAAATTACAGTCTAAAGCTAAAAATGATGTTAAAATTCATCCATTTACTATTGCTGGTGTTTTACTATCGGTTATTCTAGCTGGAGTTGTAGCCTATCATTCTGGCGTTGGTAGTGTAGTCAAGTATACTGATTTTGCCAAGGCTGATTTAGATGCTCAAAATGAATTAAATTCAGGCAAAATTGATGAAGCTGATAATCTTTACCAAAAATTATATACAATGGCCAAAAACGAATTACAGCAAGGCAATAGCAATTTTATCGAGGTAAGTTTGCAGGAATTGGCTGATTTAGAGAGAATTAAGGCCTTTTTAGAATCACCTGACAAACAAACTATTGATGAAGATCAGGCAAAAAAATATTTAGCCAAAAACCGAGAATTAATAAATGTCAAAGTTGTTAAATTAAAAAATGAATTAACGGAAAATTTTGAGGCTTTATTAAAAAATAAAAATTTGCATCTTCAGGATAATATTGTTCATAATATTAATGACATAGCAGCTCAGTTAATTACCAATTTTAAGGAAGTAAAATTTACCAAGGAAATTCTCGAAAGAGTCAATCAAAAACTTTTAAGTCAAAGTAAAAATAAAATTTTAATAGGCTTACCCCTGCTTAGAACCAATTACAATCTAGCTAGTTCTTTATTAAATCTTGGTGAGTACAATAAGGCTAAAGAATTATTTCTAAATGTTGCTAATAGTGCTATTGCTAGCTCAAATAACAATCTTGAAAACAGTGCTTTAATTGCGGTTAATTCTTATGAATCAGCCGGTAAGGCTAGTTTTTATCTGGCCAAATTTAATGATGCTATTGATTGTTTTAATCTAGCCTGTGAAAAAGCAAGAAATAAATTTAGCTTTAATTCTGCTATTATGGCTCAAACTAAAAATGATTTAGCTCAAGCTTTATATGAAAATGGTGATAAGGAAACAGCATATCGTGAAATCAAATCAGCTTTAGCAATCTATGATAATTTTGGTAATGATAATAAAACAGATCGTGCAAGTGCTTTATTATTTGCTGGAAAATTGGCTAATGCTAAAAAGGAATATAAAGAAGCTCTAAACTATTTTAATCAGTCTTTAAATTTGCTCGAAGAAATCCCCCAAGAAGTTAAAGGACAATTACCTTATGGTATATTTAAAAATTATCAGTATATAGCTCAACTGTTAATTAATATAGCCAGAGTTGATATGAATGAAAATAAATTTCAAGACGCTAGACCCAAATTATTGCGTGCTTTAGCCATTTTAATGCGAATTTCTCCTGATGATCTTGTAAACAGAAATGAAGTTATGTCGATGCTAGCAAGAATTTACGGTATTAATGATATTAATAAATTACATAATATTTCTAACGAAGTGAATAAAATTACTCATTAAATTTTAAATATAAAAAAAATAAAATGGAAATTTTTTATACTTGCTTGATAAATTATATAAGCCTGGTATTTTTAGAGTTAACATTATATTTGTATACTAAATAAGATCTTTCAGTTATAATAGGATCATATGATATTGGTAAAATCTTTTTGTTATTAGTCGAAATAATCTTACAGGATTAATTAATGATAGTATCAAAAAACTATAGACTTAATAGTGGCAATATTTTGATATTATCATTGTCATTGGCAATTGGACTATTAATTGTTATTGGTGTATTTATGGTTAATTACAACCGGTTTCAAGGCACTGTTCAAATGCAAACATCTGCAATTGAAGCAGCTGCCTTAACCACAGCGGGTGACATATCCAAAATCGTTTATAATGATCCTTATTTTGGCTATGTCGCTTTATCCGATCATCCACCAATCGCTCCATCAACTAGTACATCCATGTTTGCCAGCGACGGATATCCTTTACCGGTTCAAAGTATTAATGTAATAATTGGAACGATAGCCCTTGACTCTCAGATTATAAATAACATGTCTAGTAGTGTGAACAATCAAACTTTGGCTTATATGAATCAACTTGTAAATACTGACTATAATAATTTACAAAATACGGTTACTAAATTAACTTCCTTGTTGCAGTCTGCGGTATCAGGAAGTATATGTACTGACTGGTATGGTAATAGTGTAAATATTTTAAAGGATGCACAAACAGCTTATAATAATAATTTAGGCAATGGTATGACGCAAGGTGGAATTTCTCATCCAGCCCATTTAAAGATTCAACTGGGCTATTTAAATAAAACAATTTCAACAAATATACCGACACCTAATAATTATTATAATTATATAAGTTCAGGAAATTTTTCGTATTGTTATATGGCAAACCAAAGTTATAATATCAATGGAATGAATCTGGTATTTTCAGCTATTGGTAATAATGTTGAACTAGTGAATGTTAAAGATTTTTCAAATTCACCTATAGTTTCAAGTCAAACTATTGTCCCAACTATAGTTAAAGTTAGTGCAAGCCAGCAAATTAATATTACCAGTACTAATTCAACAGTTGGGAATAATTCTAATTTAACTCAGACTATTTATCAAGAAGCTTGCGCAATACCCTATAACCAATTAGATCCAAGACCAAATCCCGGCGGAATAACTTTTAGAATGCCGCAAGGTATTTTACCGAATAACTTTTCACCCATAACCCTAATGAATAATAATTTAACACCAACATCCTCAATTGGTACTGGTGGCAATGGTGGTATTCCTGGCAGTAATTTCCCTAATGGTGGTGATTATCTGCCAACTGGTTCAGTAAGCCTTTCGGGATCAACCAACTCATTAGTAAGTGTCAATAACCCAAAATCTGTCTCGCAGGCCGTAGCGCTTGGTATTTACGATTGGCTAAGAAATGCTGGAGTCAAACCAATATTAAATTCTAATGGTTTAGCCAATTTGCCTTGGATTGCTCAACCATCAGGGACAACATATATTGGCACTTTAGTTAATTCTTTAAACAGGCCATTTCAACCAGGTAGTTCTCATGGTACACTTATTACTCGATTAGTTGGTTATGTTCAAGGACCTACTACCCCAGGAACAACACAGCCAATATATGATACATGGTATCCGGCTTTTACTACCATGACTTTTGGAAATTATGGACAGGTGCTTGTTCAGACTGGTTCAAGCATGAATATTTTCCAACCTAGTAATTCTGTGGTAAACGAAAATCAATTATATTATTGGGGGACTCAATTTACGTCGTTTACACCGCAACAATTAATCCTTGGTCAAAATGCCCAGGTTTCGCCATTTTTTACTGCGGGAAACTCATTCGTTCAGCCTGGACCAATTTTACCTGAATATATTCCTTGGAGTCCACCCAATGATTACGAGATGCAATTTTATGCTTTATACCTTTATGCACCCTGGCTTAATATTATAAATAACTATGCTCAAACATCAGGGGGATCTGGATCGGGTTTAACAGCATGGTCAAGCATTCAAACAAGGCGAATGCTCCTTAACTGGTTTTCCATAAGTGGTAAACCTATTCCTATTAGTACCTGGTCAATCTTTGATTCAACTATACGCGACAACAGTTATGTCCTTGGGACAACTTATGGTGGAAATCATGCCGGCCAACCTAATTTACAAGGTATAACCTTGTCTAATGCATTATTTTCAGCCAGTCCTTACCAATTGCCTCCAGGTATTACAATTCGTCCGACCTATCTTGTTAATGGGACGGTTGCAGATTTAAGGTTTTTTACCAGCCGAAATTTTTCTGGTGATGTACCAGGCTATACTATCAATATTAATCAACCATTAACCAATCCGAATAATTAATTATCATGAATATACTTAAAATTAAAATAGTTAAGGGTCAGTCAATAATTGAATTAATTGGCGGATTAATAATAATAATTCCTATTGTAATACTTTTGCTCGATCTGGCAATAATTGTAATGGCTGTTCAAACCAATGAAAATATTGCTAAAAATGCGGCTAGGGTTGCTTCTCAATCCGATCCTCTTTCTGCCCAAGCTAAAGCTCAAGCCCTAGTTAATCAAGCTAGCTTTACTTTAGGATCTTTTATTAAAAGTATTAAAATGACTAATTATAGCACAAATTTAACCAGTACGGATATTCAGAATTGGATAAATAATGGTGGTATCGTTGTCCATTCTAATGGAAGCATCGATATCCCGGGTCAAGTAAGTATTACCACCACTATTAAAGTTCAAGGTTTTATAATTCCATTGTTTCTTTCAAGCGGTCAGCCGATAAATTTTAAGTCGACCCATCAATATCCATTTTCCTTTGCTAGTTACGATCCTACAGCTACGGCAAACCCGTGGACAATTCCAGCATCTGGAGCTTCTTATATGTATAATCAATAAAACCCACATTTTTTATTGATTAGCTTACGTTATAAATTCAGGCTAAAATTTAATTTTTCATTTTATAATTTACATTATAATTATAATATAAGTTCAACAATTTAGGTCAATTATTTACATGAATTTAATTAATAAAACGAGAAAAAATAATGGTTCCTTAATTGCCGAATTAGGGCCAGTATTAATTGTTTTACTTTTACTTGTGGGTTTTCCGTTAATAAATTTTCTAGGTCTAGCTAGTGCAGCTATGTCAGTTAACTTCATTGTAAACAATGTAGCTAGTCAGGTTGCTAAATCTTTGACATTTAATGATGCTCAGCAAACTTTATTTAGTCGAGCAAATACACTAAATCAATCAGGTTTTGCTAAGTTTTCTAAGGCAAGTCCATCTGGCGGATATATGAATTGTGGACTGAATTTGTTTGTTATTCAAACATCAATTTCAGGTAGTAATACTTCTTTAACGTCAACTGCAAATCAGCCATGGACTTTAAATCAAATCGACCCAAGTCATTATATTTATCAATATAATATTGTCGGAACTTATAATATCAAACCATTTATAAGCCTATCTAATATTCCTTTGATTAGTACTATTCCTGGCTTGGGTTCTCCTTGGTCTTATACCGTTAAGTCTAAAATTGCAGTTGAACACCCTATTGGACTTGATAATGGAACTAATTATGTTGTTAATAATGGAATAGCTCCGTTAGCCGCCACCACTATGGTAATGACTCAATCTGGAATGGGTCTTGGACTTCCACCACCATTGCCTATGACTAATCCTTTTTTTAAGAATCCGTAAATGATTTTGACTAATTACAAGATCACACTAAACTAGAAAAATAAAATTAATCATTAAATTTTATTTTTACTACGATTTCTTGAAATTAGTTCATTATAAAATTTTATTTTAGTTTATAATTGTATTAATGGTCTGTTTATAATTTATATCTTATAAACAAAAATTACTATCACTTAAGACTAATAATTTAAAACTGGTTGGCCAGGGATTAATATTTATACTTGTTAATGAAAAATCATTATATAAATTCTAGCTTTAAAAAAAAACATTGCGGTAAGGGTTCGGCTATTGCTGAATTTGCACCAGCATTAATGGTTCTGTTTTTAATTATAATTTTTCCTTTAATTAATTTTTTGGGTTTGGCCAGTGCTTCGATGACGGTCAATACCATGGTTAACAATCTTGCTGTTCAGGTTTCTAAAACGTTATCATTTAACGACGCTTTGCAAATTCTAAAAACTAAAGGTTATAGCTTAAATCAAAGTGGTTTAGCTAAATTAGCAAAATCAGTGCCAATAGGTGGTTACCAGAATTTAGGTGTTGATTTATATATAGTTCAAATGAATATTACAGCATCTGATGATGATGGATCTAGTGCACAAATTTCAGATGCAAATCAACCATGGAACAAGAACCAAATCAATTTAAGCAATTATATTTATCAATATAAATTAGTGGGCAGATATTCACTTATACCATTCATATGCATGTCAAATATTCCTTTATTGAATTCTATACCCGGTTTAGGTGCGCCCTGGAATTACACTACTCAAACTTTAGTTTCGGTAGAACATCCAAGCGGTCTTGACAATGGCAGTAATTATGTTTTAAGTAATGGTATGTATATAAATAATAAATAATCCAGTTGTCATCAACTTTCTTTTAGCCATTTTTATAGAACTGATTTTTTGAACAATGAAATTTTAGCAAGTTAAACATAAAAATAAATCACTTTAGCTCAATTGCCTTTAATAATTCGGATTTGATCAAAAAATAACATTAGTGATGGGCCTAGAACAATTATTAAAAGTGCTGGCATAATAAAAAACCAAAGCGGAAAAGCCATTAATATAGGTAATTTTTGAGCCTTAGCTTCAAGTAATTTAGCGGTTTTATTGACCAAGTAATCACTTTGATTACGTAAAATTATAGCAACACTAATACCAAGTCGATTAGATTGCATCAGAGCTGATGTTAGTGAGGCTATTTCAGTTACTTGCGTACGTTTATAAAATTCGCTATAAGCTATTTCTTTATTTAGGCCAAATAATAAATCTTTAGTTAAATAAGTAAGTTCTTCATCTAAAGGAGTTAGATATTTTAAATTTTCAGGGATAATTTTACTTAAACTTGAATCTAAACTTAAACCAGCATCAACGCACAACAATAGTAAATCAATTTTTTTCGGTAATTCAAGTTTGATTAATGTCTGTCTGCGTTTAATATGCTGATTTAATAATATATCAGGCAGAAAAAAGAAGCTAATGCTTACCATAAATGAAATTATATTTAAAGCTAAAAACAAAAAAATTAAAATGCAACCCAGCAATTTAATAAAGAGCAATCGCTCGTAATCATTATTTTGGCGATAGTTACCAGTAAATAAGCGTAATTTGAGGTAGCTTGCGTAATTTGCTGGAAGTAATTTACTAAAATCGTCAATTAAATTTATCATTATGGCAATATTTAATTGCCGCGAAAAATTTTTTGAGAAAATATAAATATAGGTTATAAGAAAAATACCAAAAGAAATTAATTCATTAATAATATAGTTATTAGACATAATTTTATATTTTCACTTGCGCCATTTTGACCATAGTAAATATCCCCATAAATTGAAGACCCAGAGCAATTACCAATAATAAATTACCAAAACTAGTTTTAATCAACGGGTTTAAATAGCCGGGACTTAAGATTTGAAGGATAAAACTTAAAACAAATGGCATTGCGCCAACTACTATTGCGGTTAATTTACTTTGACTTGTAAGGATTTTAATTTTTTGAGCCAATTCAATTCTTAGTTTCAAACTGTAATTTGTTTTATTCAATAATTCAGCCAGAGATCCACCTAATTCATTATGAATTTGAATAGCCGATTTAATAACCATTAATTCATGGCAGTCATAATTGCTACAGGTAGCTTCAAGCGCCTGGCTAAAAGTAAGGCCAAAATTTATTTTATGCAAGATTTGACTCAATTCAGTCTTTAAGGGTTGCGGACTTTCATACTGGGCAGCTTGAATTGCTTCAGTTAAACTGTGTCCAGATTTTAGCACAGATACCATAATATCAATTGAATCAGGTAGTGATTCAATTAATTTTTGTTTGTTTAGCCAGTATTTAAATAAACTTATCATTAAAGGCAAACAGACCGCTAAAATAATCAGGAATAATAAAATAATAAAATTAAAATCAATTACTGAATATAAGATTGTGATAAAAATTATTAGCCAAATACTTAAATTGAAATATCGGGTAAATTTTGCGTAAGAGATAACGTAAATTACCTTATGATAAACTGGAGCACATTGGGTCAGTAAATTTATGACCATTTCTAATAAATTACGATCATTTTTTACGCCAACAACAGCTTGCGGGTTTTGGGTTAAATCAGCAAATTTAGCTTTGATCAAGTATGAATTAATTCTAGCACTATATTGTTTCTGTTTACGCCATTTTAAATACAGGTAAACAATTATTGCAAACATTAATAGGGTTAGAATTATGATCATTTTTAGGCTTCATTACTAAATAAATTTTCGGGAATTTCAATACCATTTTCTTCAAATTTAGTTACGAATCTTGGTCTTACATTACAGGCGATGTGTCCGGTATTATATTTATATATAAAAATATCTTGCATAGATATTGTGTCTCCTTCCATACCAGTCACTTCACTGATACTGACTATTTTTCTACTGCCATCTTTTAATCTTTTAACCTGTATAACTAGATCAAAAGCTTGAGTCATTTGTTCGCGAATACTGCGCTGGGACAGTTCAACTTGACCTAACAATACCAGTGTTTCGATGCGCGCTAAGGCATCACGGGAGCTATTAGCATGACAGGTCGTAAGTGAACCTTCATGACCAGTATTCATAGCAGCTAACATATCCATAGCCTCAGCGCCTCTGACCTCACCAATGATAATTCGATCAGGACGCATTCTTAAAGCATTTTTGACTAAATCCCGTTGACTTATCGCTCCAACTCCTTCTATATTGCTTGGGCGGGATTCCAGTTGAATTACATGTTTTTGGACTAAGGATAACTCGGCTGTGTCTTCAATGGTAATAGTTCGTTCATCCAAGCCAATATATTGCGATAAGGCATTTAATAAAGTGGTTTTACCAGCTGAAGTTCCACCGGATACTAAGATATTCAATTTCCCACTTACACAAGCTTCAAGAAATATACTCATTGATGGACTAAGAGCTTCCATATTAACTAAATCTGCCATAGTAATCCGATTAGGTCGAAAGCGCCGGATGGATAAAATTGGTCCAGTCAAAGATAATGGTGGTATTATAGCATTGACTCTGGAGCCATCTTCTAATCTAGCATCAGCCATTGGACTTGATTCATCAATACGCCTACCTACACGAGCTACAATGCGATTAATGATATGCAAAAGATGAGCATTATCTTTAAAGTGAATATTGGTTTCTTCAATTTTGCCAAGGCGATCAACATAAACGTTATAAGGCCCATTAACCATAATATCGCTTATTGTTGGATCAGCTAATAACGGTTCAAGCGGGCCAAGTCCTAAGGTTTCATTTAAAATGTCAACCGTTAGATTTTGTCGCTGATTGATATTAAGCATAATTTTTTCTTCATTGATCAAGGTATGAATTATTTGCTCAATAATATTTTTCAATTCAGTGGTATTATCAATTTCAACTAAAGTATTTAAATCAAGTCTATCAATCAGTCGATTATGGATAAGAGTTTTTAACTGCTGATAATTACTGGTATTAGATTTTGTATTGATGTTTAACAGTTTGTTTAAAGATGTTTCATGGGCTAAATTTGGGTTGACCTTAGAATTGCTTGACCCTGGCAATTTAGCTATGTCAGCAATTTGACATGACTGCGAATGATTGATAATACTATTACGAATTATGGACATGGTTTTAAAATTGATTTAAAAGTTTGAACAAATTAGGTAGAAATTTAAAGCTTGAATTTGGAGTTGATTCTGCAGGGAAATTTAAAAATTGAGCAATATCTTTAACAATTAAAGCTATATCTCGATTAGCTTGACCATTTAACAAATTCGCATTAGTAGCTATTGAATTTAAATTACAATGATTAATTTTATAAATATTGGTGTTGTCGATTGCTTTAAGGTTAGTTTCACTGAATTTACTTGTTTTGTTAAAAATATAGATGATTTTATTAGCATTATAGCCAAGATCATTAAAACGTGCCTGCCATCTGTTTGAGCTAATAATAGATTCAATCGATGAGTCAGTAACGAGAATTATAAGATAACTCATGTCAAGCACATTGATTAATGATTCATCAATGTGTTTGGGTAAGTCAATTATTAATAAAGGATAGTTTTCCTGAACCTTGTTAAGAATATTTATAAGTACTTGCGAATTTAACTTGTTAGGTACTAATAAATCAGTTGGTGGGACTAGGGCTTTAAGATTTTCAGCAATTACAGAGGCACAGCTGTTTACAAGATCTTTATCTAAATTATCAACATTATTTATTAAGTCAATAAGACTGTTTTTGGGTTTTAGATTTAACATAATCGAGCAATCAGGCTGAGTAAAATTCAAATCAATTAAGCCCAAACTAACATTTTTTAAATATGCTTTAGCCAATTTATAAGCCAAATTAATCGCTACAGTTGTTTGGCCAACTCCTCCTTTAGCGCCAATTATACTAATTATTTTAGCTTGGTTTTGATTCATAGTACGTTAATTAACTCTTAAAATGTAATCTTGGCTAGAACTAGAGTTTGCAACTGCAGTGTATACAATCCCATTATTCGAAACTTGAGGTTGATTGGCAAAATATTCACGGTAATTAAATGGTACCGTATTAATTAAATTATTATTACTAAAGCTTAACGAGCTGGTATTGGGAAGAATAATCGAAGGGTTAAGCTTTACGGTTAATGTACAATAATTCTGATTTATAGTTATATTTTGGAAATTTAAATAAGCAAAGCCAATAATTTGATTTGTTGATTTGTTATTTTGATAAACTGGATCACTGGCAATTACAGGAAAGACATAATTGGTATTGGTTTTTATACCATTAAGAATGGTATTTATATTGAAATTATTTTGGCTCAAATAATTATAATTATAACCAGTTAAGTAATCACCAGTATTTAATGGCGTATTAATATTTAAACCATTATTTAAATTATTTAATAAGTTGACGATATCATTAATATTAGCCTGGAAATTATTTGAATTAGTTGATGAAGGACTGCCTAAATCCACAAAACTGCCAAAAATTGTGTTAGGACTACTTGAATTTACGTTAGTTAACTGAATTGAATAAGTTGACTGAAAGTTATTTGTTTGAGACCATTTCATAAACTCCTGATTACTTATAGCTATAGGTAATATATTAAAGTCAACGGATTGATTAATGTATTTAGCTGGTTGTGAACTTGTAAGCGCTGACTGTTCAAGATTAATTTGGTTGATCGATTGAGCATTGGTACTATTGAAAAGTAGTGCAGGTAAAAACATTAATTTAAAAGGTGCAACCACATAAGCATAGGTTCTTAAAGAGAAATCAAAGGGATTATTAGAGTTATAAACAATTTCATATTTATTGGGATTAACCTGAATTGAATAATAATCATTATTTTGATTTAAATACTGGTTATTGTAATTATTAATAAGGGTAGTAATATTAACCGCTAAATTATTGTTATTAATATTGTTTTTGTTCAAATTGCGCATTACATACAGTGAACAGCTTGAGGCAATGCCTTTAAGCTCAACTTTTAAATAACTCATATACATAATATCAATAGCAAAGGCTAGATAACCATAAAATAGAACTATGGCAATGGCAATAAGTGGCATAACTATTCCATTTGGCTTGCGTAATTTATTTAGTGTATTGTCTGTATACATATATCTTCTTTGTTACTACCGGAAAATTTTTCGATTAACCATTTTGATTCATTATTAGATTCAGCCGAATCAAACATATTGCTTGGAATATTTAGCTTACTGGTTATTGGTGGCGGGGGTGGAACTAAGTCATGTTCAGAAATATTATTACTTAGTTTATTATGATTACAAGCATTAGCTGAATCACAAAATACAGATTCATCAACTGGTTTTAAATTAGAATTGGCAATAGCTTTTTGATTTCTTAAAGTAAGAATTATGTGGCACGTTTGACTGGCAAGAGCCAGCGTTTGAGCTTGCTTTGCATCCACTGCTAAGGTAATCAGCCTATCTGGTTCGTTAGTCTTGAATTGTGATTGTCTTTTTTCTGGTGCGCTTAATACTTTCAAATTCTGACATATCGTCTTAGCGCTTTTCTGATTATTGCTATTGGATACCACTATCACATCAACATGGTCGTTTTCAACAATTGAATTATTCAATAAACCTTCATCAGACATTTTTAATGTAAAGGCCATTTCATTATTATTTAATTTATCCGATAATGATTTTTGGATGTCATATATATTATCGTTTAAAATTGGTTCACCAATGCGCAAATAATTTTTGGTTATTTTCCCAACTAGTAAATCTGAGCTCATAAACATTTTATTCGTAAAAAACTTCTTAGGTATAGTCACATAATGAAGGTGACTATACCCAATTCTGGTATTGGGACTAATATCTTCTCCGGCTCCAACAATTTGAACCGTAAGATTTTCTGGAGGCTTGTTTAAATTACCTTTGAGAATATTAACACCACCTACTAATATCAAAAATAATAAAATAAGTAATATTGAATTATTATTTTTGTATCCTTTATCAGGGCTTTTTATATTTAAGTTTTTGATTGGTAAATTGATATTGGTTGCTTGCATCGATCTTTACTGATTTAATTGCATTGGATAACTAGAATATTCGGTTACGGTAAAATTACTTAGAGTCAAAGGGTTACCATTTCCCATCCAAATATTTAAATTTTGGGTATTTACAAAAATATTTAAGGGGTACTGTATCACTACACTTACGGAATTAGGGCTTGCTTGTATACCATTAATATTAGTAGTATCATAAGGCATTATGTAGACCTGGCTACCGGGTGGTAAATCACCTGAATTTCCGTTGCTAAGCATATTGGCTGCACTAAAAGCTTCATAATTAGGACTGTTTAAATTAATAACTTGGCCACTAGTTGTAAAACCTCGAAGGTAATTTCGCAAACCTGGACTGTTGAGATTAGGATATTGACTGGCTAATTGAGCTGTAGCTTGGCAGGCAATCAACAGAATCTGTTTAATATAAAATAGCCTGCCAAAGTAGAACAAGCAAAATAATACCATTAATAAAAACGGAATTGCTAAAGCTAGTTCTACGAGCACCTGGCCATTATTAGCTTTGGATCTTTTAAAAGCAGAGGTTGTATTAACCATGATTGCCATACTTAGTGGGATTTATTAAATTTAGTCAGTCAAACTATTATTAATAAGGGAGTGGCCTTAACCATTGTTGCTGAAATGTTTAAATTTTAACTCCCTTAACAATAACGTTATAACTTAGTTTAACTGCCAGGGTTGAGCAGCTGTATTGACAAGGTGACCAGGATTTCCTGCTTTAGCCCCACCATAATTTATAGCATTTTGTACCCCTTGAATCATATCAGCTGAAATATGCCCAAGTGAACCTAAGGCAACCATACAAAGTCCAGCTACACAACCTAAGCCCAAAGCATATTCAACCATGCTTTGAGCTGATTTTTTACGTTTTTGATATTTTGTATTGTTAATCATTTTAAAACCTCATAATAGTCGTTGTCAATAATATACTTTGTTATTGCAATTAACTTGCATTAACAAAGTATAGCTTATTGCAAAATAATATCAATAAAACTGTTAAAATTGTAAAGTTACTTTCTCTAACTTATTACTATAATATGATTAACAATGTTCATTTAAGCTTTTAACTGATATATATTTATGTAATAATAATTGCAGTTACTTATTTATTTGATTAAGACTCATTACAAAATAATATCTATGAACGATAATCTTGGTAAAAATTTTAAAGAACTTGATTTTAGTAAAATAATTGAAGTAGAGTTAAAAAAAATTCCCGATGGAATTCATTTAAGCGCTCAAGAACTTCATCAACATTTGCTTAATCTAGGATATGCCGTAAGCCTATCAAGCGTCTATCGGGTTTTAGCTAAACTCAAAAGTGACGGTGACTTATCATCAATTCGCAGTGACAAACAGCAAAAATACGAATTTAAAGATGGCCTTCATGATCACTTAATCTGTCTCCATTGTGGTATAACTATCGAGTTTACTGATGACTTTATTAACGGACTAGGGCAGACTCTGGCCAAGCGTAAAGGTTATAGCTATTTAAACAGCCGCTTTGATATTTTTGGTTTTTGTGATATCTGTCAAAAATCTTCAATAAATGATGATTTGCAAGATTTAAGTCCGGATATTGTCGAAATAAAAGCCCGATTTAAGGATTTATTAGCTTTAATTGAATTGTGTCAAGAACAAATAACCCAAGCCAATCCAACGGACTGCCTGAAAACACTTACGCAAATTCAACAACTTAGCGTTAAAAATCAAGAAAGTTTAAATTTTATCATTGATTCATTTGATAAAATAATTTAACGTTAGTTTGAAATTAAAAAGTATTGTTATATTTAATAAGAGCAGCAAAAGTTTTTTCTTTGGGCTAGAGTTATTTAACAAAAAGTCTAAAAAAATAATAGAATACCGAAAATGACTTTTAATTGGCCTAGTTCTGACATCTTTTAAATTATTTGAGTTAAAATTTTCTCTACTCAATTGATAATTTAACGTCCTAAAGCACCCACAAGATTTGAAATTACGATTATTCCGCCTTTCTCTTTGGCGTATTCTATAGGACTCCTGCCCTGAAGCATAGAATTAGATTTGTTAACCCACTCACTAATCTTATCAGGTTCAAACAATTCATTTAAATCCAAAACCAAATGTTTAATTGCTTCTACAGCAGATTTTTGCGGCAAATGCTCCTCGAAATTATTCACATCTAACCTTGGTCTATAATTTGCTCATCAGTAACCAGAGATTCAGCCAAATCACATGACTCGAGAGAGAAAGCCGCCAACAGCCATTGAAGTTGTATGTTAAATGGTGCTTGAGATAGATCCGTGTTAATTAACTTTGACGACATATTTTTAAACTGTAAAATAGTGAGCATCTAAACAGGTTATAGCATGAATTTTACCAGATTGAAAGTAAATTTTAAATCAGCCCAATAAATTGGTCTTATAATTAGACATTAAACTGGCATTTAAATTGTGTAAATTCTGGATTTTCAAAAGTCACCTAACAGCAAATAGACTATATAAAACATATAAGACAACTTATTCTTTGAAAATTAAGAAAACCGCTTAGTTAACTTTTTCTGTGAATACCATATGCTGCGAATAAAAACTGAAAGCTTATTGACAACCGACATTTCATTATGTATAATTGGCTAAGGGTCAATTTCGTATTGTCTTCAATACTTTTTGTTAATACTCTAATGGTATATCAATCATGACCAAAAATAATGAACCTTTTCACCAGATAGACAACTTATCAAAGCTAAAAATTTTCCAAAAAGATAATTGGAAAAAACCTATTATAAATGAAGTCTATGGGGCTAAAGAGAACTTGATTGATAATATAAAATATCCTGATAACAAATTTTTTAATGGTAACCACAATTTAAAAACACCTATTTTATTTCTCTCCGAAAACCTTCCGACGTCAGCGACCGATAAAAAAATAGCTTATATGCCTAATAATCAGTACAATTGCCACGAATACGTATCCTTTTATATTAACCCAAAATACCAACCAAGTTTTGCAAGAAATATTTTAAGCTTTGTTAATATGCCAGTTGGTGCCCAATTCCCAAGCAATGAAACGTTGAAAAAAAATGGTTATTCTATTGTACAAACCGGTAGTTCGCTGACAGATTTATCCTTAAAACCTGGTGATATCATATGCTGCGTTGATAATTCACAAAAAAACGGATTTAAAGAAATTCATTCCGGAATTGTTATTGGTTGCGACAAAAACCACAATTTAATTATTAGGCAAAAATTAAATGAAACCGACCCAGTAGTTGA
>JAKAZS010000072.1 GCA_021815785.1 bacterium
TTGCTACAGCCGATTCACCATTTATGGCTCCATCAGCGATCACTGACCCTAATTTCCATGATGATGCGCCGATGCCAAAACTAACGGCTGTAGAAGTGACCGATGTCCCAAAGTCGTTAGCAGCATTTTTTAATTCAGCTATATTTTTAGCGTTAGTTCCAGATATAACCGATTTGACTATGGGTTTTAAAGCTTCATAACCAAATACAGCAGCCATACCAACTCCTGCTACGACTTTAAGTGGAGCTGGGGCATATTCCATAAGGGCACCTAGTCCAGCAGTAGAAGCTGCCATTACGGCAGTGTTTTCTAACCCTTTTTTAGTGGCAAAATCTTCTTTTAATACTTTGGGTACGGCTAATAAAGTGTCTTTGGCTGCTAAACTAGCAAATGTCCCTAATTTATCATGCATTGACTTATTGTCAGCGGCTTTAATTTCGTTAGCTATTTGTTTATCCATAATTTTTATCCCCTATATTATATTGATTATATTTTTAAATTAGCTTTGGCTTGAATGTATTTAGAATATTTTTTTTGGGGTTGCTTGTATATTGGGGAAATTACGTTAAAAATGATAAATATTCTTTTTTTTTGTTAGCTAGTTTACTTGACGAAGTAAAAACTGGCTATTTTTGGTTGTTTTAAAAATAAATTTCAAAATTAAATTTTTCGTTTTTTTTCTCATATTAAACCATAATATTGGGTATATAAATGATAGTAATTACCAGATTTATTCGTTAATGAATGTTATGCAATTTAAATTATCAATATTATTATTTTTTTTGTTAATTCTTGTGATTAGTGATGTTCAGGCTAATACAAAATTAAATGGCTGGGATATTACCCGTCATAGTCATTTTGCTGGTATTGAAGAGTTTTCGATTACAAATGATTATGTGCTTATTGAGAATAAATACTTGCACGCCATTTTTTCGGCTAATAGTAATAATGTTACTGTATTTAATAAGTCTACTAAGAAATATGTTAATGTGCCAATTAATGAACTTTTTGATAGTATTTTTGCCACTAAAAATTGTCAGGATATTAGAAAACCAGATAAATGGCTTAAGAAGAGGATTTATACCCAGAATAATTTGACATTAGTAGAATTTATTGGTGAAAAAACTAAAGTGGTAGTAACTACAGTTGAAAACATTCATGTGGCTAAAAATTTTACTGAATTTTACCAGAAAGCATTTTCTTTCCCTACTAATAGTTTTCCTTATAAGATTGAAATCCCTAATACTTTAAAACAAAAAAATAATACTTTATCAACTTATGCTTGTTATACAACTCAAATAAAACATGTAAATTTTAGCCCTGATAAATTTAAAATCCCTAAATCATACAAAAAAGTTAAAACTATAGGTTCTATCTATATAAATGATGATTTAGAAGACTTTACTAAGTCGCTAAATTAAAATTTGTCTAAAGCTTAAACCATTGTTAAATCTGCGTTGATGGTGATACCGTGACTAAATCACTGAAGTGAAAACTTGGTACGAATGGATAAACTTATAAAATTTACCTACTAGTATTGCGTTTCCAATTTAAGGCTACAATAAATCATTGTATGAAAGGCAATGGCATTGTCTTGATGTTTTAATTTGAATGCTGCGTATTACGGAATCGATATACTCGTTAAATAATAAGAAAAATTAATGCAGGTTATTCTGTTTAATGTCTTGTTGAATATTTGTTAATAAATTAAGTGAGTTTAGGAGATTACCGTTTTTAAGGTAAAGCAAGGACTGTTTATATTTTAAGAAGGGAATTAATTCATTAATATTATATTCCTGAGAAACATTATTACTGGATAAATCTTTGAGAATGTTGATACTTTTATCATAATAAGTAATACTTAAGTTATTATTATTGATTAACTGGTAAAGATTAGCTAAATTTAAATAGCATAAGGCTTGATTGTAACTGGCTAAAGCTGTTAATTTTATTGTAAAAGATTCATCTTCATGGTTTTGTTTTATTAAAGCAATTAACTCAGCCCAAGAATTAATGGCTGTATTTAAATAATTGGCGGACTGTTTATCATTACCTTGTAATAAATAAAGCTTGCCTAATTGACTTAAGGTTAGGCTTAAATTGGCTTTAGGTAAGTATTTGTCAGTTAAGGAATTAGCTGTATTAACATTATTGGTGATATCTTTTATTTCAAGGAGATAGCTATTTAATAATTTTTCAGAATTACTATACCAGTAAATAGCATCATTTAATTTGTTTTCATTTAAAAAACTTTCAGCTATATCCAAACTGTCCGTAGTTAATAAGTCGAGTCTTTTACAAAATGTTTTGTCGTTAATCGTAAATTGATTTGTTATGGTAAATATCGTAAGATCTCTGATACTGCCATTAGCAAGTTTATTTTGACCTAATTCTCTTAATTTGTCATTGAGTAATTTGACACTATTTAATTCGATTATTGAATGAGTATAATCTTTAACCGAATTTTGGTAAATTAAGTGGCTTAAATTTAAAAAAGTATTAATTGAATCAAGACAAAACCAGTCAGATAAAAAATTTTGACGACAACTGTTTGCTAAAATGGCTTTAGATATTTGTTCACAGTATAATTCAATAGCATCTTGTGTTAATTTATATTTTTTAGTTATAGTTAAATAGTCATCTAAAGCATCTTCATCATCGCCGGTTAATTTGTCACTTTGACGAATTGTTGCCATAAATTGTCTTAAGTGAAATAGAAACTGTTCTGGTGGGTCTTCGATTTTTTTTTCTTTAAAATTCAGTGGTTTAAAATCATATTCGGTTTTAATAAATGCCATATTGCTGATTTTATTAAATTCAGCAAATTCGTTGCTGGCAAAAGCAAAAATTAACAAACTAATTAGTGTTAGGCATATTATTATTATTATATTTTTGGCCTTATGTTGATATAAAAATAAAGTTATTATATTAATCAACTTTTGGATAAAACTAGTCTTGCCAGTTTGGACAATATCTAAATCTTTATTTAATTCGGACATTGACTGATATCGAGATTTAGGATCTTTATTTAGGCATTTAAGAACAATATTTTCTAATTCAGGGCTTATCTGAATTTTAGGATTTACTAATTTTAGACTTTTAGGTGATTCATTTAATTGTTGGTGAAGTGATTCTAATAAATTTTGCCCAATAAAAGGTGGTCTGCCAGTTAGAGTTTCATACATTAAACAGCCTAACGAATAAATATCACTGCGTTCATCTAACTTCTCGCCTTTGCATTGTTCAGGTGACATATAATATGGCGAACCAAACACATCTCCCGTTTGAGTAAGTGAACCAAAATTTTTATTACTATCGATTAATTTAGCAATGCCAAAATCAAGAATTTTAACGATATTATCTTCATCGGTAATAATTACATTACTAGGTTTAAGATCACGATGAATTATTCCTTTGCTGTGTGCATGACTAACAGCATTGGCAATTTGGCTAAAAATTTTAATAGCTTCGGTTGAATCTAAATTTCCTTTATCACTAATAATAGTGGATAATGATTTACCTTTTAAATAATCCATCACTAAATAAGGGATGCGGTTGTTAAGCATGCCGAAATTCTGAATGTTTATAATATTGGGATGATTTAATTCGCAAATGGCTCTACCTTCATTTTGAAAGCGTTGAACGGTAATTTCATTGCTGAGAAGATGAGGCATTAACATTTTTATGGCATATTTTTTTTGGAGTAACTGATGCGTTACTAAAAATACATAACTCATGCCTCCTTGACCAATTAAACCTTCAATATGATAATAATTATCAATATTTTGGCCAATAAGACTTTCAATATTGCTATTTTCAAGAAAGTTTACGGATAAATTATTTTCGTCCATATTTAATTTAATAGTAAGGATATTTAGTTCAAAGCTTAAATATGTTTAATGTTTATTGTATTATAAGGCAAATTTTACTGATTACTAATTAATTATTTTTTTACCATATCCAGAAAAAATTCATGTATACGGTAATCTTTGGTTAATTCAGGGTGAAAGACGCTAGCGAGAAAATTTTTTTCTTTTACCATAATGGCTTTGGTTGGATAATCCTGGTTAAGATTAATATAATCAGGTAAATATGCCAAAACTTCTACGTTTTGACCTGTTGCGATAATAAGTGGAGCTCGAATAAAAATAGCTTGATATTTTGGTGGATTTAAGCAATTAATCGTTAAAGTAGTTTCAAAACTGTGTTTTTGAGAGCCAAACGCATTGCGCGTGATTTTAATATCCATTAATTGCATACTTAATTGATTTAGATTGTTTTCAATATATTTAGCTAAAAATATGGAACCCATACAGGTTCCATAAATGGGCAGGCCAGATAAGCCTAAAGTTTTAATTTTGTTAATTAAACTGCTGTAAGGGATAGTATTATTTGAATTATCCTGTTCTGGTTTAGCTTTAATCTTTGTAGAAGTTATTGATTGTGAAATTTTTGATTCTAATGTTTGATTATTTTTCGTAACTTTAGATACAGCACTATTAATACTGCCATAACTTAATTTAGCAATCGTGGTTGATTCACCTCCAGGGATTATTAAGCCATCAATATGGTCAAGATCATTTTCATATTTAATGGGATAGGCCTTGCTCCCACAACTTTGAATGGCATGGCAATGTTCACTAACATCACCTTGTAGCGCTAGTACCCCAATTACTAAACTCAAAATGACCTTCCTTAATTAGCTTACGACCAAACTTGTTTGAATCTAGGTTAAACCTTTTAATCTTTAGCTTAATAATCAACCTTACCTTACCAACCGCGCACCGCTAGTTTTTCTTTGCTATCCAGACTATGGACACTAAGTCCTGACATCGGTTCGCCTAAATTGCGACTGACTGTAGCCAAAAGGCCAGCATCGGTAAAATAAGTTGTTGCTTTAACAATGGCTTCGGCCCGTTTACCAGGATTAGCCGATTTAAATATACCCGATCCGACAAACACTCCATCAACGCCTAATTGCATGAGTAAGGCTGCATCAGCTGGTGTGGCAATACCGCCAGCGGCAAAGTTGACTACTGGTAAACGTCCATCTTTAGCTACTTGAAGTAAAAGCTCATAAGGAGCATTAATTAATTTAGCATAAGACATTAATTCTTCATGTGGCATTACGCTTAATTTTTTGATTTCACCTAAAATCGTACGAGCATGGCGTACAGCTTCAACTACGTCACCGGTACCAGCTTCGCCTTTCGTGCGAATCATACTGGCACCTTCACCAATGCGGCGTAAAGCTTCACCAAGGTTGCGCGCTCCACAAACAAAGGGGATGCCAAATTTATTTTTGTCAATATGATATTCTTCATCAGCTGGAGTTAAGACTTCACTTTCATCAATGCAGTCGACTCCTAAGGCTTCTAAAATCTGGGCTTCAACAAAATGGCCAATGCGAACTTTGGCCATAACCGGTATGGTTACAGTACTTATAATCTGACTGATTAATTCAGGATCGCTCATCCTCGCTACGCCACCATTGGCACGAATATCAGCAGGCACTCTTTCTAAGGCCATAACCGCTACTGCACCAGCTTCTTCGGCGATTTTGGCTTGTTCGGCATTAACTACATCCATTATCACTCCACCTTTTAGCATTTGGGGTAGAGCTTTTTTTACAACTTCACTGCCTTTACTTACTTTATTATTATTGTCGTTGCCTAAACTCATATTAAAATCCTTCAATTGAATACTTTTGCATATACATTAAATAAGTATTTTCTTACATTTACCTCAATTTTTCAAGGTAATGTAAATATTATATTTTTATGAAACTTCTTAAATTGGCTTGTAATCTTGTATAAAGCTGATTTTTTATTACAAAGTATTTTTAAGGTCGTCAAGTTTGTCAGTGGCTTCAAAGTAATTTTTTATGGCCAGATTGTAATTGTTGGTCTTGAAATAATCAATAGCCATATTAACTTTAATTCGTGCCATATCAATTCGGTATGCATCTATTTGAGATTGGTCAAAGCGTTGAGTATAAAGATTTTCGTTAAGCATTTGATTGATTTGGTTGTAAATATTTATAGCTTGCGGGTAATTGTTTAGAGTTTCATAATATTTAGCATAAAGTATTGAAGTAACCATAAAATTATGCAGAAATATTCCGGTATTGGTTTTATCTTCAATTGAATCACGATATTTGCCATGATTATATAAATCTTGCCAATAAAATTGGGCTATTTGAAAATGGTTTTTTATTTGAATGTTAAATTGAGAATTAAGCTTACGCTTTGAGTATTTAAATTGGTCAAAGTCTAATTTAGCTAATCTGGCTTGTGACATTGCTTTACAGTATTTAATGGTATTATTTAAGCCACTTTGATTGACTGAGGTTTGGCTGATTTGTTGATATTGAGTATAGGCCTTATCATTTTGATTAGCCAGATAATAATTATTAGCCAGATAAAGTCTCGCTTCGTAAATAAAGTCTTGATCATAAAATGACAAAGATCTAGCTAAATTATCAATAAAATATAAGGCTAAATCAGTAATGGTTAAATTGGTTAATTGTTTAGCTGAATTATTGTTAAAATAATTACAAAGTGGACTAAACTCTTTAAAGGTTTTGATCGGGTTATTTATGTCATTAAGTCTAACTAATTTTCCTTGTTTAGGTATTAGTGGATTATTACTACCAATACTTTCATAAGTAATAAACGCATAATGAAGGTTAAGGATAATTTTTGCATTTTCAGGGGTAATTAAATTTATTTGGCTATTGGGGTTATTGGTATTAACTAAATTGAATAATTTTTGAGCAGATTGTAAAATAATAGGCCAGTTTTTTAATTCTCGAGCATCACTGATTTTTGTTTCTAAAGCATTAATAGCTTGAGTATTTCCCTGTTTAGAAAGAGTAGGGATATCTAAACTAGGCTTTAGATCAAGTAGTTTGGCGTCAAATGTTTTTTTTAATGGTAGTAATTTTAAATCATTTTCAGCAAAACGAATTTTATTAATTCTATTAATATTATCCATAAAATAAACAGTAATAGCTGTTGAACTTATTATAAAAAATAGAAGTATAATGGTTATAGTTTGAACATTAATTTTGGTATGAAATTTTAATTTAAGAATGATTTTTTCCCAAAAATTGTCCCAGAAATTATATTTTTTTTGACTGACAATAGTTAATTCTTCAAGTAATTGAGCCATATTGGTAAAACGATTTTGGGGATTTTTAGCTAAAGCTTTGAAAACTATATGTTCCAGTTTTGGGGGAATATTTACTTTAGGGTTAATTTCTTTAAAGGGTTTTGCGGTTTGAGAAATTTGTAAATTAAAAGTTTCCATTAAATTTTGTCCGCTAAAAGGTAATTTACCTGTTAAAGTTTCATACATTAAACAGCCAAATGAATAAATGTCAGTTTTTTCATCAAGTTTGTCACCCTTGCATTGTTCCGGTGACATATAGTAAGGCGAACCAAAGACTTCACCGGTTGAAGTTAATTTAGCAATATTTTCATTTTCAGAAATTATTTTAGCAATGCCAAAGTCTAAAATTTTAACTGTTAATTCATGGTTTTCATTTTGCATAAGCATGATATTACTGGGTTTTAAATCACGATGAATTATTTGTTTATTATGCGCGTAATTTAAGGCCTTAGCAATTTGGATAAAAATGGACATGCTTAAATCTAATTTGATGGCTCCCATTTTTTCAATAAATTCACTTAAAGTGATACCTTCTAGATAATCCATGATTAAATAGGGCTGGACTTGATTATAGGTTCCAAAATTATGAATTGCAATTATATTAGGGTGGCTTAATTCACAAATGGCACGACCCTCATTTTGAAATCTCTGCACACTAATGGCATTGGTAATTAAATGCGGTAAAAGCATTTTGATGGCATAGTTTTTTTGCAACAGTAATTGTTTGGCTAGATAGACCACACTCATTCCACCACTGCCAATGACCGTTTCGATTTGATAATAATCACCAACGGTTTGACCAATTAATTCATTGGTGGGATTATCGATCATATTTGTATTATCATTTTCCATTTTATTTATTGAGATAGCTAATTAAAAAATTGAATTCTTTGCCTAATTGCAACAATTAATTTTATTGGCTAATAATTTTGCTGCTTAAAATTAGTTTTAATATAGTTAGTTAGATATTTTTTAGTAAATAATTATTTTGTTTAAGTTAATTTAAAGTAATTGTAAATAATAAATTTGTTTTTATGAATAGTAACTTTGATGTTTGGTAATAATGTTAACCTATAATATAGGTAAATTATATTATATTGAATCATCTATTATATTATTGACAACAGTGATACAGGAAGATAAATATGGATAATAAGAAATTAACGGATAACTTTGGTCACCCTGTAGCTAATAATCAGAATTCACTGACTTCTGGTAATCGAGGACCGGTATTGTTGCAGGATAGCTATTTACTCGAGAAACTACTTCGTTTTAACCGTGAACGAATTCCGGAAAGGGCTGTCCATGCTACTAAAGTAGCTAGATCTTATGATATTGTCGGCAATAATACTCCGGTATTTTTTATTCGTGATGCTAGTCAAAATATAAAAATTAGACAATTGTCTAATTTTTATAAAGCTAATGTTGATTATGGTCTAAGTTTAGTGAGAAAGCTTAATTTAGAAAAATTATTTAAGTCTTTAGTATAAATTTAATGATTGATTTAATTTATCAGAAAATATTAAAACCTGTTTTTTTTTGTTTTGACCCTGAATTGATTCATAAATATTCCATGTTGGGTTTTCAGTACTTAAAACCGATTTATCCTGTGTTAAATTTAAACTACAGTCATCCTGATTTAAAGACAAAATTAGCTAATAAACCACTGGCTAATCCAATTGGTCTAGCCAGTGGTTTTGATAAAAATGCTCTATATCTTGATGGTATTAGTGCAATGGGATTTGCCTTTGAGGAAATCGGCTCAGTAACTAGATATCCTAGTGCCGGTAATCCTAAACCTAGATTATTTAGACTTATTGAAGATGATGCCTTAATTAATCGCATGGGCTTAAATAACATTGGTATAGAATCAGTAAGACAAAGGCTGATTCAACATAAAAATAATTTTCCTTATGGCATTAATATTGCTAAAACCAATAATTTGGCTTATCCAGTTGACAATGAAATTGAAGATATTTTAGCGTGTTTTAATTACGTTAAAGACTTAAACTGTCTGTATATAGCGATAAACCTAAGCTGTCCTAATACTAAATCTGGTATTATTCAAGAAGGTAAATTAATTAATGATTTATTGAAGGAAATTTACCAGGCTAATACCAATAATTTACCGATATTTTTAAAATTATCGCCGGACAGCTCTGCTGACCTAGTTGAAACTTTTGTTGATTTGGGCATACGCTATAAAGTTCAAGGTTATATTTGTGGCAACACTTCATTAACTAGAGTTGATTTAAAAACCAAGACTACTTTATTAACTAGTTACGGAATTGGTGGATTAAGTGGCAAACCGCTTAAAAAATTAAATATAAATTTAGTTAAAACAGTTTTTAAATTAAAATTAGCAGATCAAGAAATTATTGGCTGTGGAGGGATTTTTACAGGTAATGATGTTTTTCAATACTTAATTGCTGGAGCCAATGTGGTTCAGGCTTATACTGGATTTATCTATCAAGGACCAGCATTTACTCATAAGGCTAACCTTGAATTATTTAAAATTTTGAACAAATATGATTTAACAGTTGAAAAATCAATAGGGATTTTACATGATGGATTTAGTTTCGGTGATTTTCCATAATATTTCAATATATTGTAAGCTTTGGAGCATAAAGCCAATAATAAACAGAATAATACCAAAATAACCCAGCGTTTTATCGGGTAATTCATCGACATATCTTTCAATAAAGGGAACGGTAAAAGTTACAATAGTGCCAATAATACTAGCAATTAAGCCAATAATTAAACCAATAGATAAAGCTTCAATTTTATGGAAAGTCATCAAGGAAGCCATTGAACAGCTAAAACCAATTACCAATCCGCGAGTTAAAGCTGGGTAAAAATTAATTATTTCAAATTTTGACTTTTGCTTATTATCAAAGATTTTTAGATAAATATCCTTTAGAGATATATAGTATGTGTTGATAATACAGGCTATGGTTGAATTAAATAACATAAACCATAAACCAAATTCTCGACCAAATCTAACAATCATGGCAATTCCCATAACACTAGTTGTACATAAGGTTAAAAGCAGAAGCACTTTTTTTGATAAATTGCGATAACGGTTAAATAAGTAAAATTGTAAACTTAACATTGCACCTAAACCAAATCCACCCACAATAGCAAATTTAAAACCAAAGCATAAATCATATAAGATAAAAAGGAGAATAGAATAGGTAATAAATCGCGTTATAAGTTTGAGCGGGCCTTTTTCACCACCTAAAATATCATAGGCTAGATATAGACCACCAAGTGAATCAAATAACATGCCAAGTAGGTTTATTTTTGCAATAATTAATTCGTTCATTAATTTATGGTTGATAAAGTAAAGTCTATTAAAGTATATAATTATTTATACTTTTAATTGAGGTTATTATTAATTTTGCTTTATAATATTTTGTTAAAAGTTAATATTTAAATCATTTTTATTTTAATTTGTTATATTTAAAAGCAATTGGGTTTTTAGGAATTTGAATTATGCATGATTGTCCCAGATGTAAGGTTCCGCTTCATGGTTATGAAAAACGTTGTCCATCTTGTGATACACCTCAATATGTCAGTCCTGAATATGAAAATCTGGATGATAATTTTGCCCGGCCTAAAACCAACGTATTACCGTATGTCTTATTTGTCCTGCTTTTAATTGGTTTTGCTGGTTATTTTGCCTATCAATATACCTGGGTTGGTGAATTATTTAAAGCAGAAAAAAATCCGGTTAAGGTTTTAAGTGTTGAAGAATCAAGAAATAAAATAATTGAAACGATTAATAATGATTTTAAAAGCATTAATGTAGAATATAAGTGTAAGTATTTAAATCAAGGTAAAGAAGTCCCTTTAAATTCTCCTAATAGTATTGACTTGGATATTGAAGCAAAACTAACTGATAAAAAACAAAGAGCCAATATTGTGCCTTCAATTAAATCTTATCTTGATACAGCTAAAATTGGCAGTATTGTTATCAAAGATCTAAAATCTAAGGCGACTTGGACTTATTCGATTACTCAAGGTCAAGCCGATAATAGTAATGCTGACGGCGGTAATAGTGAGGGTGGTAATGATGCAAACAGTAATGACAGCGCACCTTAAATTAGTTTTGATTTTATTAGTATTATTGGTTTTGCCCGTTGGAGCTTATACCAATTTAATTGAGCCCAATAAAAATGAAGTTATAGCTATTGAAATTCCTTTTAGCTCTATTGATAAAGGCTTGGTTAGCAATATTAAAACTTCGCAAGGTTTAGTTATTAAAGAGCAATTTGAATGGTATGAATTATGGCGCAAACATCTTGGTCGAAAAAATAACTATGATAACATTGCTCCACAAGTTGATTTTAGTCAATTAATGGTTATTGCTGTATTTGCAGGATCTCATAGTTTTAGTTCTATAAAAGTTGAAAAAATAATTGATAATGGAAATAATTTAAATGTTTACGTTAAATCTGGTACTGAATTAATTAACAAACCTAATATTGATGGTTCTGAAGTATGTCCTTACGAATTTATAAAACTTGCTAAGTCCTCTAAACCAGTTGTTTTTCATATGGATTAAATTAATGGTGAAGCCTATCACACAAATCTATATGATTTAAGTAATGAAATCTATAATGCTCAAAGAGGAGTAAAATAGATTTTTACTGAGATTTTTAATAATAAAATCAATATTTAATTTTATTGTAAGATGCAAGGGTTGAATATTAAAATAGTTATTTATTTTTTACTTTATGATTTTTTATGTATTCTTGCCAGTTAGCATTTAAGTCATTTTGGATCATTTCTTTGAGACTGTTGTGAGGAAGATCAATATTCAAAGAATTGATTTTTTGACCAGTAGCGTTAATTTCATATCTTCTGCCACCATCTTTACTGACTTCATATACTAAAATTGGTGACCATCCACTACTTTGTCCAAGTTCTAACTGGAATTTTTCGGTTGAGCTTTCATTATTTATTACTTTTACCAGTCTACAAGAATTGCTTAAATTTTTCACAAATTTGTGAATTGTATTTTCGTTTAAATTATAGGTTGTTTCAACTTGGGTTATAGATGAGGTTGCAATATTATTATTATTATTATTTAATCTAAGACTTTTATCGGTATCAAGTTGAGTATAAACATTGGCACAATTTAAGCATTGTGTAATATCACTGGGAATTAGGCGGTTACAATTCGGGCAGTTCTTGGATACAGTTTCGAGGCTGTGGTTAAGCTTGGCAATTTTTTCGATGCCTTTTACAGGGTTACCTTTGAACTGTTCAATTTCTGCTTCAGTCGGTAGGACAAGCACCATGCCACGATTAATTACCGCAACTGGATTGCCTTTATCATCAATTTTAGTCGTTAAATTATTTACTTTGGCCAGTAGTTTCCAGAGATTTACATCGTTTAAGGCCGGGTGTTTCATAGCTACCGAGCGTAATGTATCACCAAGGCGTACTTTGAAAGCAGTACGGTCTTGCCCTGTGTTAGTTACATTATTAAATGTGCCAAGCAGTCTATCAATAAAGCTGCTTCTTGAGGATTCGGTAATATTGCCAGTGAGCGGATTAGTACCAGTACCAGTTCCCGTTTGGGTATTGGTTGGTAAAGATCCGGTGTTTGATCCTATTTTAGCCATAAATTTCCATTGTCTGACTTGTCTTAGACTTGGTAAAATAATTATCGAACCTGGCTTTAATACGTAAGTTTGAACGCCTTTTATTTCTTTTAACTGAATTACGTTTTTATTGATAAGATAAATTAATTGAGCTACATTTCGATCTCTAAACATTCTTAAAGCTATTTTTTCAAGAGTGTCGTTAATACGAACAATATATTTTTGTTGGTAATTATTTAAATTATTATTGTTATTATCTTCATTATTAGAGTTGATGTTATTAAATATTTTGTCACTGTTAATACTATTGCCAAAACTGGTTGTGTTTCCAGCCATCATTGTGTAACTAATATCGGTTAGGTGTTTGCGTTCTTCTTCTTCTTTTTTGATTTGTGCTTCATGTTCGGCTTTTACTTTGTCATCGAGCAAATCTAAAAGGCGAGATACTTTTTCATCATAATTAGAATCATCTTCCATATGGCTGTTAAAATCAGTATTGGGTATATTATTAACGAGATCATCATCGGCAATATTTTGGAGATTATTATTTCTTAGAGAATTATCTTGAATTAGGTCACCTTGGGATGAATTAACATCTTCATTCATATTGACGATTGGAGTATTTTCAAGATTATTGAGATTATTATTAATTTCAGTATCCGGTTCTTGAGCGCTAGCAATAATATTATTATTGATACTTTCATTATCATTGATCTTAGAATTGGCTGAAACTAATTCGTCTTTCTTATTAACAATTTCGTCTTGGTCTACAGCAGCTATTGGTGGATAAATTGGATCTGTATTTGAATTGTTAAGATTTGCAGGAATACCTGGATCTAAAGAATTAATATTTGTATTTGGATCAATTTGACTATTTATGGTATTAGCTGTTAATGGATCACTAACCGATGTTGAATTTGTTTGGTTGCTAGTAATTGATTGATTATTATTGGTCAGCATTGAATTTGGAGTTGATGTGACATTGTTATTATTGCTAGTAAGACTATTTACCGGTAATGAAAGGCCACCAGCTGGTAATGGAATCGAAGAGCCATTGGCAAGATTATAACTAATACCACCAGCTAAATTTTCAATAGTGTTTAGAGCTGCAATATTTGAATTTGGGAGGTTGTTATTTTGAAGTGATTTAGTATTATTGTTATTTACTTGATTTGCAACAGCATTAGGAGTTGGAACTTGAGTATTCGAGGTTATAACCTGGGATGTTAGGGCTGCATTATTAGAAACAAATTGAACTGAAGTATTATTATTCGAAGCCGAATTTATTATTGATGAAATAATATCGTTGTTATTAGCGGAAGTTGAATTGTTGTTTTGAGCAATAGTTGAGGCTAATGGATCACTTGAAGATTGACTGGAAGAAGATGTTTCATTAGTTGATGTTGTTTGATTGTTGCTAACAGGATTGGTATTAGAACTTATAGAATTATTTGAATTCGCTGATGTTGAATTGAGATTCATTGTCGTTGAATTATTGTTTGTTGCACTAGAACTCGTCGAATTAAGACTAGTTGCGCTAGAATTATCTGGGGGCGTTGGTGTATTTGTTGTTAAATTTGTACTTGGATTAGAGTTGTTGTTATTAGAAAAAGTAGGGTTGTTGAAAATTGGAAGATTATTTGTATTAGTGGATGTATTACTATTGCCATTTCTTGTTGGCGTAGTTGCAGTTGGTGTAGAATTAGAACCATGATGTGATGGATTGCTTCCTGATGCTGACTGTTGCGGTAAAGAAGTGGTTGTTGAATTTGAACTTGATGATGGAATTGGTGAATTTATTGGGATAGAACCGGTAATGGGAATATTGATAGAGCCATTACTGGAATTGACAGATACATCGATACCGACATTTACTCCGCTATTATTCGTGTTAACGATTGGATGTACGCTTAGAGTTGGAGTTGAGGCTGTTCCAGTGGTTTGGGCTGGAGTTGAACCTGTGGTCGGAACTGGTGTGGATTGAGTACCAGTAGGAGAGTGTTGTGGTAAAGATGATGTACCAGTATTAGGTGTAGTTGGAATTGAGGCTGTTCCAGTGGTTGGAATTGAAGTTGGAGCAACTCCGGTATTAGGAGCTGATTGAGTACCAGTAGGAGAGTGTTGTGGTAAAGATGATGTACCGGTATTAGATGTGGTTGGAATTGATCCAGTGGTTGGAATTGAGGCTGTTCCAGTGGTTGGAATTGAAGTTGGAGCAACTCCGGTATTAGGAACAGATTGAGAGCCAGTAGGAGAGTGTTGTGGTAAAGATGATGTACCGGTATTAGATGTGGTTGGAATTGT
>JAKAZS010000139.1 GCA_021815785.1 bacterium
TTTAACAAAGGATAATAAAGCAACTTTTGCCGTTATTCAGGCTGAAGATGAATTGGCGGCTATTGGCATGGCTATTGGAGCTGGTTTTAGTGGTTGCCGCTCGATGACCGCTACATCGGGTCCGGGAATTTCATTAATGGCTGAATTTGTCGGTTTTGCTTATTTTACTGAAATACCGGTCGTAATTTTTGACATTCAACGTGTTGGTCCATCAACAGGAATGCCAACACGGACATCACAAGGCGATATATTAAGTGCTTATTATTTATCCCATGGCGATACTAAACATATATGCGTAATTCCTAGTTCTGTTGAAGAATGTTATAGTTTAACGCTGGAAGCTTTTGACTTAGCGGAACAATTCCAGACCCCAGTTTTTGTCATGAGTGATTTGGATTTAGGCATGAATAACTGGATGTCTAATACGTTTAATTATCCAACTCAACCACTTAATCGTGGTAAAGTATTAACGGCTAAGGATTTAGACAAACTGGGTCAATTTATGCGTTATAAAGATGTTGATGGTGATGGCATCCCTTACCGTACGTTGCCAGGCACAAATCATCCTGGAGCTGGTTATTTTGTCCGCGGATCAGGTCATACTGAATCTGCTACTTACACTGAAAAACCTCAGGACTATGTTAATTTAATGGAACGGTTAAGTAAAAAACTAAATACTGCCAAAGAAAAGTTTTTGCCCAAGCCGCAAATACATTTAGCTAAAAAAGCTAAACATAGCATTATTGGCTATGGATCTTCTGATTTTGCGATTCAAGAAGCTAGGGATTATTTAAGCCAGGCTAAAATAGATACTAATTACCTTCGATTACGTAGTTTACCCTTAGGTAATGAAGTCAAAGATTATTTAACTAAGAGCGATACCATTTTTGTGATTGAGCAAAACCGTGATGGTCAGATGCTTAATATCATTGCTAGCGAATTTCCGGATTTAGCTCATAAATTAATCTCAATTCGGCATTTTGATGGTTTACCCATTGATGCTATGGGAATTTACAATCAAATTTTAACTAAATGTCAATAAATACGAGGATAATTAATTATGGTTTCGACAACAAATTCAGTAAATACAAATAAACTGGGACTTACGCTTAACGAATACAAGGGTGGAGCTTCCACCATGTGTGATGGTTGCGGACATGATGCAATAAGTAGTCAAATTATTAAAGCTTATTATGATTTAGGTATTGAACCACATACCGTGGTCAAATTATCCGGCATTGGCTGTTCCAGTAAGACACCAGCTTATTTTTTAGGTAAGGCTCATGCCATAAATGCCGTTCATGGCCGTATGCCTTCTGTGGCTACCGGTGTTAATGCAGCCAATAAACAAATGCGTTTAATTGGTGTTAGTGGCGATGGTGATTCAGCTAGCATAGGTCTGGGTCAATTATGTCATCTTATTCGCCGTAATATAAATATGGTTTATATTGTGGAAAATAATGGTGTTTATGGTTTAACTAAAGGACAGTTTTCAGCTACAGCTGACCTGGGTTCAAAACTTAAAAATGGCGTCATAAATGACTTACCGGCTATTGATATTTGTGGACTAGCTTTAGAGCTTGGCTGTGGGTTTGTGGCTCGGTCCTTTGCCGGCGATCCTAAACAATTATCACCGTTAATTAAAGCCGCTATGTCTTATAATGGTTTAGCTATACTAGATGTAATTAGTCCTTGTGTAACTTTTAACAATCATGAAGGTTCGACCAAAAGCTATAAATATGCAAAAGATGCCGAAATACCTTTGCAAGAATTAGGTTTTATTCCTTATTTTGAACAAATAACCGTGGACTATGAACCTGGAACCACTACTGATGTTGAAATGCATGATGGATCACATTTGCGCTTAAAAAAACTAGACCGCAATTATGATCCATTTAACCGTCAATCAGCATTAAATACTATTTTGGATGCTAAAGAAAAAGATGAGTTTTTAACTGGCTTACTCTATTTAGATGAAAAACGCGAAGATTTTGCTACTTTAATGAATACGGTGGATAAGCCTTTATCAGCTTTAACATCCGAGGAACTTCGTCCTAGTAAAGATGTTTTAAATAAAATAATGGCTCAATTAAAATAAAGTCATCTAAATCTATCTAATGACACAAACTAAATCAATAGCCTTAAATCGGCGTGCAACTCATGACTATACTATTTTAGAGTCATTTGAAGCTGGTATTGTGTTATTAGGAACTGAAGTCAAATCAATTCGTCAAGGTCTTGTAAATTTAAAAGACAGTCATATCATGATTGATGATTATGAGTTATGGCTTTACAACTGTCATATAGCTATATATGACCATGGTAACCGTTTTAATCATGAGCCAACTCAAAAAAGAAAATTATTAATGAACAAAAAACAAATAATTAGGTTAAAATCATTAGTGAAAGAGAAAGGGTTAACTTTAATTCCCCTAAAATTTTATTTTAAAGGTAGTTTAATTAAAGTAGAAATTGGTTTAGGTAAAGGTAAAAAGCTTTATGATAAGCGTGAGTCAATGACACAACGGGATACTAAACGAGATATTGAAAGGCTAATTAAGAACAAAGAATGGAAACAAGATTAAGATGCGCTATCTAACATATATTTTATTACTATTTATTTTAATTATATTTAATACCAATAACAGCTACGCTAGTTCACCAATAGCGATATTTAATAGTAGTACCAATATTAAAACTTATCAGGATGAACATTTAGGGACATTTCTCGATGATTTTAAAAGTTTTGAACAAGTTATGGAACAGGCTAATTTAAATTATGATGTGTTAAATAATCTTGAAAATAATAATGACAATTCGTTAAACAATTATAAAGTGATTATTTTACCCTTACTAGTTGATTTAAGTGATCAAGAATTAGCTTTAATTCAGAACTATTTAAAGAATGGCGGTCATATCATATGTTTTAATGGTGGTG
>JAKAZS010000140.1 GCA_021815785.1 bacterium
TTAAGTTAAGTAAAAAAAAAAACAGGTATGCACGATTCTCTACCCCACTACTGGCAAGATGCCTGCAATGAATTAGCCCAAAAAGACAAGGTAATGAAAAAACTAATTCGCAAGTACGAAGACGCTAAATTTGCGTCAAGGGGCGACGCTTTTCAGACCCTGGCTCGCTCGATAGTCGGACAGCAGCTTTCGGTAAAAGCGGCGCAAACGATTTGGGACAGGTTTGCATTGTTATCGAATAAAATTACCCCCAAAGAAGTTTTACGGATAAAGCACGAAGCGTTGCGCCAAGCTGGTTTATCGCAACGTAAATGTGAATATTTAAATACGCTTGCCGTAAGTTTTGACGATGGCACATTAACCCCTAGTAAATGGAAAGACATGACCGACGCTGAAATAACTGACCAATTAATTACCCTGCGCGGTATAGGCAGGTGGACGGCGCAGATGTTTTTGATTTTTCACCTCATGCGCCCTGACGTCTATCCCACAGATGATATAGGGCTTTTACGTGGAATCGGCAAATGCTACTTCGATAACGACGGCGTAAGCTCAAGCCAACTTGAAGAAATTGGTTTGTTATGGACACCCTGGCGTACAGTTGGCACGTGGTATATCTGGCGCGACCTTGACCCAGTGGCTGTTGAGTATTGAGTACTGAGTGCTATTAGTAAAATGAAACAAGTTATGAAGGATTTTAAATTAGCTAAACTACAATTATTATTAAAAATTGTCATATTTTTTTACCCTTAAAAGGCATGTTAGGTAATAATTTGCCGGCAACAAATTGGTGCCTATAGTTATTTAATATAAGTATAGTACCCTGACGCATATGTGTGCAATTAAACCTAATTACGGTCTTTTAATGGTTATGAAATTGATTTAATTTTTAATATTTTTTTTAGATGGTTTGCATACACCCTAATACTAAACCTACTTTTAGCTGGGTAGCATAGTTCGAACAACTAGCTCAATGGTAACATATGAAAAAATCGCTTTCATACCATCGACTAAACGTTGCATATTAAGAGGGTTTGCCTTATTATTCTTAATTAATTTTTTCACACATTCATTTAGAATGGTGTCAGTAAAGTAGACTAAGAACAATCGACCATATTAATTATCAGAAATTCTCAATAAATGTGTATAAACGTCGTTCATTAACGAAGGGTCTTATTTGCCGTGCTCAGTGTCATCGCCAAAACTTAACACCTTTGGCTTTATTGAAAGCTGTTGAAAAGCTCTATATCACCACGTTTGACATTGGGGTCGACTGTTAAACTCAAACCTTTGGTATAATAGAACTTAGCAAGTTTCATATTCTTCAGTTTTTTGTAAATTAAACCTATGTTCAAGTATGAACCAGGATCGTTAGGACTTAGCTTTTGGGCAACTAATTCATCGGCCATGGCCTTAGTTGTATTTCCGAGGTAAACGTACGCTTCACCTCTATCAAGATAGGCCGAGTAATTATTAGGGTCTAGTGCAATAGCCTTATCAAAATATGGTATGGCCTCTTTGTATTTTTTCAAGTTTATGTAATTTGAACCAATGGCAATCATAGTATCAATAGCAGTAGGATCTAGGTCTAATTGCTTTCTCCAAGCCTCATTAGCTTTAGCGTATTCTTCTAAAGCAAGGTATGCGTTACCTAAACTACCCCAAGCATCAGAAAATTCGGGATTAAGCGCGATTGCTTTTAGGGCATATCCAAGTTGTTTGCGAGGGTCTTTAGTCACTAGCAATAAACCATTCCAAAAAGCTGCGTCATAAGGGTAAATTTTTATAGCTAAGAGTGATACTTGTTTTTTAACGTTGTCATCAGTCGACTTATAACCATCGATGTATAAATTCATAGCCTTTTGCCAATCTGCGTAATTGCCTTTGCCGGGGAATTCGGTGCCTTCCTGGTAAGCTAAGCTTGAATCAGGCATGCATAACGTGGTTAAGATAAAAAGGAGCAAAGTTTTTTTCTTTAAATTCACAGTAACACCTTTCCAAAAATCAGTAACTAAGCGGTCAAATATTATCGGCATAAAGATGAGTTACAAACTAGGCCAGCTAAAACACAATAGTAATTATACAACATGTAATTGGTAATGGGGAATTAAGCACTGTTGTAATAGGCAAATTTGATGACATCAAAAAAATATTTAACTTCAGTTTACTATTACTCTTATCAACCATAAACCAAACGCAGCATCATCAGCCGCTGTAACCAGAGCATCGGTTTGTAAATATCGAACGAAGTTTTAATAATAATTTTAACAATTATTTTTTAGACCTTTGTTTTGAGGCCTATAGGCTCAATGAAATCAGCAAAGGCAACTTTATTGAATTATTAGCTTTGGCTGGAATAAGTAATCGCCATGAAGCACTAAGTTTGGCAAAAATAATAAATGATGGTAATGATTAGTAGAAGGGGGGGTTGAGGTTAATTATAAATTGAAAACGAAAGTAATTTTTTTAAATCTAACAATTGATTATAATTAATTCTTAAACACATCGTCAATTTTATCGGCCGTTAAAGAATTAATAATATAACGGTCAAGGTCTTCTATTGTTGAGGCGGCAATTTTTTTTAAGATTAATGAATCGATTGAACCAAATTTAGCCTTTAATAAAATACTAAGACTTTCGGCTTTGCCTTTGGCTTCGCCTTCAGCCTTGCCCTTGGCCAAACCTTTAGCTTCGCCCTTGGCTAAACCTTTAGCTTCGCCCTTGGCCAAACCTTCAGCTTTACCCTTGGCTTTACCTTCAGCAATACCTTTTAGCCGACCTTTTTCTTCTAGGTCTTCAAAGAAATTCTTGAAAATACCTTCTTGTTGAGGTTTATCTTTGTTGGTTATCATGATTTCTTCCTCTTGAATTAAAAATTCATTCTTGATATTTGTGCCTTTTCT
>JAKAZS010000073.1 GCA_021815785.1 bacterium
GATCTTTGCGTAACGCTAAGTTTAGTGTTCTAGTTAGTATTCTACTCTTAAGTCTGGTTGTAGACTTAATTTCTGTTGGCACTTTTGTAATTAGAGCCCATTTATTTACTTATTTATTTTTAGGATTGTTAATTTCAGTTATCTTAAATTATCGTTATATAAATAAAAGGTATTTATTCGCAATTCCATTAATATTTATCTTTTGGGTCAATTTACATGGTGGATTTATAGCTGGACTAGCTTTATATGGTTTGTTTGTTATAAGTGAAATTTTGTGTATTAAATTGAGTAATGATTATAATAATCAATTAGCCGAAAACCAGCAAAAGATAACTATATTAGTATTAACATTGGTTTTAGCATTAGGTGTAACTTTATTTAACCCTTGGGGATTTGTTTTATTAAAAACCATCTTTGTGCCAGATACCCTAGGAAGGCCAGAAATTCCTGAATGGGCGCCATTAAATATATTGTCTTTAAATGGTTTGTTTTATTTTGTTTTATTATTTTTAGCCATTTTTTCTTTTCTTAAAAGTAAATTAAAAATATATTTACCAGAATTTTTAATTTTTTTAATTTTATCGATTGTTCCCTTAATTGCTTTAAGACACCTTCCTTTGTATGGTGTTAGTGTAGTTAGTTTGATTTCTTTACATTTATATAGTGCAATTAAGCAGAGCTTTTTAAAAAATTTAAATGGTTTTAATTTGGTGCAGTTAAATACTCAATATTTCTTTTTTGTCTGTTCGATATTATTAGCAGTTATGATAAATTTTCAAATTTGTAAGAATGTTTTTATACTTAAATATAATGATATGCCATATGGCGCTATGAAACTTTTACAAAATACTAATACCAAAGGAAATTTGGTAGTTTATTTTAATTGGGGTGAATATATTATTTATCATTTAGGTTCCATGATTAAGGTTTCGATGGATCCACGTCGAGAACTGGTTTATCCGCGAAATATTTATAATGATAATATTAGGTTTACGCTTGGAGTATTTGATTGGGATGATATTTTAGATAAATATGATACTAATATGGTATTAGTGCCTAAAAATATAGCTGCGTATAATTTAATGAAGTTGAAATCTGGATATGAATGTGTTTATGATGATTCATTGTCAGCACTATTTGTAAAACAAGATTTTAAATGGTTAGTTGATTTAAAAAATGCAGCTAAAAAATGTTTAAGTTTAAGTACAGCCAAAACTGAAAAGGAACATAATTTTCCTTAAAATTTTAATAAAATAGCGCCACCAATAATCATCGCAAAAGCAATGACTTTTTGAAATGTAAGGGCTTCTTTAAAAAAGATTATCGCAATAATAAAAGATACTAAAGGCCAAACAGCTGTTACAGCTGGTACTTTAGAAACCTCACCAGTTTTTAAAGCGTTTAAGTAAAAAATCTGTCCAAGAACCGATCCAAAAAAACCAGCTAACATAAGACATACGGGAGCTTTCCAGGTAATCGGCGGATTGTTATTAGCTATTGATGGCCAGACAAACGGTAGAATTATTAAACCAACCAATCCGCCCAAGCATCTTACAGCTAAAGCTGCATAAGGACTGTTAAAAGCCATTACGCCAACTTTGTCAAAAGCGGGCTGAAGCCCCCAAGTAAAAGCTGCTAATAAAGCCCAGATAAACCAATCAACTCCCATATATACTTATTTCCTTATGTTATTTTGGTGGTAATTAAAACGCGTCCGAAGAAGTTTCACTATTCCCGCTGCCGCTTGACATGTTGTCCTTTTTGCTGCCTAAAAGTCTAATTGAATTTGCTGAAACAAAAGGCCGGGTGTTTTTTTTGCCGCCGTCATCTACCCATTTACTAAATTCTAAGCGACCTTCCACACCTAACAGGCTTCCTTTTCTTACATATTCACCAGCAATTTCTGCTTGTTTGCCCCAGATTTCAATGTCAAACCAATCGGTTTCTTTTTCCTTGGTAGGTCTATTTACAGCTAAAGTGAACGTAGTTTTTACTTTTCCCGATTCAAAATAGCGCATTTCTGGATCGCGTCCAGCTCTGCCAACTAATACAACTGAATTTACCATAATTAATTTCCTCGTAAAAAATAGTTATAAATTATTTTATTGACAATTTATTGAAGTCTATTAGATTGACTTTCAAAATTATCATATATATAGACGTTATTTGCCTGAAAAAAGTTGTATTAATTTTATTTAACATTAAAAGGCTATTTTATGTTCACTATCTATAAAAACTATTATAAATATTCAAGAATTTTTTTGGCTTAAATATTTGCCATATTAACTTATTAAAAAATTAAAATCCGTTATTTTTTGCCCACTTGACTAACTTTTCCAAATTTATAGTATTGTCTTTATCAAAAATTTCTAATTTATCACAGATTATGGCTAGTTTTTCTTGTAAATCTTTTAATTCCATGTTTAACCGTTGAGCTGCTTTTTTTATTTGGCCACGTTTGGTTATTTCACATAAGAGAAGATGATCACTTTGATTAAGTTTAAGGATGTTTTTAGCCAAATTTGGTGTATAAATATTTTGTTTGCCCTGATTCACCATTACCAGACTCATTTTCAAGAGGATTAAAGAATCACTTTTGTCCATGTATGCGCTAATTCCAGAATTTATAAATGTGTGTACCTGCGAGGCTTTTATATTGCTAGCATAAGCTACAATTTTTGTGTTGGCCAGATTGGTTAACTTTTTAATCAAATCATGAATCGTTATTAACCCAGGTAGGTGTAAATCTAATAGGACGATATCTGGCAATAATTTTTTGCATAAATTAAGAGCTTCGTCAGTAGTTTGAGCTAGGCCAACTATTTCAAAAATATTTTCCTTGCTTAGATCAGGAATAAGTTTTTTGCTAATTTCGGTATTGTCTTCGACAACTAGTAATCTAATCATTTGACTTTATGGTTTCCTTAAGTAGGTGGCTTAATTGAACGAACAATTAGGATTAATTATTTTTCCCATTGAAACTGGATTAATGGCTCCGGTTACTTTAGGAATATTGTTAGCAAGATTATAGTACCTAGTGTAGGCTAATAAAGCAAATAAAATGGCTTCTTTATATTTGACTGGAATATTATATTCATCATGCATTTTTATAGTTGTTTTTGGGGTGATGAAATTTTGCAATTGGGCAATTAATGTCTTATTATAGGCACCACCACCTGCTACAATGAGTCTTTCGATATTTTCATGAGGTTTGATAAAATTTTCATAAGCTTGAGCTATTGAATAGGCTGTAAAAGCAGTGACTGTTGCCATGATAGTTTCCTTGTCTAAACTTTGGTGCTCTAGAAAATTGATAACACTATTGGCATAAGTATAGCCAAATTCTTCGCGCCCAGTAGTTTTAGGAGGGTATTTGCTAAAATAATTATGTTGCATTAAACTATTCAGGCTCTTTTGATCATAGGTTGCTTTACTTGCAATAACACCATCTTGGTCAAAATCAAGATCAAATAATAATTTGGCTGCATGATCAATAATCATATTGCCTGGACCAGTATCAAAAGCAAGTTCAACATTATTACTACTGTTAATGAATGTTATATTAGCAATGCCACCAATATTTAAAATACCGGTAGCTATATTATCATTGCCAAAAAGAATTTTGTCGAGATAGGCAACTAAAGGAGCCCCTTGACCTTGAGCGCAAATATCTTGGACACGAAAATCACAAACAACAGGAATTTTTGTCTTTTGGGCAATTATACTGGGATCCCCTAACTGTAAACTTCCACAGGTAGGTCTGTTGAGGTATAAAATAGGGTTGGGGCTATGCCAAAAAGTTTGTCCATGTGAACCAATCAGATTAATATCATTAATAGTTAAATTGGTTTCTTTAATAACATTTAAAGTTGCTTCAAGAAAATAGTCACCAAGTTGAGCATTAATTAGACATAGATCTTTTAGGTTTATGGTATTAGTAGTAAGAACAGCTTGTAATTTTTTTTTAAAGATAGTTTCATAAGGAAGTACTAAACCGTTTAAAAAATTAATTTTGGGCTTACCGGTAAAATTTATTAAACATATAGCAGCATCAACTCCATCTAAGGAAGTACCACTGTTTAAGCCAATTACTATTAATTCTTTCATCTTGAAAATTTTGAATATGATGTGATTATCTTAAGTATACTGGATCTTAATCTGACCATACAAAGGCTAGGATTAGATATTAATATATATGATAAAACGTTAATTACATATAGATATATGTTAAAATTATAATCAAGTAATTGTTGGGAGTTTAACATTTAAATGAGTCAGTCTACGGAAAACTTAAATTATGATTTGCGTCCTAAATTGTCATTAAACAGTAGTAGGTTAACAAGAAGAACTTATGGTTTTGACGAGATTTCGTTAGTGCCAGGGTCTTATACACTTGACATCGAACTCTGTGATACAACTTTTAATATTGATAAGCTTAATTTTAAAATACCAATATTAGCTTCAGCCATGGATAGCGTTGTCAATGTTAAAACAGCTGCTATTTTAAGTAAATTAGGAGCTTTGCCGGTTTTGAATCTTCAGGGACTGCAAGCGCGTTATGAAAATCCCGATAATGTGTTGGATCAAATTGCTAAGTGCGACGACAGTAGATTTATTGAATTATTTCAAAAGTTATATGCTGAACCAGTTCAAGATAAGTTAATCATAAAACGAATTCAAGAATTAAAAGAAGTAAATTCAATTGTAGCGGTATCGGTTACGCCTAATTTTGCTGAAAAATATCTTGATCTTTTAATCGAAAACAAAATTGATGTGTTAGTGGTTCAATCTACCGTAACTGGTATTATTCATAAGTCAGTTTTAGGATCGTCCAGTTTAAATGTTGCTAAATTGTGTAAAAAGGCACCATTTCCAGTTGTTGTTGGTAATTGTGTGACTTATAAAACCGCCTGTGATTTAATGGAAGCTGGTGTAAGTGCTATTTTGGTAGGAATTGGACCGGGAGCAGCCTGTACTTCAAGATCGGTTCTGGGTATTGGTGTGCCTATGGCAACAGCCATTGCTGATTGTGCTCAGGCTAAAATTGATTATCTGGCCAAAACTGGAAGATATGTTAGTGTTATTGCTGATGGTGGAATGATTTCGGCAGGTGATATTTGTAAAGCAATTGCCTGTGGAGCTGACGCAACGATGATTGGATCGCCGTTAGCTAAGGCTAAAGAAGCACCAGGTCGTGGTTATCACTGGGGAATGGCAACACCCAGTCCAATTTTGCCAAGAGGTACGCGTGTGAAAGTCGGTTCAATTAGCAAGCTTGAAGAAATTCTCTTCGGTCCAGCTACTATTGATGATGGGTCACAAAATTTAATTGGTGCTTTGCAGACTAGTATGGCAACTCTTGGGGCTAGTAATTTAGCCGAAATGCAAAATATTGAAATTGTAATTGCCCCATCAATTTTAAAAGAAGGAAAATTATATCAGTCCGCTCAGTCTTTAGGAATGGGTCGAACTTAGGAACAACTCATTATTTATGGCGTCATAAATTTATAGTTAGTAATTTTCCTTTAGCTGGATATTATTAATAGGTAAAAGTGTTTAATTGTATTATCGAGGTATAGTAAATGATTCAACAAATCAGAATTGCAGTTGTAAAGGTGTATTTGGGATTAAGCATTATCTTGTCAGTTAGTTGTCCGCTAAGTATGGCGCAAATTGGTGATACGGCTAAAACAAGAATTGCTCTTGATTCTGAAACCATTGCTGATATAGCAGCTAATGTAGGGCCAGCTGTTGTAAATATTGAAGTTGTGGAAAAATCAGCAATTCAATTAGGTAATATGCCAGCTTATAATGTTCCATTTGGTAAGTTTCAATTTTTCTTTAATGGTCAACCGGTTGATCCTAATAACTTAAAAAATAATCCCAAAATGCCGCGATATGAAAATCATAATACAGGATCTGGCGTTATTATCCGTAATGATGGCTATATTTTAACTAACGCCCATGTGGTTAGAGGTGCTACTAAAATTAAAGTAACGCTACATGATAAAAAAACTTATGATGGCAATGTTATTGGTTTAGATAGTTTTTCGGATTTGGCGGTAGTTAAAATTGAGGCAAATAACTTAATAGCAGCTAAATTAGGAGTTTCGGATAATTTGCGTCCAGGAGAATTTGTGGTAGCAATAGGATCACCATTAGGTTTTGATCATACTGTAACCTTTGGTATTATTTCAGCTGTGGGTCGTACTATAACTGATGTTAATAATGGCAATGTTAATTTTATACAAACAGATGCCGCCATTAATCCCGGTAATTCTGGTGGACCATTATTGAATTTACATGGTGAAGTAATTGGAATTAATACAGCTATCCAGGCTAATGCTCAAAATATTGGCTTTTCAATTCCGATTGATGTAGCTAAAACAGTATCTGCTGATTTAATTGAAAACAAGCATATCGCGCGCCCTTGGCTTGGCATAGTTATGCAGGAAATGAATGATACTTTGGCTAAAAGTTTAGGTGTGCCGAATGAATCATCTGGAGTTTTTGTATCCGAAGTTATGGAAAATAGCCCAGCTCAAAGTTCTGGTATAGATCGTGGTGATATTATAAAAAAAATCGATGGGATTGATATCACTACTCCTAAAAATATTCAGGATGTTGTAAGAGCACATAAAATTAATGATGTTTTAAATTTTTATGTAATTCGGAATCGAACCGGTAAAGCCATTGCCGTTAAAATTGGTCAGTATCCAGACAAAGTAAACTCAGCTAACGAAACTGACCAACCAAAGCCAGAAGGCAATTAGATTTAAGTAATTTATTTATTAATAACTGCTGGTAGACCGGCTTTTAATACGCTGTCAACTTTTTGTTCAGTAGCACTTGGACCACCAAGTACCTGGGTCTTAGACAACTGATCGGTTAAGTAGTCAAAGCCTTTAACAGAAATCATAAAGACTCTTTCACCTACTTCAATTAAGCCTTTTTCGCGAAGATACCAGAGAATAAATTCCATTTCGGTAATTTCATTTAAGCCAAGGCAGTCCATGAGAATTTTGGCAGTGGCGCCACCGGTTTGGGGTCTTTTGCGCCGTGCTTCGAGGAGAATTTGCAAAACCGCAATTCTTAATTCAATTTCATTCCAGGTTAAACTGGTTTTAGGTTGTTGCGGCAGTGAACCACGACCAAATTGAGGCTGTTCAGTGGCTTGACCACCTGGTTGTGTGGTTGAAGTTTGTTGGACTCTAGGTGCTTGGGCGCCTAAAGACATGTCGTACATCTGGCGTTTGGTTTCATCTGACAGGGTTTTCCAGGCTTCGGTAATTATTCTAAATTTTTCCGCATTACCAGTTTCGGCATTGTCGGGGTGATACATTGCCGCTAAATATCTATAGGCATAGCGAATAATTGTGGAATGCGATTCTCTGTCGACTTGAAGGATTTGATAGAAATCCAGTTGTTGTTGAGGTTGATTGTTTCCAAGATTTTGGCCTTGAGGGTTTTGGCCCTGGGGGTTTTGACCTTGAGGGTTTTGGCCCTGGGGGTTTTGGCCCTGTGGGTTTTGGCCTTGAGGGTTTTGGCCCTGTGGGTTTTGACCTTGAGGGTTTTGACCTTGAGGATTTCGTCCTTGTGGATTAGGATTGTAAGGATTTTGACCTTGGGGATTGGAGCCGGAGCCAGGTCTAGGTGGAGGAGGTGGTGGTTGCCATGACATATGTATTTTTCCTTTAGTAATTTGAGATGGAGATTAAAATAAACTTAAGGTTGCCGGAAAATAAAATTAGTTATTTTAATAAAGAGTTTGCAATAACTAGTCTTTGGATTTCTGAAGTACCTTCATAAATTTCTGTAATTTTAGCATCCCGCATATAGCGTTCAGCCGGGTAATCAGTTACATAGCCGGAACCACCAAAAATTTGTACACATTTTATGGTATTACGCATACACATTTCTGAAGCAAATAATTTGGCTGTAGCTGCTTCTTTGGTAAATTTTAAGCCTTTATCCTGGGCTAAACTGGCATGATAAGTCAAAAGTCGAGCGGCATCTATTTCGGTTTGAATTTCGGCTAACATAAACTGGATTGCCTGGAAATTATTAATCGGTTTACCAAAAGCAATGCGTTCTTTGGCGTAATGATTAGCATGATTAAGAGCCCCCTGGGCAATGCCACAGGCCTGTGCAGCTATGCCAATACGACCACCGTCGAGAGTGACCATAGCCACTTTAAAACCATCGCCAATATCGCCTAACATATTTTCAACACTAACGGGGCTGTTTTCAAAATTAATCTGACAGGTTGATGATCCTTTAATGCCTAATTTGTCTTCTAATTTACCAAAAGTAAAACCCGGGGTATCTTTTTCGACTATTAATGCAACTAAGCCTTTGTGTTTTAAAGTTAAATCAGTCTGGGCAATAACAATATAGTAGTCAGCTTCAATCCCATTTGTAATCCAGTTTTTTGAACCATTGAGGATAAATTTATCACCATTTAATTTGGCCATACATTTAGCGGCAGCTGAATCTGAGCCAGAATCAGGTTCTGACAAAGCAAAGGCGCCCATTTTTTTACCACTGCATAATGGTTTTAAAAACTTTTGTTTTTGCATTTCAGTGCCAAAAATATAAATTGGGGTAGCGCATAATGAAACGTGAGCTGAATATATGACACTTGTGGTGGCACAAGCTTTGGCTAGTTCTTCGACAACTATGGCATAGGCCACATGATCCATTTGTGCGCCACCATAAAGTTCAGGAAAAGGTAACCCGCATAAATCTGAGGATGCCAATAAATTAAAATTTTCGCGGGGAAAACGATGATTCTTATCTATTTCAGCAGCTTTTGGCGCAAATTCTTTATGAGCCAGTTCACTTACAACATCTTTAATGATTTGTTGATCTTCGGTTAAGGAAAAGTCAAGTGATTCTATGTTGGTAGGAGTAGCAAATTGAGTAGTCATTTAAAAAATCGGAGAAATTTTGGACAATTGGAAATATTATATAAGATATGGTTAATTTAACTTTTTTACATAAGGAACTTTTAATATCTTTGTTAAAAAAATTAAATATTTTAAGAATCATATTATGAATCATAAAAACTTCAATTCAGTTGTATTATTGTTTGTAGAATAGCTATAGTAAGTTAATTTAGTTATTTCCGATGAAATTATCAATAAAGATTTGAGTATTATGAATGATTTAAAGGCAATTTACCTTGACAGTGTCAAAAGTAATAATAAAAACATAATTAATTTGTTAGACAAAATAAATGTCAAGACTATTTTTGTGCAGAATGGTTTTTTAGTGTTTGATGAATTAAATAATTCTGGAGCTGATATTTTAATTGCCCATATTGGAGCTAACGATTTAAAGGAAAGTTTTTTATTCCCATTTATTAAAGCGATAGATAAAATAGCTAATTTACCTTTAGCATTAATTATTTCAGTAAATGAAAATATTCAAAATTTAGCAAGTTTTGTGAATATTGCTGATTTGATTATTGACGAAATTGATTTTGAGCAAAAACCAGATGAAACCATTAATTTAGTGTTAAAACTTATTGAACAGTCTAGAATTGACGGTTTTGTTGGCAATAACTGTAAATCATTTCTTTCGACTAATTTAAAATTTAAAGAAAATAATTTAGTTGAAAATTATCAAAATATGATTGTTAATCTATTAACTGAAAAAATGATTTCGCGTCTTTGTAAGAAGCTTACTGATTTTACAACTGAACCAAATACGTTTGTTGAAAATTATTTTCTTAATATGCAAAATTACATAAATTCAGACCTTATGGGCATTGTTGTGGCTACTTCTATTGCTCAGTTTGCTGTATTTGAATTAAATAAGCCTTTTGCGCAGGATGATCTTATCTTAATTGTGGATAAAACTAGTAAAAGTCTTGGTTTAGAATTAGAATTTAACAAGTTAGATATTCGCGGGATTATTTCTGAATCTAGTCCAGTCGGTATTGGCGAATTTGAAGTTTTACCGGTAAATACGCAAAACTTGGGGTTAGTAGCTTTAATTTTTGCTTGTAAACCAGGAAGTAGTTTAACAAGTCAAGAAAGATATATTCTTGAGCATTTACAAATTCATATGCATTCAGCAGTTGAACTTATGCTGGCTAAATTTCTGGTGAGTCAGTTAAGCAAAACTATGAATAGTCAAACTGGAATGGATTCGGTTACCGGAATTTATAATCTGGAATTTTTAATTGGTTTTTTGCAACAGCAATTATTATTTTCCGCTCGTTTAAAATTACCGACCGGATTACTGTTTATTGATTTAGATAATTTTTCGCAATTGTCCAATATAGCTAATGCCGATATTGTTAATCAAATCCTCTTAATGATTGCTCAAAAATTAGCTCTGTCAATTCGTGCTAGTGATTTACTGGCGCGTTATGGCTTTGACCAATTTGTGGTAGTCGTGCCAAATACTGATGTCAATGGAACAAAAATACTTGCCCAAAAACTACGCCAGGAAATTGAAGGCTTATTCCCTAACGATAAATTAGGGATTGCTGATTTGAAAATAACTGCAAGTATTGGTTGTAGTCAATTTGATGGCGAAGATCTTAATCCGGAAACGTTAATTCGTGATGCTAAAATAGCCGTTATTCAGGCTAAAGAATTAGGGAAAAACCAGGTATTTATTTAACTTACACTTTATAATGTAAGTAATGGGTTAGAAATAAGTTAAGCTTTAAATTTATTAGATTCTAAGGTTTTGGTGGTGGAACTGATAGCTTTAAAATTAGTCTAGTTTAATATATATTTTTTAGATTCAAATGTAAGAATTAATTTAGGAGTTTAGATTTTAATTATTGCTAATTAAGGAGATTTATTATGAATATTAAATTGTCATTATTTTTATTTTCCGGAATGTTTTTAGCAACTTCAATGTTGCCAAGTTTTGCTCAGTGGGGTAATGGTTCAAAAAGATTTGATCGATTACATCCTCGACGCCATGAAGTATTAAGACGCACAAATAATATCGATCGAAGTCTGTATAAAGATAAAGGGCATTTAGGTGGTAATTTTAATAATTTAAAACAACAGGATAAAAGTATTCGTCAACAGGAGCAGGCTGATGCTAAGGCCAATGGTGGCTATATTACTAAACAGCAACAACAACAGATTAATCAGCAGGAAAACAGTTTAAGACAGCAAGTTAATCAAGATTATAATCCTCGATAAGATTTGATTTTAACGTTAGTTAAATAGTTTTAAACCAGAGTTATTTATTTTGACTCTGGTTTTTTAAGTTATAGCGGATTTTCCGTCAAAATCAGCCCGCACGGATCCTTGAAATTAGTATCAGACTGTTAAAGGCAAAGTAAATTTAGGCCATTTGGTATTTAGATAACGAACCACCACTTTTGCTTCCACTTGCCTGTGGCTTTTCAACCATTGGCGTATGTTTTGCAAAAATGTAAGCACCTTGTTCTTTTGTTTTTCCATTAATCGATAATTGCTTAATCATGATTGATTTCGTGTATTTTGTAATTCTTCGGTGGATAATATTAGTCATTGCACATCAGAAGTAAACGTTCCAGGTTCCACACATTAAACAACGACGATTATCAATTTGGTAAATTTGATTCAAATAGTTTTGTTGGGGTTAATAATGCCAAAACAATCGAAATATCAATTTGCATTTAAAAACAAAAATGGTTATTATTTAAAAATTTTATATTTTGATGGTGATGGCTTTGCGATTTGGTATAAAAAATTAGCCAAGAGAACATTTAAATTTCCCGATCTGGAAAAATATAATTGTTCTGGAATAGAAATTGATGATTCAACATTAAGGCTAGTCTTAGATGGCATAGAATTAATTAATATTCGCAAAAGAAACCGATTTAAAAGTGACATTGTTTTTGAAAATATTGTATAATGGTGGCTGTAAATGTTTAGGGCTACTAATTTAAGAATTAACAATGAATGCTTTTAGATAATTTACCAACATAAATCGAATTGTGCCATGAGCTAATTAAAAAATTATTTGCTGACAATCAAAGATTAGCTATGCGATTACAAGAAATAGCTAGAAAAAAATATGGCAAGCAATCTGAAAAATTAACTGCTGAACAATTAAAATTTGTATTTGCTGAATTGCAAAATGAATATCCAAACTTTGAAATAACTGGAGTAGAACCACAAGAAGTTAAAAAAGTAAAAGTTCATAGTGGTGGTGGTCGCAAAATAACAGAACTAAAGACAATATTGAAGAAGAAATCAAAATTTATGAGTTGACTGAAACTGAAAAAAATGCCCGCAATGCCACGAACCAAGACGTGAATCAGGTAAAGAAGTAACCAAGGAATTGTTATTTGTTCCAGCAAAGTTTAAAATAGTCAAGCACGAACAATTAAAATATTCTTGTCGTAACTGCCAAGGCCAAATGACTACAGCTAAAAGAGATGAGCCTCCAGCAATTGAAAAGGGAGCTCCAAGCTTTAGTTTATTGACTCACATTATAATAAGCAAGTTTCTTGATCATTTACCACTATATAGTTCAAACTGAAAATTAAACTTTAAAAATGACTATCCATAACCTAGAAAGCTGAGACTTTTTTATCAAATTTTAAAACTCTCTGTTTTACATGTTCCGGATGTGTTGTCAGGCAGCCTTTAATTCATCCTTTTGTATATCACTTACCCACTTTTTGCAATTCCAGGCTAGTGTCGCCAGACTCACATTAATTTTATCGCCTCTTGTCCCTGAATAACGGCAAATATTCATTTGATGATCGGTTTTTAGATGGCCAATAACCGGCTCTATGCAGTTGCGTGAGAGTATTATATCAATCATGCGTCTTTTCTATATGCGGATTGCTTAGCCAGTACGAAAGGCCTGACAACTAGCCGGACACAATTTATATAATACTCTCCAATGGATAAGAATTATTGAAAAATGGAAAAACAGTGGATTAAGCCAGCGAGAATTTTGCAAGGTAAATGATGTAACATACAGTACTTTTCAAAAATGGAAATTACGGCATGACAAAAATTTAAAGCAAATTCTTAATGGGAGTAAAGGTGAAATAATACAAGCTGTTCAATTTTTACCGATAACTTTAAAATAAAACATTCAGCCATCGGATAATAATAATCCAATAATAGCCAGAGTTCAAATCAATAGAAATCTGGTTGCGATTTATAACGGTGCTGATTTAGAAACATTATCAGCATTATTTCAAGCCTTGGGTAATTAAAATGCTAAGTGGTATATATAACTGTCGAATTTTTATTTGTAAGCAGCCAACGGACATGAGGAAAAGTTTCTATTCATTATCAGGATTAGTCAGACAAGCAATGAATTTAGATCCAATGAATGGAGCTTTGTTTGTTTTTAAGAATAAATCTAATAATAGTCTTAAAATTCTATATTTTGATGGTGATGGATTCGCAATTTGGTATAAGAAATTAGCTAAAGGAACATTTAAATTTCCCGATATAGAAAAGCATGATTGTGCTGGTATTGAAATTGATGCTACCACGCTAAGATTAATACTAGATGGGATAGATTTAATTAATATTCGTCAAAGAAATAGATTTAATTATATAAATAATTTAGAAACAGTTGTATAATGTTGGCCGTAAGATGTAAACATTCAACGGCCAGTTTTAATTAATAACAGTTAGTGCTATAGCAAACTTATCAAATTTTAAATTATTGAACTTTTAATTCTTGATTTTTTACCCAGTTAAGTGGAAGTAGCTCCACAGGGTTTTGATAATCTTTAATGGTTAATTTTAGCAATACGTCATTTAAATAGTCATAAGCATTTATCCCATTAATTTTACAGGAATTTACAATTGTAGTTAGAATTGAAAATGTTTTACCAGCCCCGTCATTTCCCAAAAACATCCAGTTCTTTCGGCCAATGGCTATTGGTCTAATAGCCCGTTCGGCAGCATTATTGTCGATAGACAAGTAACCATGTTCAGCATAAACTATTAGTTTGTTATAATTCTTGAGCAGATAATTTACGGCATCAGTAAAAGGCATTTTTGGTAGTAAACCTGGGCTTATTTCAATAAGCCATAACTTTAAGTTATCTAGTATTGGTATTGCTTCTGTTTTTCTTAATTCAACTTTTTCATCATCATTTATTGTGGAAATTTGCTGTTCAATCTTATATAATTTGGCGATTTCTAATAATACATAATTGGCTCGTTTATAATCACTCTTTAAAGCCTTTTCAAAATACCGCCTTGCATGAGCCATACAGGCTAACGGGAGAATATCTTCTCTTTCTTGTATTTTATTATAACCAGTATAAGCATCCGTTTGCAAATAGCCACTATAGCTCTTTAAAAACTCTTCTGGATTTATTCCACATCTGTTAACGTAAAATGAAAATGCCACATATGAATGCTCTCGATCGCCTAATAAACCTATAGATAGCCTTGTTGCGCTTTGCCTGATTTTGGCTTGAGGTATTTTAATGGAGTCTCATCAGCTTGGACTACTTTTGATTTTAAAATTTCTTCAACAATTAAAGAATATGTTTTTGGCAAATTAAATTTAGGCCATTTGGCAAAGTAATTGTATACCACTTTTATTAAACCAATTTAATAATTTATGTGCTTTAATCAGGCTTACACCAAACTTGAATTTTGACTAGGTTCATTTAATTTATGCCGGAGTGAGCTTTGAGCCTTTAGGTTATAT
>JAKAZS010000141.1 GCA_021815785.1 bacterium
ATGGTTAAGTATAATTATAATTTATTAGATAAAATCACTTTTTTAGTTTGATTTAAGGAAAATTACCATGATTTCTCATCGCGCATTTCGATTATTCATTTTGTTAAGTTTAAACTTTATGATGATTTTGCCGTCATTTGCTGAAACCGTTAATTTTACTCCTCCAAATAGCAATAATCCTGCTAGTGTAGTAGCTAATTTACCAATTAGCCAAATTGGCTGTTTGAAATTAAATCAGGGGATGGCTCATTTAGATAACTATTTAATATCGATTGGTGCTGTTCCTGATTGGCTGTTTGATGAACATAAAGTATTATCAGGTTTTATTTTAAATTCTCATATGGTTATTTCTGGTAACGAGGCATTTGTTAGTGGTACGGCTTATTTTTATAAAGGGGAGTGGTTAAGTTATTTAACCAATACCACTAATTTAGATTTAATTACTTTAACTAATCAAGGCTTAATTCGTGGTCGTATTGTCGCTTTTAATCCTCCAAAAGTGGATATTCAGCTGGATAATGGTCAAATAAAAACCTATGCTAGTGATGAAATTAAATCGATAAACTCAGTTAAATGTTTTAGTTTTAGCATCCCGACTAAAATTCCTAAAATTAATCCTACGGATAATTCGCTAGAAGGTCAAGCCTATAAGATTAGTTTTACACCGTCACAGCGTAATATTGGTTTTATGGCCAATATCAGTAAAAATGCCATTACCCCTAAATCAACATTAGCTGGAACTGAAGGCCAGATTTCTAAAAAGTTTTTGGCCGCCCTTATTGGTATGGATATTGTTGTTGATTTAGCCCCATTTATTGCGATACCAGCAACTTTTGGCCCAACTACCCAATATGCTCGAGCTAAAGGAATTTTAAATAGTGCTAATAATTTATCCAACTATGAATCACAGCAAAGTACCATTCAATTAATCCAGCAATATGCAGTGTTAAAACCATAATTGAGTTTAGTTAAACTATGATCCTGTTACCGGTTAAATTTACTTTAATTTTTTCTTGAGTGCAGATTTGTAAAACCCCTATATTATTTAGTTTATTTATAGTTGACCAAATAATAAAAGTATTACGCTTGGTTTTTATTGCAATGGTTTATTACAGGCTAGTTCTAAATCGGCAAAATTTTGTTGATATAAAGTGATGGCATCTAAATACTGAGTTCTAATGCGGATATTTTCCTGTAATACATTTAACGTTGTAGTAATATCTGATTGACCTACTTCATAACTGCGTCTAGCTAATTTGGCTACTTCATATGAATTAGCGAGGATTTTTTCCTGGTAAACTCTTAATTTTCGTCTAGCTGCTAAAACGTTATTATAAGCTGATGAGACATCAGCGGTTACGACATTTTTTTGCGACATGTACTGATATTTTAATTGCGTTGCGGTTGCATTAAATTTGGCAATGTCACCTTGATTCCAGTCACTGATTGGGGTGGGAATATTTAAAGTCACAAATAATGAACTTAATTTTGGTCCAGATGGAGCGTTGCCGTTAGTGGAAGAGCCAAAGGCCACTGATGGGTCTGGTACAATGTCACCAAAGGCTCGTAATTTGCTTGCTTTATTAGTTTGAATTGATGCTGTAATAGCTTTTAATTCTAAGCGATTACCAAAGGCAATTTCCATAAAATGTTGTAGTGGTGGCATATGTTTGGTTAAATCAGGCAAAATTCCGGTTTGTTCAACACCTAATTTATAAGTTGCTGGTGGAACAGGGGTTAATAAGGTCGGTAATCTGGGAACGGTTAAGGCATTTTCAGTACTACGACCTAAAATGATATTTAACTGTTGTTTAGCACGATAGAGTCTGCGTAGGCCAACTTGGACATCAACATCAGCTTGGTTGGCAGCTAATTTAGCTCTAAGTAAATCTAATTCAGGGACATCACCAGCGGCAAAACGTTTTTCAGAAACATCCCTTAATTGAACGGCTAAATCTAACAGTAATTTTAAGGTTTTTAATGTTTCTTGGGCAACAATTAATTCAGCATAAATCCGTCTGACCTCGATTCTTAAGGCCCATAATTGGGCTAATAATTCAACTTTAGTTTGTTTAACTAATCTTGACGACTCTAAAAGACGAAATGCTAGTTTCCAGGGCGGATCGACTGTTAGAATTGGGCCAATACGTCTGACCTGTTCAGCATATAGGCCTCGATCAAAGAAAAAAGCCGGATTAGGAATTTGGGTAGCACGAACCATTTCCGCTTGAGTAATCGGTAATTGGGCACGAATAGCAGCAGCTCTTGGGCTTTTAATTAAAGCTTCATCAAGAGCCTGAAGAACGGTCATGCCGTCTTGAGTTGAAGGGGACAGTGAATCGGGAATAGAGTTGGTATTTTTATTTTCTTCTTGATTATAATTGACTTTGACTTTGACTTGTTTGTTGGATTTATTTTTATTGGTAAGGCCATTAATATCATTGTCAATAGTTTTGGGTATTGGAGTGATTTGTGGAGTAATTATTGGTGCATTAGCGTTATTTCTTAGCGTACTTGGTGGAATAAAGCCTGAAGCCATAAGTTTTTGACTTTGAGCAGGTATGGTTTTAGCGCACAACAAAGTAAGCAAACTAATGACTAGACAAATTATTTTAGGAAGGTCTTTAAATTTATTTGGCATTATTAAAGTATAACCAAGCAATTGGTAAAAATAACCGCAAGTTTGAATAAAGTTTAAATATAATAATGTATTAATTTAAACTTAAGGTTAAATTTGCTAATCTATGTATAAAGCAATAAATTATAATGTAATTAAATTTTTTACTTACTTATATTTAATTATTTTAATTCTAAATTATTCTCTCTATAAATATTATGAATCAAGCTCAAAGTCATGACTTCTTAACTGGTAAGCTTAGCTATACCCCACAGC
>JAKAZS010000006.1 GCA_021815785.1 bacterium
TCAGTTGTAAGCTCTTGAACTGGTTCAAGCTCTTGGGCTAAAGTCATTTCAGTTGCAGGCTCTTGAACTGGTTCGAGCTCTTGGGCTAAAATTGGTTCAGAAAATAAATCGGCTGATAGAGTTGGATTCTCTTCTAGAGGTGTACTGTCTTCTTCAATAGATACGTTAGACAGTTCAGCTGATAGTTCGGGTTTTTGAATGTTTATTTCGTTAAGGCTTTCATTATTATCAGCTGTTTTTGACATTATGTCTTCGACATTCTTGTTAGATAATATAGTTGAATTATAATTTTGTGGTTCGACATCTACGGTTTTCAATCGGATAAAAGTTGCTGAACTTTTTAATTTTGCCATTTGTTTTCGAGCTTCAATAAAAGTATTATAGTTATCATCCTGGATTACTTCTATTGATTTATTAGCGGGTTTGTTGTTTTTTGTTTTAGAACTTGAACTGATTACCAAATCATCTGTAATAAGTTGTTTTACCATGTTTTCGATATCGTTGGGATTGATAATGTCATCAATGTTGTTGTACACAACTTTATTAGACCTAGTTTCAGATGTATTTATATCTGCAGCTGTTTCTTTTGATATAGGTTCAGGTATTTCATTTTCTAAACTGACTTCTACATTATTGTTAATCTCTAAGTCCTTATCTTTAAAGTTTCCGATAGCTAACGTTAATTGGTTATCGGGATTTTCAATAGTTACTTCAATATTATTGCTTTCAATTGTTTGATTGGAATTTTCAATTGAATAAATATTTGGAGTATTAGTTGTAATCCCATAATCGGTATCATTTTCTAAAGTAACTTCAACATTAGGATTTTGGGATTCAGTACTAATTGCCTCAATGTTATTGTCCAAGGTATCAATTTCGGAACTTGATTTATAATCTGTGATATTATTTAAATTATTATCAATTTCATTGTTTGAGTCAATGTTATTGTCCAAGGTATCAATTTCATTATTTGAATCATTGTCCATATCTTCACTAACAATTTCTGGCACAGATACTGAGTTGTTTTTTTCATTGGTGGTGTTGATAAGATCAATAGAATTTAAAAGAGAATCTAAATCTTGAATATTATATGTCGGTTTTAATGGTGTATTTATTACAGTAGAATTATTATCTAACTTCTCTGCTTTATCAGCTTTTTTAGTCAGAGATTCTCTGACCAAAGAATCTCTGATAGGATTAGATTTATTTTCTGAACTCGGCTTAGGAGTATTCTTGTTTAGTGGTTTTACCGCTGGGTTTTCGGTGACAGGTATTTTACTGTTGTTTTTATTAGGGAATTTAAGCTTTTTGGTACTTCTCTCAATGGATTTAGCTTTTTCTGACGGCTCAGGAATTTTAGTGTTATTAGTATTAAGGGTTGTATTACTTTGAGTGTTAGCATCAATTGCATGAAGAACATCGTCAATTTTAATTTGCGTATAACTGTCTGAAGGAGAGGCAGTTTTTGGGGATTCTGGTGGTTTGGGTGTAGTTTTATCGATTCGATCTAAAATTGAAAATAGATTTTCTTCCCGGAAAATTGATTCATCGGTAAATTCGATTTTTTCACTACTTGGCTTATTTGACTTTAGGTGTTTTTTTATGGGATTTTTTGTGTCGGTTTCAGAATTTACTAAATCAGTGTTGCTTTTATCATTTCTGGATGTGGTATCTTTACTGATTGGTGCTGTTAAATTCTCTTGACCAGTTTTATCAGCTTGGCTGTCAGCTATTGAGGTTAAATTTTGTTTAGAAGTTTTTGTCTGGCTATGATGGCTGCGCAATACTTCATCAGCTTTGTTTAATTCTAAGGATAATTCAGTAACGGGAATATTAATTTTAAAACATATTTTATAATTAACAGCTATACCAATAAGCAGAATTGCTTGTTGAACAATATTAAATTCGATTAAATTAACCGGTAAAAGTAAAATAATACTTTTACTAATATAAAAAAATGCCATATTTAGCAAAGCTATTATGAATATAGAAAATACGGAAAATTTAATTATATTAATTTTAGCCGTTTGGAAGAAGAGAAATGTTGGCAATATTATTGAGAATGCAAGGTATACCCCAAGTAAAACAAAAATATTCACTTTGAATATTAAATTTGGGGTAAATTTTGTAATAAAAACTGTTGTTGACAACCAAATTAAAACAACCAATATTTGTGGCCATTTAATTTCTAATGATAATCGTTGCATTTTTTTAATTGGGTTCCATTGCTATCTTAATTACTTATATTCCCAAATTAGTATTAGTTAATGCATATAAATAATTTTCTTGCTTAATTTTATTAGGCATTTTAAGGTTGAAACTTAAATTTTAGTTGTTTTGATTCTCTTCATCAATTTCGTCTATTAAAGAAAATAAATTCTTTTTCTTAAATTTATTGGCTTCATCATCATAAATTTGTAACTGACCACCTTTAGATAATGATTTAATTTTTATTTGGGTATCTCTTAATTTTGAGATATTTTTGTTCACCTGGGTAATTTCCTGATTTGTTGAATCGATTTTATCCAAAGCCTTCAAATTAGATTTTGTACGTTTAATTGCAGAATCTTCTATGTCATGCAATGCCGTGACTGAAAAGCTGCGATAAATAAAGAAAAACCCGGCTAAAAAAATGGATGATATTTGCAGGTAATTAAATAAAAGGTATTTATTTTCGATTAATTGGGTTGAATTGGTAAGAATATTAGCCATAAATGCAAAGCCAAATATAAATGAAATTAAGTTTAAGCTGACTTTTATGATATTTTTTTGACCGGATCTTAAAAAGAGAATACTGGATATAAAATATGCAGTGGAAATGGTAATAACAATAAATTGGATAAGACTTATTTTTAGTAACAGAACATTAAAGAGTGAGGGTATTATTAGGCATAAACTTATTACAAAAATAGATATAATAGCCAATTCAATATATTTGAACTGGTAATTTAAGACGTAATTTTGGCTGACTTTTGTATGATTCATAAATTTAATGTTAACATAATTTAATAATAATTCGAAAAAATTTAATATTAAATTTTTTCGAATTAGCGAAATGTGACTTGGTAATTCTTACTGAGATTTAATTTTATCAAATCAATTATACTGTCAATCTCAATTGCCGTAAGCGTTGTATTAGGATCTTGAAAGTTTAATCGATAGGTAAGACTAGTGGTGTTTTCATTAAGATGGTAGAGGCTAGTTAGTTCACAATTTATTAATTTAGAATCAGCATAATTTATAATGGCTGATTTTAAATCTTGCTGGAGTATATTTTTTAATACATCAATAGTTATGTCTCGAGAAACTACTGGCGTGACAGCAATAGATTTAAATTTTGCCTTGGCTTGGTATTGTTCGCATTTGTTTAGATCAAGTTCAAATATACAGGCACGATTTTTTAGGTTAAATTTATGATTTATTTGTGGGTGAAGTTCACCAATTATGCCAAGATCGGTCTTGATATCGGCGTTGTAAGCGAATTTAGCACTTCGACCTGGATGTAATTGAGGATGATTAATTATTTCATAGGTAATAAGGTTAAGGTCCATACCAAGGTTGGTAAGGACGTTTTCGAGTATACCTTTAAGTCTAAAATAGGCGCAATAGTCTGTTTCTTTGGTATGAGCTAGCCAATTACTATTTTCATTATTGCCATAGATTAGAGCGCTTAGCATCCGTGTTTCTTGAACATTAGTCGTCTTAGGATTTAAGGATTGCGTAGAGCTATTATTGTTGTCTTTAATTGTATAAGTGAAGGCATTTTCAAAGATCCAGATATCTTTGTATTGGCGATCGAGATTATATTTAAAAACTTCAATCAAACCGGGGATAAGACTTTCTCTTAAAACTTCGTGATCTCGTGAAATTGGATTTAAGACCCGAATACTATTTGCACTTATATTTTTAGGAATTAAGGAACTTGTCCAGATTTCATTAAAGCCATAGCCAACAAGCACTGAATTAGCCAAGTTGCTGATATTGGTATTAGAAGGCAATGAATCAATAGAATCAGCTTTATTAATTGGAATGTTTTCATAGCCATATAACCTGGCAATTTCCTCAATTACATCAATTGGACTAGTTATATCTTTTAGCCGGTAATTAGGTGGTGTTACTACTAATTCATTATTATCAGTGCTGACAATTTTAAAGCCTAAGCGCATAAGTATATTACTAACTTGAACAATGGTTAAAGCTAGTCCTAAAGTACTATTGATTTTGATAAGGTTTACGGTAAGCTCCACTAAATCACTTTCACTATTGCCTTGGGCAAATACGCTTGAATATTTTAAATCAGGGTTTTGGGCTAAACCATAATTTAAAATTAGATAAATTGCTCGCTGTAAACTAATCAAATTATTAGCTTTAATGACGCCACGTTCAAATCTAAGTGAGCTATCGCTGCTTAGTCCTAATTTACGACTGGAATGTCTAATAGTTTTAGCGTTGAAAGTTGCTGATTCAAGAACTATGGTATTAGTAGTATCACTAATTTCACTATCTTTTCCGCCCATAATCCCAGCTATACCAAGTGGTATACTATCATTAGCAATAATCAAATTGGTTGAATCAAGTATCTTTTCACGATTATCAATCGCGGTTATTACTTCATTAGGTAAACCCTTGCGAACGATGAAATTATTATTTTGATTTAACTTATTATAATCGTAGGCATGCATTGGTTGACCCATTTCATGTAAGACATAATTGGTAATATCAACAATAAAATTAATACTTCTGACGCCAATAGATTCTAGTCTTCTTTGAATTTTTAACGGACTTGGTAGTGCTTTAAAATTTTTAAGGGCAGCCAGTAAAAAATAGGGGCAGTCATCAAGGTTTTCGATAATGATATTTAATTTTAGAAAATTTTCACAATGCTGTTTAAATTCATCTAAATTTGTTTGTGGCTCAATTAAGGGAAAATCATAAATGGCGGCTATTTCCCTAGCCATACCAAAGTGTGACAAGGCATCTGGTCGATTAGATCTTGGTTCAATGTGTAAAATAAAATCTTGGTTTAAATAAAGTTTTTCAATTAAATTTTGGCCAGGGTAAAAATTGTCTAAAATATAGATACCATTGCTGTCATTGTTATTTAGTCCTAGCTCAGCGGCCGAACATAGCATACCATCAGATGTTTGCCCGCGAATTTTTGATTTTTTTATGGGTAAAACTGAATTGTCGTGACGATTCAGGACAAGTGCTCCAGGTAAAGCTACTGGAACCACATTACCAACTTCGATATTCCAGGCACCACAGACAATATCACGAATTTCGGTATCAGATATTTGAACTTTAGTTAGGCGAATTTTATCTGCATTTGGGTGGGGGTTGATTTCTAAGATTTTGCCAGCAATAATTGGTCCGACAATATTAGCTCCATAAGTTGATACTTCTTCAACTTCAAAGGCATAATTGGTTAATTTGTCGGCTAAAGATTGAGGACTTATATTGGATAGATTAACAAAGTCATTAAGCCAAGAGTAAGAAAATTTCATAATTAAATCCTGTATTGCTAAAACTGTTCAATAAATCTAATATCATTATTATAGAAATAACGGATATCATTAATTCCAAATTTTATCATAGCCAGCCTTTCAACTCCCATGCCGAAAGCAAAACCTTCATAGTTCTCATAATTAGGTCCAATATTTTTTAAAACATTAGGATGCACCATACCACAACCTAAGATTTCAAGCCAGCCTTTATAGCCACAAGTTTTGCACCCTTGGGTTTCACAAAAGGGGCATTCACAGTCAACTTCAGCACTTGGTTCGGTGAACGGGAAAAAATCTGGTCTAAATCTTGTTTTTAAATCACGTTCAAAAAACAAATTAATAAATTTTTGTAAAGTCCATTTTAATTGCCCAAAATTAACATTTTTATTGACATATAAACCTTCGACTTGATGGAAAATTGGATATTTGCGAGCATTAATTTCTTCGTTGCGATAGACCCGACCAATAGAAATGATTTTTAAAGGCGGATTAGTTTTTTCCATAGCTCTAATTTGAACTGTCGATGTTTGGCTTCGAAGTAAAACATGGGGTGCTACATTAGTATAAAATGTATCCTGTTCATCACGAGCTGGATGGTCAAAGTCAATATTTAAGGCATCAAAATTATAATAGTTAGTTTCAATTTCAGGACCAAAAACCTGATTAAATCCCATGCCCTGAAAAATATTGCCAATTCTTTGACAAATTAAGCTTAATGGATGATAATGACCAGATTTACGATTTAAGCCTGGCAAAGTAATGTCAATAGATTCGGTCTCAATTTGTTTGGTGATTTCTAATTCAGATAAGGATTGCTGATAATTTTCATAAGACTGGTTTAAAGTTTCTTTAATTGTATTAGCCAATTCGCCAATGGATTTTTTCTGTTCAATGGAGTCTATTTTGCCTAAAAGTTTCAAAAGGTCATTAAATTTACTTTTGCGGCCTAAATATTCTTGTTTCCAGATTTCAAGGAGGTCGATTTTATTAATATCGGTTAATTTTGTTAAAGCTTCGTTTTTAATATTGTTTAACTCAATTTCAAAATTTTCATTAAAAACCATGTTAATTTCCTTATATTTGATACTTAATCATAATAATAACTAGACTATATTGAAATAATTCAATATTATTAATACTTATTTATGAATTATTAATTAGCTAAATATGAGTTTTAAGTATTAATATTAAAAATTGTTAATTAATCTTTTGTCTTATTAAGGTTTCAAGACGGATGGGCAAATTGTACAAGTATAAAAATTATCCTCAAAATAAACCCAAAAATCGGATTCCGACTATACGGGTTTCAGTTGTCATTATTAACGAAAAACAGGAAATTCTGTTGGTTTTACATAAAAAACCCAGTTGTTCTTACTGGGTGTTGCCGGGTGGCCGTTTAGAATATGGCGAAACCTTAACACAGTGTGCAATTCGTGAAATTAAAGAAGAAACTAATCTGGAAATTATGGTGGAGCGATTTATTTTTCTTTCTGAAGCTATTGCCCCAAATAAATCAAGACATATTGTTAATTTTTATGTTAAGGCCAGGGTTATTGGTGGGACGATGCAATTAGGCGACGATCCAGTTCTTGAAGCTGTGGATTATGTTTCTATTCATGAGTTGGATAAAATTACGCTTTTCCCCCCAGTACATCATGCAATTTTACGGGCAGCTTCGAATAAATTAATTGAAGGTATTGAATATTTAGGTAATTTATGGGTTTAGAATATATTAAAAGGAGAAAATTATGACATTTCAAGTTGGCGAAAAAAGAGCGCGTAAAGTTGCTAAACGCAAGGCCAAAACAGTTAAACTAACAAAGCTCAATAATATTAAAAAGACAACTAAACCGTTAGTTAAAACGTCAAGCTAAATTTAAGTAGTCAAGAAGTCAGGTTAAAAATTAATGCCTGTTTTTCTGAGTAATTTTATAGCCAAGTAACAGGATTTCGATAGTTTTTATTTGTTAACTAGTAAATATGTTTTAAGCTCACTATGTTTGTCACCTAATGTGCTTTTAATAAAAATTGGTAGCATTCCTGGTTTGCAATTACTGTTGACCGTAAAGGTAAAACTGGCTTTACCATCCTTATTGGTTTTAACCGTATTGGCTGACGACATTTTTAAGGCTTTATTTTCTTCAAGTATAATTGTCGATTCACTATCAGATTTTACGCTGATAGTCCCTGAGCCACCTGGTTTAACTGGTGCTGTAATATCTAATAAAACTACCGGTATTTCCATACCGGTTTTGCTTAAAGTATTATGTTCAAAAGCTGGTATCTTTAATTCTTCGACGGCCGTATCAGATTTAATTTTTTTAGTATCAGCCAATGTTGAAGTAATTAACTGGGGACTTAAGATTAAAGTTAAAATAATTAATTTGTTTAAGTTTTTCATCCTGTAACATCCTTATTATATAAATTATCAAAATTTGTGAAAACACTTACTTTATTTTCCAAGTTGTCTTTGCTGAATCCATCACCTCAATGCCAAATGATAAAAGCTTATCACGAATATAATCGGATTGTTTAAAATCCTTATTACTTCTGCTTAAATTCCTTAATTCAATTATTAGATTAACCAAGTCAAGGGCTGTTGATGGTGGTACTTTTTGGCTTTCATCAACGAGCGTAAAGCCTAAGACTTGAGCATAAATTTTAAGTAGAATGGCTAAATTTTGTTTGGTTTTTAAATCTGGGCTAGTTTGGATTTGATCACTTAAATTAAACAGTTTAGATATAGCAATAGCAGTATTAAAATCATTATTCATGGCTTCTTCAAACTCTAATTGAAAATTTTGGCCAAAATCGGTGGGAATATTTAAAGTATTTAAGAATTCTTGGATTTGTGATTTAGTCGGTAGAAATTTATTATAGTTAGGCTCATTAATTTTTGGTTTAAGAAAATCTGGCCAGGTTATACCTGGATCTATAGCCTGGATACTATTAACCAGTCGATTAATCGCTAGTTTAGCTGCACTAAGGCCAGACGGGGAAAAGTCTACGGGATGGCGATAGTTATTTTGTAAAACAAATAAACGAATTGTATCACTAGAGTATGAGCCTAGTAATTCATTGATTGTGGTAAAATTACCCAACGATTTAGACATTTTTTGAGATTTTACGTTTACAAAATTATTATGAATCCAGAATCTAGCTAACTGTTTATGATGCAAGCATTCAGATTGGGCAATTTCGTTTTCGTGGTGGGGAAAAATCAGATCCTCGCCACCACCATGAATATCAATTGTTTCGCCTAAGACATGTTTGATCATGGTTGAGCATTCAATATTCCATCCCGGTCGCCCCAGTCCCCAAGGGCTTGGCCATACGGTTTCATGAATATCACAAACTTTCCATAAGGCAAAATCAATTGGACTACGTTTGTATTTGCTTAATTCGTCTTGAGATCGAACCTGTTCACGAGCACCAGTCAATAATTCATTGATATTTTTTTTAGCTAATTTGCCATATTCTTTAAAAGTCTGGCAACTAAAATAAACATCTCCAGTTGAACTTACATAAGCATGATTTGTCGCAATTAATTCTTCAATAAATGCGATCATTTGCGCTAGATAATCAGTAGCTTTAGGTTCTAAGTCAGGGCTGACTGTATTAAGGGCTTGCATTTCCTTACTAAAGGCATTGGCATAATAACGGGAAATCTGTTCACTGGTTAACTTTAATTCCATGGCTTTTTGGACAATTTTGCCATCAATATCGGTAATATTTCTTGTGTAATTTACGTTATAGCCAAGATAACGTAAATAGCGCACTATGATATCAAACACTAATCCCATTCTGGCGTGGCCTAAATGACTTAAATCGTAGACAGTTGGACCACAAACATACATTAAAACCGTATTATTGTTTAACGGTTTAAATTCCTCTTTTGAATTCGTAAGCGTATTATAAATTTGCATTATATATCGATAGCCTAAATAAATTTTAAGTTAATATAGCATATTAACTTTTAGTTTGTAAGTTTAAGGCTAAGGCATTCTTAATACGAGTTTGTACTTGTTGGGTCTTTAAAATTGTAAAAATTCTTGACAAATCAGGACCATGAAGTCTAGCTGTAAGTGCGATGCGAATTGGCATATATAACTCTTTGCCTTTTTTGAAGCCATTAGTTACGCCAATGCTGTCGATTAAAGCTTTGGTCTCTTTAGCATCAAGATTTTTAAAACTGGCCATATTGTTTAAGATTAAATTGAGTATTTTTGACGCTGAATCCTGGTTAAGTATTTCCATAAATTCAAGCTTTTCATAATCAAGTGGTTTGGGTTCAAAAAAGCTTAAAGCTTGAGTTATTTCACTTAAATTATTTAAACCATCTTTAACCAGGGTGAGCATTTCATGAATTTCATTTGAATCATAACTATTTAAATCAAGTAAATCTAAATAAGGCATAGCTTTTACTTTAAAGGTTTCATTATCTAATTGTCTTAAATAATGATTATTAAACCAGTTTAATTTGGTTAAATCAAAAATGGCTGGGCTTTTACTGACTTTATTTAAGTCAAAATCATTAATAGCTTCGGTTTGTGAAAAAATTTCTTGGCCATTACTTGGCGTCCAACTCATTTGTGCTAGGTAATTAAACAACGCTTCAGGCAAATAGCCAGTTGATGCATATTTACTGATATGCACAAATTCACCATGTTTACGTTTAGACAATTTTTGTTTTTCGGCATCAAAGATTAATGCTGAATGAGCAAATTCCGGGTAAGTTTTACCAAGGGCTTCATAAATTAAGATTTGTTTGGCGGTGTTATGAATATGATCTTCGCCACGAATAACGTGGGTAATGGCCATGTCAATATCATCAACAACTACGGCAAAATTGTAGACGGCCATACCGCTAGATTTAATTAATATAGGGTCGCCACCTAGGTCGAGCGAATTTATCGCTATTGTTCCTTTGATTAAATCATCCCAAGTTATAACTCTAGGTTCATCAACAATTAAGCGAATACAGGGAATACGTCCAGCTGCTTCATAGGCTTTGGCTTCTTTTTCGGAAACACAACGGCCTCGGTTATCGTAACGACTAGCTTTACCGGATTTGAGTTGTTCTTCCTTGAGTATGGTTAATTCTTCCGGTGTGGCATAGCAGAAGTAAGCCTTTTTCTGAGCCACTAATTCATTGGCTAATCTTCGATAATGTTCTTCTTTTTGGGTCTGGCAGTAGGGTCCATAAGACCCACCTATATCTGGACCTTCATCCCAGCTAAGATTTAACCATTTGAGATGGTTAATGATGTCATGGGTATAAGCTTCTTGAGATCGTTCTTCATCGGTATCTTCTAATCGTAAAACAAATTTACCGTTATTATGTTTAGCGTATAAATAATTATAAAGCGCTGTACGAGCTGTGCCTAAATGGAGACTTCCAGTTGGGCTTGGTGCTATGCGAACTCTAACTTGGGGCATGATTATTTAACTCAATAAATTAAAGGTTCTACTAATCTAATTTAATCAATAAATATAGTTAAGCTTAAAATTATTAATTAAAACCTAAGAGTTTTCCTTAATCTTTATTTTAAACCGGTTAAATTTAGGTAAACTAAAAATATTCAAAGAAGAACTAACCATAATTCTCGGATTAGGTTTAGTATATAACTATTAAAACAATCAGTTATTAATAAAGTTAGAGTGGGCGGTAATTTAAATTGACTGAAATTTCTTGGCTTAATTAATAACCATACAGTCAACCATTGCCACTCCATTAGATAACATATTTAGCTGTTTAGCGGCGGCTTTCGATAAATCGATAACTCGACCACCCACAAACGGACCACGATCATTAACTTCAACAACACAAGAATCACCGGTTTTGCGGTTGACTACCAGTAGTTTTGTCCCAAATGGTAGTGATGGGTGTGCTGCCGTTAGTTTCTTTCCGGAAAAGATCTCGCCATTAGAAGTTTTACGACCTTCAAATTTACCACCATACCAAGAAGCTGCTCCAGCAAAACAATTACTGATTTTGCCAAGGGTTAAACTGGCATCTTTCGAGGCTGTGGTCATGAAATTTAGTAAGGCTTGAGGTAATTGATTGGCTCCTAAGGCTAACCTTAAAGCGTTAACAATTTGAAAACTTTGGTTAATTGATTGGTTTTTATCAGTTTCAGCTAATGCGCAAGCGTCAAATTTAAAAATGGTTTGATTGCCTATTCTAATTGATGCTGCAGAAGTATCTTTACCGGGCAGTAAACTTTCAGCATTGCCTTTTAATTCATGGATAACATTTGCAAGTCTAGTGGCCATAGCTTCAACTTTATCCTGGGCTTCAGGGTTACTATTAGTTTTAACGGTATAAACAACTTTATCGTTAACTAAAATTGAAGAAAATTCTTCACCATTATTTTCCCAGACATTGGTTACAACTGTTGCTTCATTGGCAGGTAAAGCAGTTGTGGCCATACAAGGTAATGAATTTAAGGTGTTTAAAAGTATTAATGCGCTTAATAACTGTATTTTGATATTATTAAACATTATAATTGGCCTCTTTTCTATTACTTATCGGATTTTTATTAACTAACTGGTTAATTGATTAACTCGTTTGGTGCTTGGGATAAGCATCTGGTTAAGTTAGCAAAGAAAAAATATATTGTCAAATTTTAAATCCATTCTGAAAAGTCTTGCAGATTAAGCAATTTGCGATTTTTAGCATAATTTTATATTTTTCTGGACAACGGGGTAATCAATCAATAAAAAATAACCTTACGCTAAAATTACAAGTATATACAGGGTTTTGCCAATTGGTTTTAAAGAGGTGCGTGCTTGACAAGCGTTGTCAGTAGGAGTTGGGTTAAAATCTGTAAAGTTTAAATTAAAAAAAATTCAGATTAGTCTAAATTGAATACAATAATCAGCTCAATTGCTAATTGATAAAGGTTTGTGGCTGTTGAAAACTTTGCTTAAGTATTAAGGAGTTTGTAATTTATGTTTACAATGACTAGTCAGATAAATGATTTTTTTATTGATTTATAGTTGGTGGATTTGATTTGTGAAAATTTAAAGTAATGTTTAAAGCAATTTTATGATAATGAATAATTTTAGAAGTTGTCAATGTATAGGTGAAGTTGGTATATTGAAAAGTTAACCGTAATAAGATTTACCATATATAATTGATGGGTTAATAGTTAATTAGGTTAATTTTGTAATGCATAAAATTATTTCTGGTTTAGTAGAATTTAAAAGTAGTCATCAAGAATCATTTATTCAGGATTTTCCCGACTTAGTTAGTGGCCAAAATCCAATGGCTTTACTAATTGTTTGTTGTGACAGCAGAATTATGCCGACAATTTCGACGCGAATAGGTCCAGGGGATTTATTTGTTTTAAGAAATATTGGCAATTTGATACCACCATATGATTTTATTAATCAGGGTAATGCTTTTAAGCATAGTTCAGTTGTAGCGGCTTTAGAATTTGCTTTATTATATTTAAATGTTCCTAATATAATTATTTGTGGACATTCTGAATGTGGAGCCATGAAATATTTGCTCGATAATAAAGAAGTACCTGATACCCCATTTCTTCATAATTGGATAAGTGAAGCCAAAGGCGTTTACAATGAATTTATCGAATCGGGAACGGATAAAAATAATATTAATGCCCATAATGTATTATCGAGGTTAAATGTTATCCATCAGTTAGATAATCTTCAGTCTTTTCCGATAGTAAAAGAACGCTTAAATAAAGGTACTTTACAAATTAATGGTTGGTGGTTGGATATTTCAAATTATAATGTATTTCACTATATGAAAGATACTGGTGAATTTTTAGAAATCAATGAGACGTCAGCGCCTGAAATTATTAAACGGTTATATTCATTCGATTCAGTTATTTAAATGATTTGATTTTATTAAAACAAATCATTATTTGAGTTGTTAACTTGAATTGGCAGTAAATATTGTGTAAATTTGACTTTAGTATTACAAGATGGTGGATCGATCACGCGTTATCAATCATAATTGGTTGTAAGTATTGTGTAGAGCAAGTTTGGGCGAATTGGCAATGAATTGAGCTGTTTTATTATTTTAGGGCAGATAAGAGCTATAGGTAAAGATTTAGATTATTTATTGGTTATTGGTTTCATAAGCTCTAGCATTTTTACTTACTTTTGATATTGGTTTATGGTCTAAACTTACTTCATTTTCCTGAGCTAAAGGTGGAACATTGTTTTTAGTTTCATTCTTAACAACTGGTGCTGGCTTATTCGATAATTTTTTTATATAGGTATCTAAATCAGGGTCATGAGATATAATCCAAAGCCTGGTAAATTCTTTATATGATGTTTCACCAATTAAACTGGTTAATTCATTTTTAAAATTTTCTGTAAAACCATTTTTTTCAGCATTGGTTAGGAGATCTTTAACTTGTTTAGTTATAAAATCTTGTCTTTTAGTGATTTTTTTATTGTAATAGGCTCGATAGGCTATGTATAAACCAAACGTACCTAACGTCAAACCTCCAGATATTATTGCTAAGGTAGAGGGTATTGAACTATCCACAGGCTGGTTTAAGGTGTTAATGCCGACAATCGCTGATGACATACTGACACCACTAATGCCTAATATGCCACCAAGCATGGCGGTGCTACCATAACCAGCCTTTTTGTAATATTTGGCCAGTAATTCATCATTTTGGAGGGCTTTAGATAAAACTAAATTGCCAACCAGGCTATCTACTTCATTACTTTTGTTTTTAAGATTGGTCTCACCAGGTTTTTTACCAATGGTACACATGCCAATCATTGATGGATCAGCTGCTGTGCAACCACAAATAGGGCAAGCAATCACATCTTCTTTGGTATAGCAGTCACAAGAATTGGTGTCAATTTTAGTGATACTACTATCCTTAACTATATCTTGTTTAATAATTGAATTAGTATTAGAGCTGGTTAAAGCTAAAATTGGCAATTGGCTGAAACCTAAGTTAATTAGCATGACCGTACATAGGTATATTGATTTGAATATTGTTTTAGGCATTTAAATTGATTTCCTGTAAAGCTAACTAGTATTTTAGTACTTAGTTAGAGATTAAGAAATTCACTTTAACTAATATTAAGATAAGACATCATTAATTAAAATGTCATACATTATTAGATAGCTAGCCTATTTATACTAAAAGTGTATTAAATTCCATTAATATATTAGATAGTATAATGATTCTATATTAATAATTCATTTGCGTTTACTTGAAAGACGCCTAAGACAACTATTAAATTGAAAATACTAATAGCATCATTCAAGAATGACACTAACAATAAATTATTTTTTTTTGCCCTTAGGTTTTTCACTAGCTAAAATTACACTTAGGCTTGGATACTTAACTTGCAAAAGGTTAAAACTAATTTGGCCAATTAAGGAAATAAAGTTTATTAAGGTTTGGAATATAAAAAGGGTAATTTTACTAATAAAATCTAAGCCTGCTTTTAACGTCATAGATGGATTGCCACCACACATTACAGTCATAATTCCCAATATTAACGTAATTAAAATTATTGGGCTAATAATATTTTGTAAGAAAAAGGCCGTTAATAAATTCATTTTTAGGTTAACCTCATTAATAAATTTTTATAAATTTTAAAGATGATTTTTTTAGGGAAAGCAAATATTTGGTTATATAGACAAGAGAATTATTCGTTTTGTTCCAGAATACTAATAAAACAATTTTATATTTTGCCAAATTTTAATAAACTGTTTTTGGTAATTAAGTTAAACTAGGTAAATTGCTAGCTTTACCTAAAATAAAATGAAGTCCAATTATGATATTAAAGCTAAAGGTTAAAATACCTAAAACAATATAAATATAATTTAGCTTTTTAGAGTTTATAAAAGCGGTTTTACTAATAATGGCAATTAATGTATTGGATATTAAAAGACCAGTTACAAAAGCAAAAAGCATAATTATGGCTAAATTATTTTCTTTAATTCCACCTATACTAGTTATAATTAAAATCTGTGAACCAGTTTCAGCCCCTAAACCGTGTAATATGCCAATAAAAAAACTGGCCTGCAATCCATATTTGATAATATTTGCCGGTTTTTTAGCTTTTATGTTGAATAGTTTAAAATAAAGCCAATTGTGAATTTTTTCCCAATACTTTAAGATAATCATCCATCGACTTTGTAGTTTAAAAGTTCCTTTATGCTTAAAATTTTGAATCATTGATAATAAGACAATAAGTCCTAAAGCAATCAAGGTAAAACCAACCACCCGCTCCATAATTGGATCAATCCATTGCGGTAAAATAAGGGTGAAATACAAAGCACCTAGACCAAGACTAGCTACAATAAAAGCATGTCCTAGAGCATACATTGAAGCAAAAAGTAAAGGTTTAAAATTTGCTGAATTATTATTGGTTGTGCTCGTAATGTCTGTTATGGCTGCAATATGGTCTAGGTCTAGACCATGACGAAAGCCTAAGATAAGAGCATTTGATAAAAGTAAAATTGGATAATTCATATTTTTTTAAACAGTTATTTTTTTATTTGGATTAAATGGAAATGACGGTTTGTTTAAATTAAGAATGTTCATTACTTCCACCATGTTTAAAGTGTTTGCTACATTGGTGGCAATTTTGTTGATTTCATTTTGAGTATTTGAATTATAATCAAAATGTGATAAGTCCTTTAATCCTGCCCATTGCAGAATTGCTTGACGACTAGAGTTCTCATCAAAAAGCCCATGTAAATAGGTAGCTAAAATTAGATTGTCATTGGATATAGCTCCATCATTTTGGTCTTTGGAGATTATGGCTGGATTAACTAACGCATTGCCGGTAGAAACTCCCATGTGAATTTCATAACCACGCACATAGGCTTGATTCCAAGTGAGGTAGCCTTCTACTAGCTTTAATTGTTTGTTTTTAGTTATGGTTGTTTCTAAATCTAATAAGCCAAGACCTCGAGAACTTCCGGTATCCCCCTCGATACCTAAGGGATCATGAATGGCTTTACCTAATATTTGCAAGCCACCACAAATACCAATAAGCTTTCCGCCATAACGCAAATGACGAAATATTTCTGTATCCCAAGAATTTTGAATAACGAATTTTAGAGATTCGCGAACATTTTTACTACCTGGTATAATTATCAAATCGCTTTTGGGGAAAACTTCAGCTGATTTAGCATAAGATACTTCAAGGTTAGGATCAAGAAATAACGGTTCAAAATCAGTTTCATTACTAATATATGGTGTTTTTAAAATAGTAACTTTAAATTTATTAAGTTCACCGGTTAAATTATTAGGCAATTCATGTGATAAGCTATCTTCAGCTTGTAATTGTAAATTGTTAATATATGGTATTATACCTATTAAAGGAATATTGGTTTGTTGATATAGGTAATCTATTCCGGTATTTAATAATTGTTTATCACCACGGAATTTATTAATAATAAATCCCTTCACTAATTCTTTCTCGTTTTCAGTTAATAAAGCCCACGTACCATATAAGTGAGCAAAAACACCACCACGTTCAATATCAGATACTATTATTACAGGGCAGTTAACTTGTTTAGCAAAGCCCATATTAGCTAAATCATTTTGGGCTAGATTAATTTCAGCTGGACTACCAGCTCCTTCAACGATAATTACGTCATATTTTTTTGCTAAATTGTAAAATGATTCTAAAACATAAGGGAATAATTTGGCTTTTAAATTATGGTAAGAGCTAGCATCAATCATTGATTCATACACTTTGCCTTGAACAATTACTTGCGATCCAGTATCACTTGATGGCTTTAAAAGCACTGGATTCATATCACTGTGTGGCTCTAAACCACAGGCCATTGCTTGTAAGGCCTGTGCCCTGCCTATTTCTTTGCCATCAGACGTGACTGCACTATTTAATGACATATTTTGAGGCTTAAAAGGTGCTACGTTAAGACCAAAATTAACTAAAGTTTTGCATAAACCTGTAACAATAGCACTTTTACCGGCGTTAGATGTAGTGCCTTGAATCATTAAAACTTTAGCTTTCATAAATGTTAAGTCTGTTTGTTAAATACATTTTAATACTATAACATTATAAATTTTGTCCAATCAAAATGTTACATATTGACTTCTGTATAAAGGATATGAAAAGTTTATTAATCAATAGTAACTAGCATTAAAAGTATCCTGGTATTTAATCGGTTTTAAGAAACTTAATATTACTTAAAAACCAAATTTTTATTTGCTTAACTTTGCTAAATTTAATTTGCCAAAAACATGCTTTATATGGTTAATATGAATACATATGTAATTTAAATTTTTTTTTGAGTAGATGCATTGAGTTTAAGATGAAAATTGTTTTAATATGTGTTTTGGCTTTTATCTTGGATTGGATATTAGGCGAATGGCAATACTTTCATCCTCTAGTAGGTTTTGGAACCATTGCTAATAATCTTGAAAAAGTCATTAATCAAGGTAAATTTTTAAAAATTAAAGGTTTAATAGCGGTGTTGATTTTAGTTTTACCTCTACCATTATTTATAAGTTTTAAATTACCTGATAATTTATTTGGCCAATGTATAAGTGTTTTATGTCTTTATTTGGCTGTAGGAGCTAAAAGTTTAAAAGAGCATAGTTTAACTGTGGCTACGGCTCTTGAGCAAAAAAACTTAAATTCAGCGCGTCAAAACTTAAGTTTAATTGTTAGTCGTGATACTACAAATTTAAATGAGCATTCAATAGTTAAAGCAACTATTGAATCTGTTTTAGAAAATGGCAATGATGCGATTTTTGCACCATTATTTTGGTTCGTTCTGGCTGGACCAGCTGGCGCTATATTATTTCGCATAGTTAATACGCTTGATGCAATGTGGGGATATAAAAATATAAAATTTTTTGATTTTGGCTGGGCGGCAGCCAAAGCTGACGATCTGATGAACCTGATTCCAGCGCGCTTAACCGCTTTTAGTTATTGTGTTTTAGGTGATTTTAAACAGGGAATTATATGTTGGCTCACTCAAGGTAATAAATGGTATTCACCTAACGCCGGACCAGTTATGGCTAGTGGTGCGGGAGCCTTAAATTTAGCCTTAGGCGGTAATGCTGTTTATGATGGCGTCGTAAAAGTTAGACCTAAGCTTGGTGCTGGTCGAGAGCCAATTCTTAATGATATTTATTTGGCTATCAGTTTAATTGATAAAACAATTTATTTATGGCTATTGGTAATTTTAATATTTAATCTACTGGTGAATTTATGTTAAATCATGGCGGCGCTATCAGCAAAGTTGCCTTAAATTACAATATTCCTGTTAGTGAGTGGCTAGATTTATCTACGGGAATCAATTTAAATGGTTATGTTGTAAATGATATTCCTGCTAGAGCGTGGCTTAAATTACCAGATTGTGATAATGAACTTATTCAAGCCGCTAAATTGTATTATAATACTGAATTTTTATTAAGTTGTAATGGTTCACAATCGGTTATTCAGTTATTACCACGTTTAAGAAATGTATCTAAGGTTGGCCTTGTTTTTCCTAGTTATAATGAACACGAGTATGCTTGGTCTAAATATAATCATCAAATTAATCATATTGATCCGGATAATATATTACAGGCCGCTTATGATAATGATGTAGTAATAATTTGTAATCCTAATAATCCAAGTGGCCGATTTTATGAAGTTGAAGAACTTTTAGAATGCCACAGTATCTTAATGACCAAAAAAGGTTGGCTAATTGTTGATGAGGCTTTTATTGATACTGATAAAGCTTATAGTTTAACTAGTTTAGCAGATAAACAGGGCTTAATCGTCCTAAGGTCGATTGGTAAATTTTTTGGCTTAGCTGGAGCTAGAGTAGGTTTTGTTGTTGCTGAACCTACATTTTTAGAACTTATTCAAAATGAATTAGGCCCATGGTGCGTGGCTGGGCCTTCTCAATATATTGTTACTAAAGCATTACTGGATACAAGATGGCAAAGTGAAAATATTTTAGACTTACAACAACGTAGCCAGCGTTTAAGAAAAATACTTCTATTAAATAATTTAAGTATAGCCGGTAGTACCAATTATTTTCATTGGATTATTAATGATAAGGCTTATTTAATTCAAAATATGTTAGCTAAACAAGCCATTTGGATTAGACATTTTGATAACCCGTTAAGTGTTCGCATAGGTATTCCAGCCTTAGAAAGTGATTGGGAAAAGTTACAATTGGCTTTAAAAAAAATTAATACTGTTTAAATTACCTTTAAGAATGGTTTGTTTCATTTCAAGAATATAATAAGTTTTATTTAATTGAGTAATAAACTGACTATTTTTAAATTATTATTTAGGATAGTTTAAATTCACGTTCTGAAGCTTTTGAAATCGAACCAAATCACAGTTATGACCCAAAATAACGCTAATAATATTGTCTTATTAAGTCATAGTGACACAGATTTAATTACTTTGGCTAAAGTCATTGAATTACTGCCTAATAATTTCCCCGAAATTCAAGGCTTTAACTTACAGTCATTTCATGAAGATATAACCAAATTGGGTGCTATATTAACAAAAGCTAATCTTATTATCGTTCGCTTGCTTGGCAACCTGGAGTCAATCAATAATTTTAAAATATTATTAGAAGATTTAAAAGATAAAGGTAAACACTTAATTGTTTTAAGTGGCTGCCTAGAATTTAACCCCGAATTTAATTATTTAAACCACAATGATTATTCTATAGTCGAATCGGTTAATAGTTATTTTCAAGCAGGTGGCTTCAATAATATGATTCAGTTATTTAAGTTTTTAAGTGATAAATTGTTTGGCTCTGAATATGGTTATCTTGAAGCAGAAAGTATTCCGATGCACGGCTTTTATTATCCGCAATATAGTGGTAACGACTTTGATTTTGATGCCTTTAGAAAAATAAAAAGATATAAAGCCTCAGTCTTAATTGTTTTTTATCGAGCTCATTATGTTAGTGGTAATGTTGATTTTATAAATCAACTGGTAGACAAGTTGAATAAGATTGGGTTAGATGCTTTGCCAGTATTTACTGCATCTTTAAGTGTTGTTGATAATGATTTTAAGATTCCGCTAGCACTTAAATTTTTAGGAGAAAATCCTGATAATAAAGTTGATATTATAATTAATACTACATCATTTTCAGTTGCTAAATTGGGAGCTAATAGTCTTGATGCTCAGTCGGATAATTATCAAAGTCTATTTAATATACCTGTTTTGCAAGCTATTATAAGCTCTATGGATATTAAAGAGTGGCAAAATTCAGCACGCGGGTTAAATCCTTTAGATACGGCTATGAATATTGTAATACCAGAATTTGATGGAAGAATCATAACTAAACCGATTGCCTGTAAGGAAAAACAACAGCATATTAATTTGGAATTTTCGCTCCATAAAGCTATTGATGATAGAATTGATGCGGTTTGTAAACTGGCAAAAAAATATTGTAATTTAAAGCATAAAGATAATACTAATAAAAAAATTGCCTTTATCTTTACTAACTCAAGTGCTAAAGCCGCACAAATTGGTAATGCCGTTGGTCTTGACTCGGCTGCTTCATTAATAAATATTCTTAAAGCTATGGGAAAGACTAATTATAATGTAGGGCAATTTCCTCATACTGGTACTCAAATGTTGCAACAATTGATTGAAGCCGGATCTTATGATACCGAAATATTAACTCAAGAACAATACAGTAAGGCTTTAGGTAGTGTCAGTTTAGATTTGTATCAGTCCTGGTTTAATGAATTACCCATAAAATTACAAAATGATATGATTGAACAATGGGGTTTGCCCCCTGGAATGGCTTATCATTACAAGGACAGCTTAATGGTAGCGGGACTTATTTTTGGTAATATGGCAATTTTATTACAGCCGCCAAGAGGTTACGGCATGGATCAAGATGCTATTTATCATAAACCCGATTTGCCACCAACGCATCACTATTTGGCTGTTTATCGTTGGCTTAAAGAAATATTTCAGGCTGATGCTATAATTCACGTGGGCAAACATGGAACACTTGAATGGTTGCCGGGTAAAGGTGTTGGTTTGTCAAATAATTGTTTCCCTGATGCTGTTTTAGCTGATTTACCATTGTTCTACCCTTTTATAATTAACGATCCTGGCGAAGGCTGTCAGGCTAAACGACGCAGTCATGCAGCTATTGTTAATCATATGATGCCGGCTATGACTACGGCTGATACTTATGGTAGTATGGCAGAATTGGTTCAATTAATTGATGAATACTATCAGTTGGAATTACTAGATCCATCTAAGTTACCAGCACTTCAACAACAAATTTATGATCTTATTCAACAAGCTAATTTAGAATATGATTTAGAAGTCTTATTAGCCGCTGAATTAAATGAATTAAATGAATTAAATGAATTAAATGAATTAAATGAATTAAATGAATTATATCAGGAGCCAGTAATAAGGACTAATTTAGAGCCTAAATTAACTGATACTAATATTAAAAGTCAATTAGAAAAATTAAACAGTGTTAAATTTTCACATTTAATACAAGAAATTGATGGCTATTTATGTGAATTGGGTCTAGCTCAAATACGTAGTGGCTTGCATACATTAGGTGTTGCTCCATGTGGCAATGACTTAGTCGATACCTTATATTCCTTAACCCGACTGCCAAATATTGATATTCCTAGTTTGCAAGCTATACTGGCTCAATATTTCAATTTTGACTTAAATGAATTACTAACCCAAAAAGGCAATAAAATTACGAATCGAAGTAATCACGTGACTACCTTAGCTGGTAAAAATATCGTTACTTATAGTGATGCGCTTGAAGCAATTGATAAATTAGGTCATGATTTAATCTATGAGTTAATGCTTAATAATTTTACGCTTAATAGCATTAATCTTTGTATTAATAAAATATTACCTACAGCTGATGACGAAAACAAATTGATTATTAGTGAAATACACTCAATTTTTGAATACATTTGTCTTAATATTTATCCTAATATTTTAAATTGTAGTTTGGAAATTGATAATTTACTAAAAGGCTTAAATGGTCAATTTATTCCACCTGGACCTAGTGGTGCTCCTACCCGAGGGATGGTTCATATTTTACCCACGGGACGAAATTTTTATTCAGTTGACCCAAACACATTGCCGTCCATGTCTAGTTGGCAAACAGGTCAATTCATGGCAGATAAAGTTATTCAACGTTATTACACTGATACTGGAGAATATCCTAAAACAATTAGTATTAGTATTTGGGGTACAAGCGTAATGCGCACCCATGGTGATGACATTGCTCAGGTCTTAGCTTTAATGGGCGTTCGGCCAGTATGGCAGAAAGAAAATCGGCGTTTGACTAGTTTAGAAGTAATTCCTTTAGCTGAACTTAAACGCCCACGTATTGACGTGACTACTAGAATTAGTGGCTTTTTTCGAGATGCTTTTGGTAATTTAATTTCTTTATTAGCTAACGCCGTAAATATTGTCATTGAACAGGATGAACCCTTAAACTTAAATTATATTAGAGCTAACTATCTTGAGGACTTAAGTAGTTATATTGCCATGGGTATGCCTGAAATTCAAGCTAAGGCTAAAGCAAAATATCGAATTTTTGGTTCTAAGCCAGGTAGTTATGGTGCGGGTATTTTACCATTGATCCAAGAAAAAAACTGGCAAAATTGTGATGATTTTGCCAGAGTCTATATTAACTGGGGTGGGTATGCTTATAGTCATGAGGACTTTGGGCAAGAGGCTTTTGATGTTTATAGTTTAAGATTAAAAAATACCCAAATAGCTCTTCATAATCAAGATAATCGTGAACATGATATTTTTGATAGTGATGACTATTTTCAGTATCATGGTGGTATGATTGCTACTATTAAAAGTTTAAGCGGAAAGACCCCGATGAGTTATTTTGGTGACAGTCAAAATCCTCAAAATGTAAAAGTTAATGATTTAAAACAAGAAGTTAATAAAGTTTTTCGTACTCGGGTTATTAATCCTAAGTGGCTTGATAGCATTCTCAGACATGGATATCGTGGTGGCGTTGAACTTAATGCAACGGTTGATTATTTGTTTGGCTATGATGCTACCGCTAACGTTTTAGAAGACTGGATGTATGAAGCAGTTGCCCAAAACTATGTTCAAGCTAAAGAAATTCAAGAATTCTTTCAGGCCAATAACCCGTGGGCTCTTATGGCTATATCGCAAAGACTACTTGAAGCAATTGCTCGAGGAATGTGGGTTAATCCTAGTCAAGAAACCGTCGAGGAGTTAAAACAAATTTATTTACACACAGAAGACCAATTAGAGGCTAATAATAAATGAATAAAATATACCCATTTTCAGCAATTGTCGGTCAGGATCAGTTAAAACAAGCGTTATTGCTTTGTGCTATTAATCCGGCTATTGGTGGCGTATTAATTATAGGTGATAAAGGTACGGCCAAAAGTACGGCTGCTAGAGCTTTAGCTAATTTATTACCGTTAATTAAGGCTAATCCTAACTGTGCCTACAATTGTGAACCTGATAATTTTGCTGCTGAATGTCATATTTGTCATGATAATCTTGATTTTAACCTCATTTCTAGTCCTTTTATTAATTTGCCTATTGGCGCTACTGAAGATAAAATAATTGGTACAATTGACCTTGAAAGAACAATTAAAGAAGGAAAACGCGTTTTTCAACCTGGTTTACTAGCCAATGCCAATCGCGGAGTTTTGTATGTTGATGAGGTTAATTTACTGCCAGATAATTTAGTTGATATCCTTTTAGATGTAGCTGCTATGGGTGTTAATCTTGTGGCTAGAGATGGTATTATAATAAAACATCAATCTAAATTTACACTGATTGGTACCATGAATCCTGAAGAAGGTAATTTAAGACCGCAGTTATTAGATAGATTTGGTCTTATGGTTGAAGTTCAGGCTTCAATTGACCCTGAAATTAGAACTGAAATAATTAAACGTAGATTAAAATACGAAAGCTGTCCTGATAATTTCTTTGATATTTGGCACGTTACCGAGCTAGAATTAAAAGAACAGATTCTAAGAGCTATAAATATTTTGCCCAATGTACAGTTATCCGATAATTTACTGTCATTTATTAGTCTGATTTGCTGTAAATTAGGCATTAAAAGTTTAAGGGCTGATATTACTATTTCTAAGGCTAGTAAAACTTTGGCTGCTTTAGATAATCGATTAAAGGTAAATATTGATGATATTCATATAGCAAGTAAGCTTGTGCTTCCACATCGAAAACGCATTGGTCTCAATGATTCACAGGGCCTAGATAATGAATTGTTAAATGATTTAATTAATGAAGCTAAAGGGCAATCATCAACTAACAAGATTGAATCAACAAAATCGCAATTGGATAATTCGCCTGTTAACACCGAAAATTTATCCGATAATAAATCAAATATATCTATTCGAGCAAGTGATAATGATCAAAGTACTCATATACCATCAATTGTAAATACTGATTTGAGATTTAATTTAAACAGTAAAAATAATTTAGCTTTAAGCGGGAGTACTAGTAAAGTTAATAATCATAGGCGCGGTCATTTTATCAAAGCTATTCCAGATGAAAACCCTATTAAATTAGCTGTTAATGAGACCATTAATCATAGTTTATTAAGACATGGAAATAAACTTGAGGTCGAAAAGCAGGACTTTCACCGTCAGGAATTAATGAATAAACAGGCCAATTTAATTATATTTATTGTTGATGCATCAGGTTCAATGTCGGCTTTAAAGCGAATGGAAGTAGTAAAAGGGGCCGTACTATCACTTTTAACTGACGCCTATCAAAGAAGAGATAAAGTTGCTGTGGTAAGTTTTAAGGGTAATGATGCTAAACTAATTTTACGTCCAACCAAGTCAATAGATTTAGCAAAAAACCAGTTGACTGTTTTAGAAACTGGTGGGACTACACCTTTGGCCGCAGCGATTAATTTTGGCGTTAAACAAGCCATTTATTCTTTAAAGGAAAATTTAGATCCACTTATTATTTTTCTGACTGATGGCAAAGCCAATGTTAATTTTAATCCTAATATTTCCCTTGAAGCTGATCTGGCTCAAGAAGCTTTAAAATTTAGTTCTTTAAATTTAAGATCCATAGTTATTGATACTGAAGATGGACCCGTTTGTTTTAATAAAAGTGTTAGCTTGGCGAAGTTATTAAAGTCACAATATCTTAAATTAGATAAACTTACCAGTGAAAGTTTAACTTTGGCTATTAATAATTATTGTTTGCAAAGTGATTTTTGAGTGTTGGTATTAAAATGGATAATTTCCCGCAAAATTTACAAGAACATGATTCTAGCTCTAACCAAGGAATTGTTTATTTAATTGGTGCTGGACCTGGTGACGTAGAACTTTTGACATTGCAAGCGGTAAGAATTTTGAAACTTGTAGATTTAATTTTAATTGATAGTTTGGTTAATCCAGAAGTTCTGCAATTTGCTAGACCCGATGCTCAAATAATCAATGTTGGTAAAGGCTGTGGTAAAAAATCAACACCTCAACCTGTTATTAATGATCTAATGGTAAATAATGCTAGGCTGGGAAAAAAAATTGCCCGCTTAAAAGGCGGTGATCCCTTTATTTTTGGTCGAGGTGGTGAAGAACTTGAATATTTGCATAATAATGCTATTAAGACGCAGATTATTAGCGGGATTACATCAGGCAGTAATGTTCCGGCTTGTTTGGGTATACCGTTAACGCATCGTGATTATGCTCAATCGGTTATTTTCATTACTGGCAGCTCCAAGAATCATACTGTTAATGTGGTTTGGAAAGATATCGCCAAACCTGACAACACTATTGTTATATTTATGGGTTTATTTAAAATTAAAGAAATTGTAACCAGTATAATTGAAGCCGGAATGCCTGCTTTAATTCCAGCTGCGGCTATTGAAAATGGTAGCCGGAAATATCAAAGGCAGATATTGGACTGTCTTAAGGATTTACCTGAATTAGTTAATAAAGCTCAATTTATAAGCCCAACTTTAATTGTTATCGGTAAGGTTGTTACTTTATCGCCATTGTGGAAGACTGAAAATTCATCATCTACCTCTTCTCCTTTAATTAATTCTCAAAGTGTGGTACAGTTATGATTTATTGTGTTGGTGTTGGTCCTGGTGATAAAAAACATATAACTAATTATGCAGTTGAATTAATTAGCAATGCTGATGTAGTTGTTGGGTTTGAGTACGTCTTAAAAATAATTGAAACTTATCTTAAATCCAACACTAAAACCTATGTTTTAACTTATAAAATTCAGGTTAGTAAACTTGAAGAAATTGCCAGGCTCCATCACCAGGGTCTAACAGTGATTGTTGTTTTTATGGGCGATATTCATTTTAGTGGCTTTCAATTGCTCGAACGAGTTGAATTAGCATGTGGACATAATGTTGAAACGGTTCCGGGAATTTCTTCAAGCCAAATCTTAGCATCTAGAGCCAGAGTTTGTTTTGACGAAACTAGTTTTATCACCTTTCATCGACGTGGCAATATTGAACCTTTTAAAAAGCATTTAATTAGTATTTTGAATGATAATCGCAATGCTATAATTATACCTAGACCATTTGATTTCATGCCTAAAGATATTGCGTGTTTTTTGTTGGATAATGGTATTGATACCACTCATCAAGTCGAGGTGTGGGAAAATTTAACCCAAGCTGAAAGCTGTTGGACTGGTTTTCTTAAGGATTTAAATCAAGATTTTAGTGATATAAGTATTATGTTAATTCGTTGTTTAGTACCAATTGTCAGTCAACTATAAAATAATGCAACAAGATTTAACTACTATAATTATAATGGGTCATGGGACTAAAGATATTGCAGGTATTAAGCAATTTGAGAATTTGGTAGACATTATAACACAGTTGTTGCCTGATAAAATAATTAAAAAGGCTTATCTAGAATTTCAATCACCCACTTTGAAAGAAGCGGTTTTAGAAAGCCTGAAAAATGGTAGTCGAAATATTATAGTGCAGCCTGCGCTGCTTATTAATGCCATGCATTCAAAAATTGATATTCCCAAGGAAATAATATTTTTGCGCCAAAAATATCCTAATGTCAATATTAGTTATGGAACTGCCTTAGGAATTCATTATGTAATTCTAAAGCTGTGTCGACAATTACTAATTGAGGCTATGGCCAGTTCAAACCATCAGATAAAGGCAAGTCAAACTTGTTTAGTCTTAGTTGGTCGAGGAACAACTGATCCCGATTCTAATTCTGAAATTTATAAATTGGCTCGATTGTTAGAAGAAGGTATGCATTTTCAAAGTTCGATTATTTGTTATTCCGGAACGGCTAAACCTTCTGTATTAGAGGGTCTTAAGCGCGCGATTAAACAAAACAATAAATATATTATCGTTTTTCCTTTTATGTTATTTGATGGTGTACTAGTTAAAAGAATTTATGATGCTTGTGATTTTATAGCTATGGCAAATCCTGATGTGCAATTGATTAAAGCGGCCTATTTGAATGCTAGTATTGAGCTGGCTTCAATTTTGATAGAAAGAGCTAATGAGGCAATTAATGGTACAGCATTAATGAATTGTAGCTTATGTAAATATAATGTGCCATTAATTGGCTTTGAAAGTCAAAGTAATTCCAAGCAATCTAAACTTGTTATAAATGATTTTGAACCTTATGTAATGAATGATATAGAACGTAAAAGTTTTGAAATTATTAGTACTTCCTTTGATTGGTCGAAAGTTAATAAAGAAAATCTAGCTGTTGCGCAAAGATTAGTACATACTAGTGGTGATTATAATAATATTCAAGATTTATTCATTTCTGATGGTGCCGTAGAAATTGGTATTAGAAATTTATTGCGTTGCAAACAGATTGTAACCGATGTAACGATGGTTCAAAGTGGTATAAAAAAAGATTTACTAGCTAAATTAAAAATCAATGTATGGTGCGGTGTACATGATGAAGAAAGCTATATCATGTCTAAAGCTTTTAATATTACTCGGTCAGCAGCTGCTATGCGTAGGGCTTTTGATTTGTTTGGCAATAACATTATTTTAGCTATTGGGGATGCACCAACAGCTTTGTTTGAATGTTTAAGATTAATTAAGAATAATCACTGGCGTCCACAATTAATCATTGCTTTACCAGTCGGTTTTGTTGGCACTGTTGAATCTAAAAGTGAGTTGATAAATTGTCTGCAAATTCCCCGCATTACCAATTCTGGTCATAAAGGTGGATCGCCTTGGGCTGCTAGTGTTATAAATGTATTGTTAATAGAAGGTATTAACTATGTCGCCCAAAGTAAAATTTTAAGTACTGAGGTTGTTAAATAATCGATGAAACAATTTGACTTGAGTGAATTAGCCTTAAATGGATTAAGACGTGGGTTTACCACGGGTAGTTGTGCTACGGCTGCTGTCAAAGCTGCTGTGATTTATTATTACCATAATATTGCATTAAGTACTGTAGACATAACTTTGCCGGATTACGTACATTTTTTAACTATAGGTATTGACAAGGTGTTGAAACTGTCAGAAGATAATACTATTGAAGCTCAGGTTGTAAAATATGCTGGTGATGATCCAGATCAAACTGATGGGGCCAGTATTTCGGCTATTATTAAGCCTAATAATAGTGGTTTCAATAAGTTTTTTGCCGGATCCGGCGTAGGGACAGTAACAGCACCTGGGATTAATTTACCAATCGGTGAGCCAGCTATTAATCCGATTCCCCGTTTAATGATTAATAATGCCATAAATGAAGTCTTGGAAGGAGCTATTAATCCTGGTTTTGACCTTACTATTGGCTGTGTAAATGGAGAAACTATTGCCCGAAAAACCTTTAATCTGAAATTAGGAATTGTAGGTGGTATTTCTATTTTAGGCACTACTGGTATTGTTGAGCCAATGTCACTTGAAGCTTATAAAGCCTCTATTGAGGTTTATTTAAAAGTTGCTTTGGCTAGTGCATTAGATAGTTGTAGCAATAATACTGTGGCTATTTTACCCGGAAATATTGGTATTAATTATGCTAAGAATATTTTAAAATTGAATCCTAAGCAAATTGTCCACATCTCAAATTTTATCGGTTTTTCACTAGATAGTATTGAAAGAAATTTAAATAATACTACTTTAGAAAATCTTTATTTATTAGGTCATCCAGGCAAAATTGCTAAGATTCTTAATAATAATTTTGATACTCATTCGGCTAAAAGCCCTATGGCTATGTCTAACCTGTCGCAAATGGCCAGTAGTGTTTTTAGTGACTTAAATATAAGCCAACAAATTAAAGCTTGTCCAACTGTTGAAGCTGTTTGTACTTTGTTAAAAGATTATCCTAAGGCTAGTCTTTTTTGGCAATATATAGAAAATCAAATTGTTAAAAAACTACAAATTAAACGAGTAAATAATTTTAAAGTTAAGTTGTTTGATTTAAAGGGAAATATTTTAGGAGACCAAAATGAATAAACGCAGTTTTTTTTATGGCATTGGTGTTGGGCCAGGCGGATCTGGTTTGATACCTTATGCCGCTTATGAGGCTTTACAAGACGCTGATATTATTTTAACACCCAAAGGCAAAGAGGCCAATATATCTATTGCAAAATTATGTTTAAAGGGGCTGGCAATCCCTGAAACAAAGTTTCAAAACATTATATATAATATGGATACAGAACCCGACTCGCTTAAGGCTCATTATGAAGCTATGGCTCAAAATATATTAAATGAGTTAAATCAAAATAAAATTGTTGCTTATTTAACCTTAGGTGATTCGCTTACTTATTCTACCTATAGCTATACTTTACAATCTTTATTAAAATTATGTCCTGATCTTCCATTTAAAACTTTTCCAGGTATAACTAGTTATAGTGCTATTGCTTCTTCTTTTAATTTCCCGTTAGGACAAGGTAAGGAACGTTTGCTTATTTTACCCTGCCCTGAGGATAGTCTTAGTCTTAAAGCGGATATTGAATCACATGATTTAGTAATATTAATGAAAATTGGCTATCGCTTGCCTATGGTAATTGAATTGTTAAAAATAATGAATATTGATAAGCATTGTGTTTTTGCCAGCCGATTAGGTTTACCTGGAGAATTTACCTGTAACGATGTTTCTAAAATTGATCAAAATGAAAAACTGGATTATTTTAGTACAATGTTAATTCGAAAAAATAAGCCTGATTTCATTGAGGATTAATTTATGCGTGTTTATTTTATTGGAGCTGGTCCTGGAGCTGCCGACCTAATTACATTAAGAGGAGCAAGAATTTTAAATAATACTTTAATGGTTCTGTATGCTGGATCATTAGTTCCACCTGATATTTTAATTCATTGCCATAATAATGCCCAATTAATAAATACAGCATCATTATCTTTACCGCAGCAACTTGAATATTTTAAACAGGCCAAAGCCGAAAATATTGATGTAGCTAGGCTTCATTCTGGTGACCCGGCTATATATGGAGCCATAAGTGAACAGATAAAGCAATTACAGGAATTTAACATTGATTTTGAAATTATTCCTGGGGTTTCTTCTTTTACAGCCGCAGCTGCCAGTATTAATTGTGAATTAACCAAGCCCAACGTTAGTCAAAGTATTATATTGACCAGAATTTCAGGTAGAGCTTCAAAAATAAAAGAAAGTGAATCTTTAGAAAATTTGGCTAAGCATCAAGCAACCATGTGCATATTTTTATCGGGCTCCCAATTACCAATTATTATTACAACTTTACTTAAAAGTTATGCCAGCGATACACCAATTGCTCTAGTCTATAAAGTCAGTACTAATGAAGAAAAAAAACATATTTCTACATTAGAGAATATTCTTAGTGAAATTAATATTGCTGACTGGGTTTTAACTACAATGCTTCTGGTTGGTGATGTTTTAAGGTCTGACCTTAATTTTGCATCGTGTCTTTACAGTATTAATTATAGTCATAAGTATCGTAATGCTAAAGGTAGAAGCCATGAATGACATAGGAATTTTCCCGGTACGTAAGCATGGTTTAAATATTGCTAAATTAATAAAGGCACAGTTAAACTCAACCATATATGAACCTTGGTTAGATAGCGTTAGCCTTAAAAGTCAATTTGCTAAACTTTATTTTACTCATAAACAGTGGGTTTTTATTGGTGCAAACGCTATAGCCTTACGATTTCTTAATGGTATTATTAGCCATAAAAAAATCGATCCTGCTGTAGTAGTGGTAGATGAAGCTGCCAGGTATTCGATTAGTTTACTCTCCGGGCACGAAGGTGGAGCTAATAATTTGGCTTATACTGTGGCAAATATTATAAATGCTTTACCGGTTATAACTACTGCCTCAGAGACCCTCAAACCTCTAGTTATTGGTATTGGTTGTCGCAAGGGCGTTAGTGTTAATACTATTGAACAAGCTTGCCTAAAGGCTTATCCTGGTTTGAACTTTAATGAAGTAAGGTTAGTGACAACTATTGATATAAAACGCAATGAATTAGGGTTGCAAGATTTCTGTGTTAAGCATAATTTAAATTTACTGATATTTTCACAACTAGCTATTGCTAACCGACAATGGTATAAAACCAAGTCGCAATTTGTTAAAAAAATCACAGGATCCTATAGTGTCTGTGAACCATGTGCTTTAATGGCTGGCAATCAAAGTCAGTTAATAGTTTCTAAATCAGTCTATAACGGTGTGGCTATTGCCATCGCCAAAGATCTAAATTTACCAGATTCTAATTTTTTTAAGGAAGAGTTATGAGTGGAGTCTTATATTTAATTTCAGTTGGTCCAGGTAATATTAACCAAATGACGTTAGCTTCTATTGAAGCTTTAAATAAATCGAATGTGGTTATAGGTTATGGTCTATATTTTAAATGGATCAAACCACTTTTAGTTAATCAAGAAATTATTGACTTACCTTTAACTCAAGAAAAACAAAGAGCTGAACTGGCGATTACCAGAGTTAGATCTGGTGAATCTGTGGCCGTTATATCTAGTGGTGATATTGGTATTTATGGTATGGCCAGTTTGATATTTGAAACCATGGCTGATACAGACGATTTTATTGTTAAAGTTTTACCTGGTGTAAGTGCTGCAAATGCTACAGCTTCGTTGTTAGGAGCGCCATTGGCGCACGACTTTGCTTGTTTAAGTTTATCAGATCTGCTTTGCCCTTGGCAGTGGATAGAAGATCGAGCCAGAAACTTAGCTAAATGTGATATGGTTATTGCTTTATATAATGTGCAAAGTAAAACAAGAATTAATGGTATTTATAAAATATTAAATTTATTACTTGAATTTAAGCCTAGTGATACTATTTGCGGTATTGTATCTAACGCCTATCGCGAGAATCAAAGTATAATTAAATGTAGTTTAATTGAATTATTAGACAAAACTTTTGATATGTATACAACAATAATTATTGGCAATAAATTTACAACGCAAAAACAAAGTTTTATATACACACCTAGGGGTTATAATGATTTTAAAGTTAATACCACTAAGAATATTCCTAAAAATTCAATTTGGTTGTTTGCTGGTACTAGTGATGGTAATGAATTGGCCAATAAATTGGCTGATTTAAATTATTCAGTCATAATTTCAACGGCAACATCATATGGAATGGCTAATGCTAAAATTAACTGTCCTAATTCAATTGTTATAAACAGTTTATTAACTCCTCATGACCGTTTTAACTATATAAAGGATAGTGCTAAATATATTATTGATGCCACTCATCCTTTTGCCGTAAATATATCTAAACAACTCATGGATATTAGTCATAATCTTAAGATTCCTTATTTAAGATACGAAAGGCCAGTAGTTACTAATTATAAGAAGTCTCTATTGGTGGATTCCTGTCAGGAGGCTATGGCTATGGCTAAAAATTTTGGAAAAAATATTTTTTTGGCTATAGGAATTAAAAATTTAGAAATTTTTCTAAAAGATCAAGATGTTAATCATAAAAATTTGTTTTTACGTTGTTTGCCTTTTAGTGGTTCAATTGATAAAGCCTTAAATCTTGGCATTTTACCAGAAAATATAATTGCCATGCAAGGGCCATATAGTTCTTCGTTTAATAAGGTTTTATGGGAAAACTGGAAAATTAATTGTGTAATAACCAAAGAATCTGGTCTTGAAGGTGGTTTATCTGAAAAAATTGAAGCTTGTGAAAATTTAAATATACCGCTTATCGTAATTAAACGACCTGATGTAGCTTATATAAATAAATATAATTCTTTGGCTGATATTGTTTCAGCCATCAATAAACTGGAGGTAATATCATGAGTATAAAAATTCCTATAACAATTTTTACGGGAATTTTAGGTTCGGGCAAAACTACGATTATTTCAAATTTGTCCTTACAAAATACTGATTTTAAAATTGCTTTAATTGTTAATGAATATGGTGTTACAAGTATTGATAGTATTATTTTTAAGAAATTAAACAATAATAATCTTATAATTCATGAAATAAACAATGGATTAATTGCTTATGCTGGTAGTGACAATTTTGAAAATATTTTAAAATCAATTATTACTGATAAATACAAAATAGATCATGTCATAATTGAAACGTCAGGTTTAGCTGTGCCGTCAGCTATTTGGAGTGTACTGGAAAATAACAATTATTTTGATACTTTTTTTATTGATGCAACTATTGCCGTGATTGATACCCCTTTATTATTAAAGGGGTATTATGATACTAATCAGGTTGTTTCAGAAATATTTTTGCAACAGCTTATTAATTCCGATATTGCTGTATTAAATAAAGTTGATAATTTAACTAAATTTGATTTGACATTGGCTGAACAATTAATTCGAAAAAAAGCTAATAATTTAAGGTTTATTGAGTTGGCTTATCATGGAAATCTAGATTTAGAGTTAGCTTTAGGCCTTAACTTGCATACTGTTATTAATTCCAATATTAGCAATTACGCTGTTAAAACTATACCAAATAATTTGAATGGACATCGTCATTCTAATCTTGAACCTCATGACCACGGTTTGTTAACACATGAGCACATTCATGAACACGATCCTGCCTGGTTGTCATTTATGCTTACAAGTTATGAAAAACAAAATTTTGAAATTGTGGAATCGGCACTTCATAAAGTAATTTGTCAACAAAATATTTTTAGAGTTAAAGGTTATATCATTACTAAAGAAGCAACAATTTATGAATTTCAATCAGTACCTAATAAAGTTTATTCTTTGCCAATAGATAATTTGTCATTATCGATTGAACAAAGCCAACTTGTTTTTATTGGACGTGATATTGACCGGCATCATATTGAGCATCAGTTATCTGATTTAACTAGTACATCATGGAGTTAATAAATAATGGATGATGAAAATATTTATTTAAATAAAGCAAAAATACACAAAGAAGTTTTTGAAAGTAAAAAGGCCAAGGCCATTAAAGAAAAAGGTTTAATTATAGTTTATACAGGATCTGGTAAAGGTAAGACTACAGCAGCTCTAGGTATGGCTGTTAGAATTTTAGGGCATAATATGAATTTAGGTGTTATCCAATTTATTAAAGGTGCTTTAAATACTGCTGAAAGAAATTTTTTTTTGAACTATAAAAATTGTGTATTTAAATCTATGGGTGACGGCTATACTTGGAACACACAAAATCGAAATCAAGATATTGTTTCAGCAAATCGAGCCTGGACTTTAGCTCAGGGAATGATAACTAGTAATACTTTTGATATGATAATTTTAGATGAATTAAATATTATCCTTAAGCATAAATATCTAGATGAAGCAGAAATTATAAATTTTTTAATTAATAAGCCAGCCCATTTACATATTGTTATTACTGGTCGTAATGCTTCAACTGAATTAATTAAGATAGCTGATTTGGTCAGTGAAGTTAAATGTATTAAACATCCTTATCAGGAGCAAGGAATTAAAGCTCAACGTGGGATTGAGTTTTAATGTCAAAGAAGGCTTTATCTTTGTTAATTAGTGGTATTGCTTCCAATCAAGGCAAAACTACCATAACTGCTTGTCTTGCCTATAAATTGAGAAAATGCGGGTATAAAGTTCAGGTTTTTAAAATTGGTCCAGATTTTCTCGACCCTCAAATATTAGAATTTGCTTCAGGTAATCCGGTTAAACAACTAGACCTATGGATGGTTGGGCACAATAACTGTGTACGGCTTTTATACGAAGCTTATATTTCTATGGATTATATTTTAATTGAAGGTGTTATGGGGCTTTATGATGGCATACCTTCTACAGCGGATTTAGCCATAGCTTTTAATATACCGGTAATAGCCATTATTGATGCCAGTTCCATGGCGCAAAGTTTTGCAGCTTTGGCTTATGGTTTAGTTAACTATAATAATAAAATTAATTTATGTGGTGTCTTGGCTAATAGAATAGCCAGTGACCATCATTTAAATTTAATTCATAATAGTGATTTTAAAGGGGTTAAATTTTTAGGTGGTATTGAAGAAAATTCTAAAATTGCCATAAATTCAAGGCATCTTGGTCTTTGCCAGGCGAAGGAAATACCTGATTTAATTTCCAAGCTTGAATCAGGTATTGAGCTTATCGACAAATGTAAGTTAATTAATTGTTTTGAGCCTATTGAATTTGCTAAAGTCAAGCCGATAAAATCTTTTTCAAGAAGTTTAAAAAATAAAAAAATTGGCATTGCCAAAGACTTGGCATTTTCCTTTTTATATTCGCAAAATATTAACGTTTTAGAAAAATTAGGGGCTAAAATTGTATTTTTTTCAGTATTAAATGATAAAAAAATACCTGATATTGATTCTTTGTATTTACCCGGTGGGTACCCTGAATTACACTTAAAAGCGCTTGAAGAAAATATAAGTATGCAAGCTTCGATAATTATGCATTATCAATCAAATAAAAAAATATACGCAGAATGTGGTGGTATGCTCTATTTAATGGAAAGCTTAACCGACACAAAGGGGAATAGCGCTAAACTAACTAGTATTATTCCTGGACAAGCTGTTATGCAAAGTAAAATTAGCAGTTTAGGGTATCAAGAATTAGCAACATCATTTGGCAATATCCGTGGCCATACATTTCATTATTCTAATAGTAAGATTAATTTATATCCATTGGCTGTAGCCAAATACCCTAATAAAAATATTGACGGTGAAGCTATATATAAAATTAATTCTTTAACAGCTACTTATTGTCATTTCTATTTTGATTCTAATATTGATTTTGTGGCAAGTTTATTTTAAGCAAAACGTATATGGTTGACTTGTTTTAACTTTCGTAAATGACTGTAGCTATTTAATGATTGTTAAGCTAATTAGATTTATTTTGATTTTAACCTAAATTGTCCTGGCAAAAACTTGAAAAATATAAAAATTAATAATTAAACTGGTTAAACTGTCTTTTTCGACAATGGTTGTAATTCCAGCAAATTATACTGCGTATCACGTTGAGCCGCGTTGTGACCAGTTTGGTGAATACAGTGAATCATTTCAGCTAAGCTGACATCACAAGATGTTCCAGCTGCTGATACGACATTTTCTTCCATCATTGTGCCACCAAAATCATTAGCCCCAAAGCCAAAAGCAATTTGGCCTAAGCTTGATCCTTGGGTAACCCAGGAGGACTGAATATTTTTAATATTATCCAGCACAATTCGGGCCACTGATACCAGTCGTAGGTAGTCAACTGCCGAAGCTTGATTATGAACAATTTTGGCTAATGGAGTATTGCCTCTTTGAAAGCTCCATGCGATAAAAGCCGTAAAACCTGGATAACTATCCTGTAAATCTCTTATGGCCATTAGATGTTCAATTTGATCATAAGCTGTATCAACAGAACCAAACATCATGGTTGCAGTTGTTTTAATATTTAATTTATGAGCTTCTTGCATAACCTCAAGCCAGCGACGAGCCGGAATTTTAAGGGGGCTGATTTTTTTCTTGACGCTTTCGGTAAGAATTTCAGCTCCACCACCAGGTATTGAAGATAAACCAGCTTTGACGAGGCGTTGTAACACTTCGATTAAGGATAAATTGCTGATTCGGGTAATATGGTCAATTTCGGATGGCGAAAAGCCGTGAATAGTTAGGTTGGGAAAATCATGACGGATAGAACTGAGTAAATCCTCATAGTATTCAATACCAAGATCCTTATTATGACCTCCTTGAAGCAGTAATTGAGTTCCCCCAAAATCAACCAGTTCTTGGATTTTTTGGTGGATAACTTTATAAGGTAACACGTATCCGTCTAGCGAGCCAGGAGCAACATAAAAAGCGCAAAAAGTACAATAAGCATCACAGATATTAGTATAATTAACGTTGCGATCAATTACATAGGTAATGGGGGAGCTATCTGGATGAAAGCGTTTGCGAATTTCATTAGCCGTATAACCTAAATCAAGTAAATTGGCTTGATTTAGTAAAGCTAAACTTTCTTCAAAATTAAGGCGATTGCCTTTAAGGGCTTTTTTAAGAATTTCTTGGGTCATTTTTACCTGCTGTTTTACACCTAAAATTTTATACCTGTAAAAAATTATGTATTACTTTATTTTAGTTAAAATAAATAATGTAAGTATGCCAATAATACATAAATATTGGTAACTAAGTTTAATAAATTGGCTAATTTTCAACATTTATTAATGATTATATGAGTTATATTGGATAATTTAGGGTAAGTAGAAATTACCGGATTGTTTTAATTGTTAATGAATTTAATGAAAGTAACTTAAATTCTTTTATTAATTTGGCTAAGGCAATTTTGACTTTGATAAGTTACAATTAAATTGGCAGTTTTTTATGTTCGTTTTCGAGGTTATGTAAGTTTAATATGGTTGCCTATAAAGACTATTATAAAATTTTAGGTGTTTCCAAGCAGGCTACCGATAAAGAGATTAAGGCTGCTTACCGCAAATTAGCTAGGCTTAATCACCCGGATACAAATAAAGGGCATAAAGGGGCAGAAGAAAAGTTTAAAGAAATTAATGAAGCTTATGAAGTCTTAAAAGATCCAGAAAAACGACAAAAATATGATGCTTTAGGGCCAAATTGGCAGCAATATGGTGGTTTTGGCAATGCGCAAAATCAAAATATGAATTTTGATTTTAATTCATTTCAGGGTTTTGGCGGCAGCGGTTCTTCAAATTTTTCTGATTTTTTTGAAATGTTATTTGGACAGAATTTTGGCACTGGTGCTAAAACTGCTGGTGGCCGCAAATCAGGATTTGAGGATATGTTAAATCCGCGCAGTATGGACCGTGAAACAGATATTGAGCTTAGTATTGAAGAAATGTTAACGGGTACTACCCGAATAATCCAAAAAAATGAACCTAATGGCCAAGTTAAAACTTTACAAGTAAAAATACCCCCTAATGTTCGCTTAGGGTCTAAAATTAGAGTTGCTGGTGAAGGTGCCAAGTCTAATGTAAATAATCAGACTGGCGATATCTATTTAAAAGTTAAACTAAAGCCTCATCCACATTTTACTATTGATGGTGATAATCTTTTGACCGATATTACTCTGTCTCCAGCTTTAGCTACCATTGGTGGACTGGTTAAGGTTAAAACCATTGATGGTGAAGTCACCATTAAAGTTCCACCTGGGTCTCAACATGGTCAGATGTTAAGGATTAAAGAAAAAGGATTACCTCAAGGCAAGGATAAACCTAGGGGTGACCATTTGGCTAAAATTAAAATTGTTATTCCGAAAAATTTAAATGATCAACAAAAGGAACTTTACAACCAGATTTTAAATTTAGAAAAGCATTAGTGATTTAACTACTTTTAGTTTCATTGGTTTTATTACTTTCGCTACCGTCACTAGCTGATTTTTCTTCAGGGCAATCAGGTGAACAATTTTCTTCGTTATTTACTTTTGCACCACAAACAGGACAAAAGCTTTTATCCGTACTGATTTCACTCTGACAGGAATGACATTTAGACCCTGGTGTAGTATGATATCCAGCTTTAGCTTGCGCTTTTTGGCGTGCTGAGGCATTGGGATCGTATTGAGCTTTTAGGCTAGATAATTCGTCATTGAGTAGGCCAATTTCATCATCTAGTTTATTGATGTCTTTAACTTTAATCATAACTTCGTCTTCACTAATTTTATCATTTTTATTTAATTTAGCAAAAACCATTCGTCCGATTTCTATATATATGGTTGTTCTTTTACGCTCTAAATCTTTAATTTGATTAGTAATTGTAAAAGATTGCAGCATTTCCTGAGAACGGTTTTTAACCTGATTAACTTCTTTAGTTATGCCTTGAAAAATTTCTTCAATTAACGCCATGATTTCTTTTCTCCTCTTATTCTGATTTGGTAATTTGATTATTATTGGCAATTATAACTTTATTGCGACCGGTTTTTTTTGCTTCGTATAAAGCCTCATCAGCTTTGTTAAATAAACTGTCGCTGTCACTAGCATGAATAGGGTAACTAGCAACACCCAGGCTTGCTGAAATTACTCCCGGACCTTCAATTTGTATTTCATTTATCAGTATCCGAATTCTTTGAGCTATTTGGGCAGCCATTTCGGTATCGGTATTGGGTAAAAGCACGCAAAATTCTTCGCCACCATAACGGGCACAAAAATCATTAGTGCGAGAATTAGTCTTTAAAACTGAACCAATTCCTTTAATCGCTTCATCACCAACTTTATGACCATAAGTATCATTAATTTTTTTAAGAAAATCTAAATCAATAATTATTAATGTTAGTGTTTCCTGGTAACGTTTGGCTCTTTCAAATTCTTTGGCTAACGATTCATTAAAACTACGACGGTTGTAAATTCCCGTTAAACCATCAGTAACAGCTTGTTGTTTAATAACATTACGCAAATAGGCGTTAGTTAAGGTTACCCCTAAAATCCCCGATAGTGTAGTAAGCCTGGTCATTTGTTCAATGGTCCAGTTATGCAAGGGATTTTTAAATTTAAAGATTAATACGCCTTGAGTAGCATCACCGGATATGATAGGGATAACCAGGCTACCGATTAAATCTAAATTATTTAAAAAGGCATTTTCAAAATTTTGTAGACCATTAATATTATAAAATTCTTGAGGTGATTTTAAATTGAGAAAAATGTTAATAAGGCTTTTGCCTTCTGGCAAATTTAAGTGATTGATTAAGGAATTTTTGCTTTCAGCTTTATATTCATACAAAGAGTTCTGGTTCTGGTCATTTTCATTATTTAAAATTAAGATACAGGTATCTAAACCATATTCTGTCCCAATTAAATTAACTATTGCTAACGCTACATCATTAATTTCTTCATAGTTGGCAACTTTACTGCTGATTGAGTAAATAATTTTATCATGATGAGCTCGTTCAATTTTCAGTCTTTCGTCAAGCTCTAACTGCGTAATTAAATTCCGAGTGTCTTCAATTTGTTGTAAGTTTTGATTCTCTAAATCTTCATATCTAGTTCTATATCTGATTGTATCTTGTTTAAGTTCATTGAATTCGATAACGTTAGCAAAGGCATTTGTTAAAGGATATTCCAGAATAATATCTTTTAATTGATTTAGGGTAAGGTTATTTAATTTATTTAAAATTAAAGTGGCTAAAATAATTTCATTTCTTTTTAAGGTAATCCAATATGATTGATCATTAAGCAAACACATTTCTTGGTTTTCAAATTGATTAAGTAATTCATTTAGTTGCTTACTATTTTGAAAATGTTGGGCTTCACCAAAATTGATAATTTCGGAAAATTCTTCAATATCAGCATCATAAAAACAAATCTGGAGATAAATCAATGAATTATCAATAGTTTTGAAAAAATTCCATAAATTATCACAAAATTTAGGGATTTCCAGATTGGTTAAAAGTATTGATTTATAATTATTAAGATTTGAAATTGTCTTCATGATAAGTTATGGTTTTAATCCGAATAAATTTTAAAAATAAGTTTCAAAATTGTATTATTGGGTAAAAGATTTTATATTTAAACGATATTACTTGAGCCGTAAAATTTTTAATAAATATAATTTTTTCAATAAGATACTAATTTTATTCCCTTATAAAACGAGTTTTAATCATTTCATTAAAACAATCAGGTGAAAAATGCTATTGTCTGTGATGAATACTATGATACAGGTATTTGACCATTGTCAAGAAATTTGACTTTGAGCAATTAATTCGTTGTTAAAAGTAATTAAACTACCTCGATTAATATAAAATTTCATGCCAATTGCATCACCTAAATAAAAGCCATCAATAAAATTAGTTAAATCTAGATAAGCTTCGACTAAAAATGTTGCTTGTTTTGCGTCAATAATTTTGATATTTAATTCAAAACTTGGTTCAAATGGTTCAAAACTGAATTGGGAAATATTTTCCTGGATTAAATTAGTTATATTATCACTAAGCAATTGTATTTCATCAGTTGGTTTACGACACAAGACAATGGTACCAAAATTGGTGATTTCAATTTTGTTGCCATTAGCTGTTGTTGTTAATGAATGGTTAGTATTAACCTGGCTTTTAATATTTAAACTAGACCACAACGTATTAAAACTTAAATTTACATGTTGCCATATTTCTGTATTGTTTTGTTCAATATTATTAAAATCAATGGTAAAAAACACTTGATCATTTAAACCACGAAGATTTGCCATTTTATTTACCTACACAAAAATTAGCAAATACATTGTTGATAATTTCTTGGGAAACTTCAATTCCACATACTTGTGACAGGCTGTTTATAGCTTCTTTTAAATCCGTTGAAATGCAGTCTAACGGTAAATCGTTGGCAATGGCATCGATGGCATTAAGAATTGAGTCGCTGGCATTTCTGCATAAACTTGCCTGCCGCTGGTTCAGGCTACCACCACATTCTTCAAGATCACTAAAATGATTAATCCAGGTTTCTAAACTATTAATTAAATTATCAATTCCTTGACCAGTTTTAGCAGAGATATTAATTTGTCCTTGGCATAAGTGATTATTGATTATTTCAGCATTAAGGAGTGGTCGGTCTAACAAAATGTTTGCATTAAAATCGATTAGATCGGTTTTATTATTTAAGATAAAATATGGTTTTTGGCTTAATTTTTCAGTTAAAGATGGCTCTATTGATGAATTGACTGTTATATCTTGCATAAGTAAGATAAGGTCAGCCTGGTTAACTGCCTCTATTGAGCGATTGATACCAATTTTTTCAACCTCGTCGCTGGTGTTACGAATACCAGCGGTGTCAATTAAAATTACCGGAATTCCCTTTAAATCAAGCGGTTCTTCAATAAAATCTCGAGTGGTGCCAGCCTGTGGTGTTACTATAGCGCGTTCAAAATTCAGGAGCTGATTTAATAAACTTGATTTGCCGACATTAGGATTGCCAACTATGGCTATTTTAACACCTTGTCTTAAGAAAATTCCGGTTGTAGCTGTTTTAGCTAATTTGGTTAATTCGATTTTTAGCTTGGTTAAATCATTACCTAAATTACTGGTATCAAGTTCTTCGACTTCATCAGGAAAATCAATACGGGCAACAATATTAGTTAAATGATTAATTAATGCCTGTCTTAATTTTTTAATTTTATTGCCCAAATGTCCTTTTAAAATACTAAGCGAAGCAATACCTGATTTTACTGTTTTGGCTTGAATTAAGTCTAGTACAGCTTCGGCCTGGATTAGATCTAATTTTCCATTTAAAAAAGCCTGTTTGGTAAATTCACCTTTTTGCGCTAGGCGGGCTCCGTTATCCAATAAAAGTTGTAAAATATTATTACTTATAACGATTGAACCATGACAGTTGATTTCAACAAGATCTAAGCCTGTATAAGAATTTGGCGATTTATAGGTAATTACTACAACTTCATCAACAATATTGTCGTTTTGGTCAATAATATAACCATGGCTAGCCTGGCGCGGCTCAAAATTAACCGACTGGATATTACTCTGGGCTCGAAAAATTGATTGAACAATCGCCCAGGCGTTTGGTCCCGAAATTCTTACGATTGCAATAGCACCAGTTCCAGGGGCTGTCGAGATTGCGGCAATATCATCACCAAGGTTTTCTGGTATCATAAATTTTTCATCGAGTTTTTGCTTACTGTCTAGATTGCGGCAATTATAGCATAAGCGATTAGGGGCATTTGGATTAAAAAAATAACAAATTTGATTTATTATTAAGGATTTAATTAGTTCGAGTAATAGTTAAACTAATGGTGGTAATGTTGCTCTAAATTAATTGTTATCTCTTAAAGCTTTAATTTCTTTAGTCAGTCTTGGTACGATTTCAAATACATCACCAACAACACTATAAGTTGCATGTTTAAAGATTGGAGCATCCGGATCTTTATTAATGGCCACAATTACTTTAGACGATGACATGCCAGCTAAATGCTGAATAGCTCCAGAAATTCCACAAGCAATATAAAGTTGTGGACTAACGGTTTTGCCGGTTTGGCCAACCTGAAACTGGTGGCTAATCCAGCCGGCGTCAACAACGGCTCGTGAGGCTCCTAAAGCTGCACCTAAGACATCGCATAAATCCTGCAACATGGCAAAATTTTCGGCAGCTTTTAAACCACGACCACCGGATACAATAATTGGTGCTTCACTTAATTCCATTTGCGTGTTACCGGTTGTAATAGTTTCAATGACTTGAGAACGTGGTTCATTATATTTAATATTAAGATTTTCAATAGTATTTTGATAAATTTGTCCCGTTAATTCTTGACTAAAGACATTTGGTCTAAGCGTTAAAAAATTAAGTGAACCAGTTAATTCATATATGGCATTAGCTTTTGCTGAATAAACCGGTTTGGTTACTTCAAGTGAATTAGATAGTATGTTAAGCTCAACAACGTCAGTTACGGCAACAGCATTAAAGGCTGTTGCTACATAAGGGATTAAGTCTTTACTTAAGGAAGTGTTGGCCGCTAGAACTAAATTGGCACTGCTTAATTTAATAACTTCACTAAGAGCCATTGCAAAGGTATCGGTAGCGTAGTTAACAATGGTGTCAGCTAAATAGATTTTATTGATTTTAAATTTAGCTAAATGTGTGGTTAATTCGTTTAAGTTATGACCAATTAATAAAGCAGTTACATTGGCATTTTGCTTAATTGCATACGATAATGCTTCCAGACTGGCTTTACGAATCTGATTGTTTCTAACTTCAATTAAAACTAAAATATTCAATTTTTTCTTAGCCTCCTATACTTATAGTACTTTTGCTTCTTGTCTTAATAAATCGACTAATGCTTTAACCTGTTGATCGGGATCGCCTTCAATATTTTTACTACTAGTTTTATTTTGGGGTAAGCATAAGGCTTTTAGTTTAACTAAAGAATTGGTCTTACTAACCTCTTCAGCTACGTTTAGGCTAGTTAAATCAAGGGTTTTAATTTCTTTTTTGCGTGCGGCCATAACGCCTTTAATTGATGGATAACGCGGTTCATTTAAACCTTTTTGAGCACTAAATACCGCTGGTAGTTTGCCACTAACTATTTCATGAGACCCTTCAATTTCTCGTTCAGCTAAAAAGGTATTATTTTCTTTTAGCGTCAATTTAACAATAAAAGTTGCTTGGGTTATATTTAAAAGTTGGGCTAAAATGGCCGGAACTTGTGAATGGTCGGTTCCTACACCTTGTTGACCGCATAGGATTATGTCGTAGGAATCGAGACTTAGCGATTTGGCTAAAATTTTGCCAGTGGTTAAAGGACTAAAATCTAAAGGCTTGTCAACATTGATGTGAATGGCTTCATCAACACCACGAGCTAGACTATCCCGTAAAACATCTTTAGCTTCATTTGACCCCATACTAATAGCCGTTACTGTGGTGCCACTATTAGCTTCTTTGATTTTTAAAGCTTCTTCGATAGCAAATTCATCATAAGGACTGGTTATGAATTTAACCTGATTCGTTTCAATATTAGTTTTGTCTGAATTTAAGACGATTTTTGTTTCCGTATCAGGAACAGCCTTGACACAAACAGCAATTTTCAAGGGATTACCTCCGTTTAAAATATAATAGACATATATTTTTAAGTACAAATAACTATTTAATTATAATAGTTTGCTCACGAATTTAGTTTAATCTATATAAAATATTTGCCTTTTTAAAGATTTTCTTTACTATTCTCTTCACTAAACTCCATAATGCCATTAGCGAGGTTATAGCATTTTTCTTTTTCGCACCAGGCAATTTTATTGACCAGTTCTTCGGGATCGTCTACAACTTGCAGTAAACTTAATTCACTTTCTTCAATAAAACCGCGCTGGACTAGTGATACTTTAATCCATTCAATCATTGGCTGCCAAAAAGTCGAATCAACCAGAAATAAAGGAAAACGTTTAATTTTCTTGGTTTGTATGAGGGTAACGGCCTCAAATAATTCATCAAGAGTGCCAAACCCACCGGGTAATATGACAAAGGCCACGGCATATTTGATGAAAATTAATTTGCGAATAAAAAAATACCGAAAATCCTGGGATATATTTTGATAATTATTAGCATCAGTTTCACGTGGCAAAATAATATTTAAGCCCACGGAAAGACCATTAGATTCATAAGCACCACGGTTGCCCGCTTCCATAACGCCTGGGCCACCACCGGTTATCACTGCAAAACCTCGAGCAGCTAATTTGGCAGCTATTTCTCGAGCCAGGGTATATTCTTTATCACCTTCTTTACATCGAGCGGTACCAAAAATTGAGACAGCCGGTCCAACTTTTGACAACATGTCAAAGCCTTCAACTAATTCAGCCATAATGCGAAAAACACGCCAGGTATCTTTGGCAGTCATTTCTTCAAGGACAAAATTGTTATTATTGGAATTAGGATTATGATGGTTCATGTCTATTTAGCACACTCAAGAAAAAATAATTCGATTGCCTGTTTATCCAGCAATTGACCAGATTTAATTTTATTTTCGTAAATTATGAGTTTTTCTTGACAATTAATTAAAAATTCAAGTTTAACTTGGATTAAGCGCTTTAAGTCTTTTTCAATTACGAATGGATTACTTTCTAAATCTTTAGCAATTTTTGTGCTTAAGTCTTTTAAGGGCAATTCCCGTTTAATAATTCCTGGGCGCATCGGTAATTTACTATTATAATATTCCTCTAATACCTTTAATTTAATCCATTTGGATATCATGGTTTGAAAAAATGCAATAATTTGCAATATTGGCGTATTCGCTTGCAGATTATGTAAAATAGTAAAAACTGTAAGCGTTTGCTTGGCTAAAAAATTTTCGGCTAAGGCAAAGATGTCGGACTGAAAATCAATTTCCGATTTTAAATAAGCTAAAGAAATATGTTTATTTGGTAGTAAATTAGTCGCTAATTTATTTATTTCTTGATGGATTAGCCACATATTACCATTCGTCATGTCCAATAAATAGTTTATAGCTTTGTCATCGATACTACAATGGGCTAATCTAGCTTCATTCTGGCAGAATTCAAGTAATTTAGGGTTAAAACTATCCCGATAATATTTAATACTTTCATATTCATAAATTTGACAATGTTCTTTAAATAATTTGGTTAATTTTAAACCATTGTCAAGTTTATAATAACTTACGAGAATTATTTGTAAGTAAGCAGATTGGTTTTTTAAAATAAATTCAATTTCCTTTAAGGCAAGATCGCTCATTTTTGTATTTTCTTTACTTTTGGCTTTGGTAAACCAGTTACAATTGTTAAATACTAGGAGTCGATTGCCTAGGCCTAAAGGTAAGGACTGAGTATTTTCAATAAAATCTTTTACGTTAGTTTCCGCAAAATAAAGATAATTAAGGCTGGATACATTATTATTAAGAAGGGTTGCCTTTAAATCAGTAACTTTCTTTTTGATCAGATACGATTCATCGCCACCAATTAAACTAATTGTCATTATTCCTCAATAAATAATCGGTAAATCTACTTACTAGTATACCTTGATTAACCGATTATTTTTGATGTAAACCTTGCCGTAAGAGATCAATTAAAGGTTTTTAGGGTATTCACCATTAATGCTGGCTTTGATTTCTAGATAGATAAAAAAACTGTCCGTTAAAGAGTTGCAAAAATGTTGCTTTTTTAAGTTAGAATTATAAAGGTGTTTATGATTAAACCAGTGTCTCTTGAAATCTTCGCAATATCGCATTAATAAAACCTTTGCTCGCAGTCGTTTCATTCATTGGGTGCGGATATTTGGCTTGACCTGTTTGTTTATTATTAATATCAATCTTTTATATAATGACTATTGGCGAATTATTGTTCATCATATGGCAATTTCCTTAAATTCGGAATTTATTAAATATGCGATGTTGATTTTTTTGGATATTGGTTATTTTTGGCCAATGAGTCTAGAAGTTGACAAATTAGAACTAGCTGATGATAAATTTAAGGTTAAAACGATATTTTTAACCAAAACTTATAGTTTTAAAGATATTGTTTATTGGAAAAATCCAACAAAATTAAGTTTTGGTATTTTAAAAACACAAGATAATTTTATTTATTTGCTCAATAAGAAAGATTTAAAACCATTTGATAAAATTGAAAGTTATATTATTGCAAATTTAAATATTATTAAAAATCAAAATTTGACTTAAATTTTGCTAAATTTATTTATAATAATGGTATGAAACAAAAAATCAGAGTATTAATCGGTAAACCTGGATTAGACGGACATGATCGAGGTGCTAAAGTAGTGGCTCGTGCTTTACGTGACGCTGGTATGGAAGTTATTTACAGTGGTTTACATCGCAGCCCCGAAGAAATTGTTGAAACAGCCATTCAAGAAGATGTTAACGCAATTGGCTTAAGTGTTCTGTCTGGAGCGCATATGACATTATTACCCCAAGTGGTTAATTTATTAAAAGAACGTGATGCTACTGATATTGTGGTTTTTGGTGGTGGAGTTATCCCCGAAGAGGACCGCCTGGAACTAATTAAACAAGGTGTAAAAGATATTTTTGTGCCTGGTGGTGGAACCCAAAAAACGATTCAATTTCTTAAAGACTTATTTAGTAAAGATTAATTTTTGTTAATCACTGTCTAAGATATGTTTATTTTGGGTAAATAATAAATATAGCAATTAACTTTATTAAGATTAAATATAATTAATTTTTTATCTCTTGTAAACCGTGCTATAATTTTTACATAGTAATTCTAAAGGGTTAAATAAATGAGTTTTGAACGTTTTAACATTAAACCAGAAATCAAGGAAGCTAATAAACCAAAACCGTTTGAAAAAGCACTTTTTGAAGTTTTTTCACGGGTTACCTCATCACAAGTTGAAGCCCTTGTTGACTCGTTTAAAGAAGCTAAACGTAGTGATGCCTTAGACGCTAATCGATATTGTTTAGCCAGAATGAATGACCCTGAAATGGAAAAAGCATACGCAAACGTATAATTTAAGTTTTATTTTCAAGGAAATTTTCTAAATATACTGATAAAATAAAAGTATATTTGGTTACTATTTTGCTAAGGCCTTAATGTCTACCCCAAAACTAGATAATTGCAAAAAAGGTGATGTAATTTTAGTGTCATTCCCTTTTACAACTGATGATGGTCAGGTTCAGACCAAGCGACGTCCGGCAGTTATTATATCTAATGATTATAACAATTCACGGTTGGATGATGTTTTGTTAGTTCCCTTGACTAGTAATATGAGTAGAGCCAACCGTGAACCCACCCAAGTCTTTGTGTCCATGAATTCTCCCGAAGGGCAAACAGCTGGATTGAGGTTAGACAGTGTGATTGACTGTACGGTTATTGCTACTATACCTAAAACTCTTTTGGTCAGTAAAATTGGTTCATTTTCTCAAGAAATTATGGAAAAAGTTGATGTTTGTTTGATGATTGCCATGGCGATAGGTAGACCCGTTAATCAGGATGATACCAATACTCAGTTGGAAATAGATATTCATCAAAAAGATTCAGCTTAACAGTACGATATTTGTTGCTAAATTTAGTCTTGATGATTGCGTATGTGATATTTATGTAAACTCATAATTTTAACTCAATCAAATTACGTTATCTTCAATTGTAATAGCACTAACATATTCAATATGCTTTTTGAATTTTTGTAAGTAGTAATTTATGATTGGGTTTTTATGTTGAAAATAAATATAGCTAGGGATTAAATGACAGCCTAACTTATATTTGGTTTCTTCAAGCGAGGCACCTAAATATAATTGCGTTAAATTATGGGCTAAACAAATTTTGATTTTTTCAATAAACGCACGAAAATATAAATTGTATTTCCGTCCTACTTCCTTATCAAAAGCAATATATTTTTGAACTAAAACATTTTTATTGGTAACAATAAGATCAAAGCCGATAAGTCTACTATCCAGGTAAAATAATACATATTGAGCGCCAGAAACTGTTTTACAAATATTGTCAAAATAGGCCTGATTGTGTTTGCCGAATGATAATTCGGCTGATTCCACCTGAATGTTATATAAACTATATATAGTGTCAAGATCATTTGTTTTAGGTGAATTAGTTATCATAACTTCAATTGGGCTGGATTTTTTTATACTGTGATTTAAATATCGTTTCATCTCATGAGATATTGACTTTAAATACTCATCCAAAGTTTTAAAATTAATGTCCAGGACGCAAAATGGTAATGAATTAGCACAAATATAATTATTGGTTATGGATTTAGGTAATTGCTTTTTGGTGATTGCGGTAAAATCTTTAAAGGCAATTACATCAAGTTTTAAGTTTTTTTGAAGGCTTTTAAGGGTTTTGATTATTTCATCCCACAAACTTGTGTAATCAGCATTTTCAATGTTTAAATTTTTATCTAAACCAATCTCGCCATACTCACCTTCAACAAAGCCAATGCCCAGAACTTTTACTTGAAACCACTGCGGAAAATGTTTATTAAGATGAATGGCAAAATCTTTAATTTTGCCATTCATCTCTGGTATTACAGTAGTAAGTAATGAATATTTGGTAATAAATAAGGGCAAAATTACTGCTGGTTTATTACGTGATTTTATAACCAAGCTTTTAAACTCAACTGGATTAGTGCCAGAATCTTGCATTAAGTTTATCATTGACGTTGAATCTGGATGGTCAATAAAAAATTCAGTCCAAATACTATCGTCAACAGATTTTAGTTTGTTTTGTAATTCAATGGTTAGGCTATCGAGCATGCCAGGTTAGATTCATCATATTCAATACTATTATCATTATAAATAGTACTATTATTTATGATAAAATTGCTAATTGAATTTGTAACATCTTTTTTACGAAGATCTAAAGTGAGCACATGATCACAGTTGTCGAGCATTAATAATTGTTTATCTTTACTGGATATCATATTATAAATTTGAATTGCATTATCTATTGATGTAAGACTATCTTCGAGGCTATGAATAATAACCGCTGGGCAAGTAACCATCGGCGCATGCTTTTTCACTATTCTGGCTAAATGATTAAGTTGGCGTAAGGATGCTACATAAGTTCTAAATAAACCAAATTCATTAGAATTACTGTTTTTAGCATTTTCAATGGATTTAGTGATAATTTTTTGCAGTCTTTGATCTTTTAAGCCGTAGGGTGGATCTTCTGTCCAATAAAAATATTTACCCAGGAAAGGAATAAAGTCGGCTAATGGCATTAAGCGATGAAGGAATGGGACATTGCCGCCATCATATTTTAAAGTTGGTGACATTAAGATGATTCCGGAAACATTTTTATATTTGTGGGCAATCATTAAAGCTAATAAAGCTCCCATTGATAATCCGCCAATATAAATTTCCGCACATTGCTTGGCTAACTCCTCATATGCTTGACAAGCACCATCGAACCAATCTTGCCAATTAGTATTCAATAAATCCTGGTGCGATCCACCGTGGCCTGGCAGCATTGGTGCTTTGACGGTAAAGCCTAATTGGGTTAAATGTTTGACTTCGGGTTTCATTTCACAAGGACTACCCGTTAATCCATGGATTAGCAATACACCGATTCGAGAATTGTCATAATTGTTTTTGATTAATTGCATATAAACCTGAGGAAATACTAAAAAAATAATAGTTTTATAATAAAGATTAATGCTTACGTATTACTTACTAGAAAGTTAAGCTGTGTAAATATTTAAAATTAAGCATTGCTAATATTGATGTAAATTAGAATATTAAATTAGCGCAAGAATTCAGTTAATAGGTAATTAAATAATATAATATATAAATATATGCGTATATTACTAGTAGAAGATGATGAAATTCTTTCCGATGGAATTTCTAAAGCCTTAAAACAAAATGGCTATGCGGTTGACCAGGTCGCTAATGGTTATGATGCTGATTGTGCGTTACGAGCCGATAACTTTGACTTGTTAATTCTCGATCTAGGATTACCTTCTATGGATGGTATTGAAGTCCTTAAAAATTTACGTTCGCGTATGTCTAATTTACCGGTTTTAATAGTTACCGCCCGCGATACGCTTGACGACAGGGTTATTGGTTTAGATTATGGTGCTGATGATTATTTGACTAAGCCCTTTGACTTACCGGAGTTAGAAGCTAGGGTTCGAGCCTTGCTACGACGTGGCCTTAGTAAAGGAACAGTTGAATTGGTATTTGGTTCTTTAAAATATGATACAGTTACGAAACGTGTAACTGTTGAAGATAAATTTTTGGAATTATCGGCTAAAGAAATTAGTATGTTGGAAATATTTTTACAACGATCTGGTGCTGTGGTAAGTAAGGAACAACTTTTGGAACATATGTATAGCTGGGACGAAGAAGTTAGTCAGAATGCCATTGAAGTTAATATGCATCGTTTGCGTAAAAAACTTGAACCTTGTGGAATTTTTATTCGCACCATACGTGGTCTTGGGTATTTATTGGATAATAGCAATTGAAACCATTTAAAAATTCCATTAAAACGCATTTGCTTATTTGGCTATCAGTGCCAATGCTAATTTTATGGATGGTGCAGAGCTTTTTAACTTATAGTTTAGCCATGAATTTGGCTACAGGTGCTTTTGATAAAGGTCTGTTGGACTCGGTTTTTTCAATTTACAGCTGTATTAATTTTAAAAATGGCCAAATTAGTGCTGATATTCCACCAGTTGCTTTGGCTATTCTTAAAGAAAATATTAAAGATAAGGTTTATTACCGGGTTTCTGATGAAAATGGTAATTTTATTGCTGGTGATGTTTTAATACCACAACCAAAAATTAGGCGTAAAAAATACTTAGGTATTAAATCAGCTAATTTTTCATCTGGAAATATTAATGGTACCCAAGCTCGTATTGCCCAAGTAGCCTTTGCTATTCCTGAAAATCCTAAGGCTTTTATGTTTATTCAAGTAGCCGAAACTTTACAAAGTCGTAACCAGGTAGCTGATGAAATTATTATTAGTATTGTTCTGCCCCAATTTATTATGCTGGTTTTATTTCTGTTAATTGTACGTTTTGGTGTGGATAGAGGTTTAGCGCCATTAGAAACTGTACGTAATGCTGTAGCCCAAAGAACTCCATTTGATTTAAGTCCCATTCAGGAACGTGGTGCTCCCAATGAAGTCAGACCTTTGGTTAAAGCTATTAATAATTTACTGCAGCAGTTAAATAATGATATTCAGGCGCAAAAGCGTTTTGTTGCTAATGCTGCTCATCAGTTAAGAACTCCGGTAGCTGGTCTTATGACTCAGGCTGAATTAGCCTTACGTATTGATAATCGTCAGGATTTACAGCATAATTTAGAACAGATTAAAATTAGTGCAAGTCGCGCTAGTCGCTTAATTAATCAATTATTGTCATTAGCTAAGGCTGAACCAAGAGTTATAACTGAAGCTGAATTGCATGTTATTGATTTGAATTTAATTGCTAAAGATGTTTGTACTGAATTCGTTCAATTAGCCTTAAGCAGGCAAATTGATTTTGGTTTTGAAAATTGTGACGAAGCCGTTTTTATTCGTGCTAATAAACTGTCTATACATGAGTTGGCTGCAAATTTAGTTGAAAATGCGTTAATTTACACTCAAACTGGTGGTAAAGTTACGGTTAAAGTAAATATTGAAAAAAATAATAAAAAGCATGAAACTAATTCTGCTTTATTAATTATTGAAGACAATGGACCAGGTATTGTTTATGAAGAACGGGAAAAAGTTTTTGAAAGATTTTATCGTATCCTTGGTACTAAATCTAGTGGTAGTGGTTTAGGCTTAGCTATAGTTAAGGAAATTGTTAAAACTTATAATGGTAAAATTTATCTTGAATCTAATAGTGATGGTATAGGTTTAAATGCTGTGGTTAAATTTCCTTTAGCCAGTAGTCCTGATACTTTAATTAAGTCGAATGTTTAATTATCCCATAAATTTTATGGACAAAAAATATATTTTTCTTATAAATTTATATTCTAATTCATATAATTTTTAAGGCTTATTAAGCTATTGCTAAAGCTTTGCTGTTTTAAATTGAAATTAGTTATTTATTTTTTTAAAAATTTTAAAGTTGGCGCACTTTTATTTTTTTTATCCTGCGAAAAGCCAAATATGGCAATTTCCAGATTGTTTCTAGCTTCAGCTAAACTAGGATTTAGCCTTAAGGCTAGACGCAATTCATTGATAGCTTGAAGTAAGTCATTTTGCTTATAGAGTAAAAACCCTAAATCATTACGAGCCTGGGCATTTAATGGCTCCAAATTAACGGCCTGTTTTAATTCGTCAAGAGCTTCAGTTGCTTGTCCATTGGCTGCATAAGCCCTGCCTAGAACCATATGGCTTTGAGCAAGCATCGGATCAAGTAAAATTGCCTGTCGGGCTGTTCTAAGTGCCGACTGATTTTCATCGTTGGCTAATAAGGCTCGACTTAAGGCTATTTGAGCGATGGCTGAACCGTGATTGATTGATTCGGCTATACGAGCAGCTTTTAAAGCACCGTAATTGTCTTTGACTGTTAATAGTGCCTGGGATAGATAGGCTAGCGCACTTACTCTTGGACTAATCGTAATGGAACGGCGGAATTCATTAATAGCTTGCGATAGATCACCAGCATTTAAATAAGATTTAGCCAGGTATTCGTGAATAATTGCCTGTTTGGGTTCCATGGCAATGGCTCGCTTAATTTCACTTATGGCTAATTCGTGTTCATTGGTTTCATCAAAAATTAAGCCCAAAATTAAATGTGGTAAATAATCCATACTCATTAAGGCAATAGCTCGTTTGGCTTCAAGGGAACTGCCCATAATATCTCCAGCCAGGTATTCATAAATACTTAAAATTACCCTTAATTTACCGTTATGATTGTCATTGGAAATTTGGGCTTTTAAACTGGTAATTACCTGGCTAATCGCCAGATAATCTAAAAAATTATGTTCAGGATTAAGTAAATTATTTAATTTTTCTAAAAAGTCGCTATTGTGAATATCATTTTTAAGGTTTTGGCCAAATAATTCCTGGGGTGTAATAAAATAACCGTGTTTAAGATCGTTTTTCAAGTTTAATGGTGTTATATTAGATGATTTAGAATTGTCAATTTCATTTAGGATTAAATTACTACTTTGGTTTTTAGGTAAGTTTAAATTATTAACTGGTTTATTTATTTGTATATAAGTTTTACTTGATTTAAATTGGTCACAATTTACCCAATTAATAATTTCACTATTGCTTGGATTACTAATTGCTTTTTGCATAATTAAATTAGTCTGATCTTTATTTTTAGTAGGAAGTTGAGCGCACTGGGCAACAGTAAAATTTGATTCTAAAGATTTTGTCTGTATATTTTGTAGATTAAAACCCATAATTAAAATTATCAGGAAAAACCAAACCTTCATTTTTTAGTAAATTCTCCAAACCAAAAATTAATACTTTATCATTTTAAATCATCTAAGTTGATTTTTGGGGTTTTGTTTATTTAAGATATAAGGAAGTCTGCTGAAAAGTTTACATTATTTAGAGAATTAAACTGACAGGACTTAGCATTTAAAATTTATTTGATGATTTATTACCAGACTTATCTAGAATCAAGAACTATGCTTAAAGGTAAAGTTGAGTATTGCTAAAAATATTAAAATGGCATTTAGGGGAAAAATGCCATTCTAATATTTTTGACTTAACTTAATTTATTTTTCTTGGTTATTTTCTAAATTAAGCATATTATTCATTGAACCAGCTAAGGCTCCACCAAATAAGGGGTTCACTGAGTAGCTTTGTGCTTTTAGGCCTAATTTATCGGCGGTGGTGAAATGTTCATCACCGACAAAGGTATTAGCATAGTTGACAAATCTAGTGCTTAAGCCAGACTTGGCGTTAGGATGATTTTTGACTAACCAGTTTAAGAATACATCATCTTTAACATCTCCTAAACCTGAAGCTAAATCATAGCCAGCTCCTGCGTTAAAGCCACCCACGTCACCATTCATATCGTTGCCACCTTTGGTTATGTCACGAACTACGTTCGCGTTATCGGCATAGGCTTTATACAATAAGTCTTTAAAATCACCGGTTAATTCTGAGCCAGTTTGTTCTTTAAAGGCATTTTTAATACGCATCCATCGGGCACTATACATTGGTGCTTCAGCACTGGTTCCACCGATTGTAGCATCTTGTCCATCAACTCTGACTTTAAATCCAGTTTGAGGATCGGCTACACCGCTTACATCTGGAACACCACGGGTGCCGGTTGGCTTGCCATTAACATCAACAATGTTATCGGCTACACCTTTTTGGAAGTCAGGGGTTTTAAATAAACTACTAGGAGCTCCGCCACCAGCTCCACCTTGGGCGCCATCATTCCAAACTGATTCACTGGAAACTTTACCACCTTTTAACACTAATCTAGATCCACCAGTACCGGTAATATAAGCTGAAGCGGCTGGATAATCAGCATGAGCCATGCTATCGCCAACACCATCTTCGGATCCATTATCACCACTAGCGGCAAATATATTAATTCCTTTTAACACAGCTTGTTTGGCTGCAGCTTCCATGGCTTGAACTGATGATGGTGTCCAGTTAGATTCAGGACTACCCCAGCTAATACTTACCACATCCGGTTTGACTTTAGCTTCATTGGCTGCATAAAGTAAAACATCAGGCATTCCTTGGTCGTTATTGGGTGCAAAAACTACTTCTTGGGTAGCTTTTGGAGCCGCCATACCAATGTTTTGATAATCTAAGGCTACTTCACCATCAGCTCCATTAGGTCCATCACTGGTTATAGAAGCCCCATCAATCGCTTTTGAAGTAATGGTTGGAACTTTGCTTAAACCATTATCGGTAAAATAACTCATATCGCTTTTGTTGACAGCGCCACCTAATTCCATGATTATAGCTTTACGACCGGCGCCAAGGGTACTGGTATCAGGGGTTCCGGCGGCTTTAGCAACTTCATCCCCAGTGTATCCACCAAATTCTCTTGGTTTAGGTGCTTGAGCATCATTTAATAAACGCATTTTCATTTGGGCTATGGGGTGTTGATCTAATCCGGTTACATTATCGACTACGTTAGCTAAATCGTTAGGTAATTTAATATCACCAACTTGCGCTTGGAATAAATTACCAGTATCAGCATGTTTTACATCTACTAGTTTCATGTTAAAGGCTTTTTGCATTTCAGCAGCAGTACCATTAACTTTAACATAGCCGTCTTGAGCGTGACTGGTGTCAATACTTAAATTGTGCGATTTGGCGTAATCTCTAAATTTAGCAATGTCAGCTGTTTTGACCGCATATAATTTACGATATTCAGCATCAGTTAAGGGTTTACGTTTGCCGGACATAATATCTTTAATTAAGGTTTCTTCATGGGCTGGTTTGGTGGTTTTTAAGAAAACGGTTGCTGATGTTGGTTGATCGTTTGGCGTATCACTAACTATATCACCTTTGAGGGTTTGTCTGGAACTTCCTTCAATGGCTTTTAAAGGATTGCTGTCCACTATTGAATTCTTACTAGCATCGGCTATAGCTTGAATGGCATCAGTTTGAACATTATCGCCAGCTTTTAAAAATGAACTTCTAACATCATGGAAGGCTAATTTAGAATTCATATCGATATTATTTTTCATAGCTACAGATGATTCACCATTTATGGCTCCATCAGCGATCACTGACCCTAATTTCCATGATGATGCGCCGATGCCAAAACTAACGGCTGTAGAAGTGACCGATGTCCCAAAGTCGTTAGCAGCATTTTTTAATTCA